>JBKJUF010000110.1:0-5339 GCA_046590445.1 Kofleriaceae bacterium
GCGCCGCGTCCACCTTCGCCAGCGTCTTCTCGAACGACTTCTCCGTCCAGTTGAAGGGCGCTGCCTCCTCGTTCCATTCGTCGATGAAGGCGAGGAGCTCGCGCTCGAGATCCGGCAGGTCGTGGAAATCGCCACCTTCACCTGACCTGCACCAGGTCCACCGGTGCACCGTCGGCACCTCGGTCCACCCAGGAGATGTCAGGCGTCGAGCGAGGACGGACGTGCGAGCCTCCGCACATGATCGCCTGTCGCGAGATCATCTTGGGCCTCTTGCTGTCGGCAAGCTGCTCGGAGTCGTCGTCGGTGACGGCCGATGCAGGAGCGGGGGACGACGTCGCCAGCGTCGACGGACCGGCGGCGACATGTTCGCTGGCCTTCATGTGCAGCGACGCCAGCTGCACGAACGTTCCACCACCTCCACCCCTCGTGGTCGAGGCGCCGTTCGTGCGCGACGACGGCAAGCAATGGGTCGCGTACTTCAGCACGCCAGTCGCCGGTGACACCTTTGCTGGTTCCGCGGCGTACAGCGAGGTGGGCAACGGGCCAGTGCTCGACGTCGGCTGGATCACGATGCGCGTCGAGCGCGACAATGTCGAGCAAGTGCAGGTGATCGTGCCCGGCGTCGCGGCAGGGCAGCCGATCTACGTCAGCTGGCGCAACGTCGGCGAACGTGAGGGCGTGAGCTTCACCAGAATCCAGGCAACCTGCGCAGCCCGGCCGAGCTGAGCGATGATCCAGGAGACCTGAGGAGACCGGAGGAATCCCCGAACGCTCAGTCCGGCAGCCGCGCGGCCTGGCCGACGCGGAGCTCGGCATCGGCGGCGATCTCGTCGAACAGCGCGAACACGTCGACGGCATGGCCGTGCTCGACGCGCTTCGAGATCATCGTCAGCGGATAGAGCACGACCGAGGAGCCCGCCACCTTGATGCAGGGATCGCGGCCAAGGTCGTCCTCGACGATCCGCCACTGCCAGCCGCAGGCCTGCACGAACACGTCGCCGAGCACGACGCCGAGGCACTGCAGCTCGTAGGTATGCGACGCGGTGAACAGCCGGGCCTCGAGGATCGCGCGCAACAGGCCGAGCTTGCCGGCGGGCGCCGCGTAGTTCTCGAGGTTCTTGGGATCGTTGCCGAGGTAACGCTCGACGAGCGCGCGTTGCTCGGCAAGCCGCCTGGCGTCGTCCTCGGTCAGCGGGTGGAAGGTCTGCTCCACGACGGAAAGCTTACGCGTGCCCGGGGTGCCTCGTCGATGCCCTGGCTGGCGGTGCGTACGCGCCAACCGCATGGACGCGGGCGTCTCACGTGCCGGCAGGAACCCCGAGCCCCCGCGGGCGATGCGCGCGTCTCGGCCGGTGCGACGGTGGAGAACGCCGGGCGTCGCGGTGAATCCTGTGGACACGCGCCGGCGTGAACGCAGCGACATGCCCGCGCGTGCCCGACAGGCTCCACCGCGCTTGCCCTCGCGCACGCGCTCCGTCGCAGAGATTTTTTTGGAATGGAGAGAGGGAGGTCGACGCGACGAGGCGCGATTTGATGACACTTCTGCTGTCTGCAATGTGACACCCGAGGACTTGTGGCTTGACGATGGTCATTTTAAATCTTATCGCCCTAATCAAGATGGCGGGCGAGCAGCAAGATCTGGTTCTGGAGAACCGCACCTGGGGTGGCCAGCGTGCCGGCGCCGGCCGCAAGAAGAGCCGCGACCGTCGCGATCCGCTGCATCGCCTGCGACCCGAGCACGTCGCACGACATCCGCTGCACATCGTGATGCGCGTACGACGGGACGTGCCGCGATTACGCACGACGGCGGGCTTCACCGCGATCAGCCAGGCGCTCGCGAAGGCGGCCGCCCTACCAGGCTTTCGCATCGTCCACGCGTCGCTGCAGCACAATCACCTGCACCTCATCATCGAGGCCGCGAACAAGGCCGCGCTGGTGAGCGGGATGCGCAGCTTCGCGATCTGTCTCGCACGGCGAATCAACGCGCTGCACGGGCGCACCGGCAAGGTGTTCGCGTATCGCTATCACGCGACCGCCCTCACCACGCCTCGTCAGGTGCGCAACACGATCGCCTACGTGCTCAACAACTGGCGTCGTCACCACGAAGACCTGCGCGGCCCGCGCCAGCGTGCGGCGATCCTCGATCCCTACTCGACAGCAGTGTCGTTCGATGGCTGGGCCGACTACACGCTGACAAGGCTCCCCGCCACGTACGTACCGTGGCCTGCTGCTTCACCGGAGACCTGGCTGCTACGCGAGGGGTGGCGCCGCGCCGGTAAACCGATCCGGACGCGCGAGACGCCGGGTCCTCTCGCGAGCTGATCGGCCATTCCTCCTCTGGAGGCGGACGCGGTCGAAGGCAGCGAGCTCGGCCACCCGCTGCTGGATCCTCGGTGTCGTCAGGTAGCGCAGGCCGTCCGAGAGTCTTACGTACGCCGGCGGCGCTTCGTCGAGGGCGTCGCCCCGCTGACGGGACGCGCGGTCGCGGCCATCGCCCGCAGCGCGGCGCCCACCGTGACGAGCGGGCTGCGCGAGCGGTGGACCCGCGCGAGCAGCATCGCGCCCTCGATCGCCGCGAGCGCGACTACCGCGAGCTGCTTCGCGGCCGGCTTCGCGATGCCATAGGTCGCGATGTGCTGCGCGATCATCTCCTGCCACGCGGTGTAGTGCGCCTCGATCGCGGCGCGGACGACCGGCGACGTCGCCTCGAGCGCGACCGCGGCGACCGGGCAACCGTGCTGCCAGTCGGACGCCTCGAGATCCGCGGCGAGCAACCCTACGACCGCCGCGAGCGCCGCGCCAAGATCTCGCGCACCCGCGACCGCGGCCCCGATGCGCTCGCGCCACTCGAGGCTGCTCGCCGCGAGCGCCGCGCACGCGAGCGCGTCCTTGCCACCGGGGAAGTAGAAGTACAGCGAGCCGCGCGGCGCGCCGCTCTCGCCGACGATCTCGGAGAGGCCGGTCGCGTGATAGCCCTGGCGGCGCAGCAGCGCCGCGGTCGCATCGACGAGCTTCTTGCGCGTGCGCTCGCCCTTGCCGTGACCTCGGAGAAGCTCGGTCACGCGACCTTCGGCAAGGTGCCGGTGTCGAGCGCCTGCTGCTCGTGCTTGCCACCCTTCATGTTCGCGCGGAAGCCGCGCCAGATCGCGGTCCACGTGCCGAGCGCGAGGTCGGGCTCGCGACCCGCACCGAGCTCGTGGATCTGCGCCTGGAACCACATCACCTGGAGCGCGTCGTCGATCAGCCGGAACCGGCTGCGGATCTTCACGGTGGGGGCTGCGTCGAGCGTGCCATCGAGCAGCCGCGTCGGTAGCTCGGGTGCATGCGTCATCGGCCGGGCGAGCCCGACCACGTCGACCGCGCGTGACGCGAGCGCCGCCTCCATCACCGCGCGGCTGCGCATCCCGCCCGTCAGCATGATCGGCATCTTCGTCACCCCGCGGATCTGCCGCGCGTACTCGAGGAAGTAGGCCTCCCGGTCACGCGACGACGCGCGCTGCTCCGCCGGCAGCTCGCCCGAGCCGGCCATCGCCGGGCTCTCGTAGTTGCCGCCCGACACCTCAAGGAGATCGACGCCGGCGTCCTCGAGCGCACGCGCGACGTTCATCGATTCCTCGATCGTGAAGCCGCCGCGCTGGAAGTCCGCCGAGTTCAGCTTGACCGCGATCGGGAAGCCGGGCCCGACGGCGGCGCGGATCGCGCGCACGATCGCGAGCAGGAACCGGCTGCGGCGCTCGGGGTCGCCGCCCCACGCGTCGTCGCGGAGGTTCGTGCGCGCGGACAGGAACTGCGAGACCAGATAGCCGTGCGCCGCGTGAAGCTGGACGCCGGCGAAGCCCGCCTGCTGGGCAACCCGCGCCACCACGGCAAACCGCGCGATCAGCGCCTCGATCTCGGGCTCGCTCAGCGCGCGCGGCTTCGCGAACATCCCGCCGAAGCCCTTCATCGGCACGCAGCTCGGCGCGACCGGCCGGGGGACCAGCCGGCGGGGTGACTGGCGGCCGGCGTGGTTGAGCTGCATGAACAGCCGGGCCCCATGCGCCTGCGCGACCGTCGCCCAGCGCTGGAACTGCCCGAGGTGGCGATCGTCGCTGACGATCACGTTGCCGGGCTCGCCCATGCCGCCGCGGTCGACCATCACGTTGCCGGTGATCAGGAGCCCTGCCCCGCTCCGGCCCCAGCGCTCGTAGAGCTGGATCAGCTCCTCGCTTGGCCCACCGGTCAGCTTGTCGCCGAGCACCTCGGACATCGCCGCCTTGGCGAGTCGGTTCGGGAGGGTCGCGCCGGAGCGCAGCACGAGGGGAGCGGCGAGCGGCGTCTGGCGCATGGCCGGATGATTATACCGTTCGGTATAGTTCGCAAGGACAAACTATACCGCTCGGCATATTTGAGCAGGCGGTCTTCTCGCTCCTGCTACCAGGGTGTCCGCTGCCACGAGCCACGAGCTTCCCATTCGGCCTCGGTCTGCCAGCGGACATCGCCGAAGGCATCGTCGGCCGCTAACCAGTCATGCAGCGTATCCGACAACCGTGGTGGCCCGAAGTGACGCAGTACGTGGCGGCCGGGCTCTCGCGTCGCTGATATTTCGATCCGATGAAAGTTGTCCTGAAACCACGAGACCGAGACCGCAGTTACCCGTCGGGCTTCATCTTCCGAGATCGGGGTCGCCTTGTAATTGAAGTACGGATGCCCGGCCAGCTGTCGGAGAAGTCGTTGGAGGACGGCTGGTCCGGTCCAGGCAGCGCCACGCTCTTCGGCGACAAAGGTAACGTGATCGCGCCGCACCTGATGCACGTCGGGTGGCGGCCCGGCGTCACATTGGGCAGCCTCGCCTGCCTCGACGAGACGACGAAGCGTTGCTTGGTCCGTTCCACGATAGCGAATGCAGCCGATGTCCTGAGTCGCGACAACCCTCAGCATCGAATCCGTCTCCGCTGTCGTGTGCGGCTGCCGCTTCACGAAGCAGTTGTGCTCGGCATCCTCGTCAAACAGCTCGGGGGCGAGCGACTGCGGCACGCCACATGCGAGGCAGCATCCAACCTCGACGTAAAAGGGCCCGGGGACGTTCTCGGGGTGGGGCTTGTGCTCCGAGGTCACGATTCCTCGTCTCTGCGGACTTAGAGGCAATGCCGCTCACTTTAGCGGCCTCGCTCGTTACGACCTCGCACGCCTCGCCAGATTGGCCGCCAAGGCGCCGAGCACGGTCGGGTTTTTTCAGGGGAGCGTGCTCGCGGCGGTAGCACGAGAGAGCGGAAGTCAAACCTTGGCGATTTGGCGCCTTGGCGGCCAATCTGGAACCGGGAAGCGTTTTGCGAACGCGTCGCTAAGTGAGCGGCATT
>JBKJUF010000121.1:0-14164 GCA_046590445.1 Kofleriaceae bacterium
GATGAAGTGGCTATCGCGGTCGCGCCAGTTCATGTGGCCGGTGGTCAGCTCCGGCACCACGACCAGCGCGCACTTCGCCTGGCCGAGCCGCACGGCCTGGATCGCGAGCTGCGCCGCGCCGGTGGCGGCCGAGCAGCCGAGCGAGATGTCGAAGCCATAGCCGCGCGCGCCGAGTGCGTTTTGCACCTCGATCGCGAGCGCCGGATAGAGACGCTGCAAGTTCGAGGCGCCGAGCACGACGAGATCGACGTCCTCGCCGGTCTTGCCCGCTCGCTCGAGCGCACGCTTGCCGGCGTTCACCGCGTACTCGGCCTGGATGCTGAGCTGGTCCTCCGGGCGATCCTTGATGTTCGGACACATCCGATCGGGATCGAGCAGACCCGTCTTGTCCTCGACATAGCGGTGGATGATCCCCGACGCCTTGATGATGAACTCGGGGGACGATTCCTTCAGCGGTTCGCGCTTGCCAGCCGCGATCTCGTCGGCGTGCTTCGCGTTCTGGCGGCGCGCGAACTCGTTGAAGGCGACACAGAGCTCCGGGTTAGCGAGGATGGTCTCGGGGTGCCAGATCCCGTGTCCGGTGATCGAGGTTCCCGTTGTCGTTCGGGGCGACATGGCGCTAGGAGTTGGTCACAAGGACGCCCTCCTGGCAACTGGGTCCCCTCCCTAAGGGTTCTTCGCCTCCGCTGCGCTCCGGCTCGAGTATCCCTGGTGTGCTTCGCACGCCGCGTCCGCCAGCCGCTTCGCGTCTGGGGCTACTTCTTCGCGAGCTCGGCCTCGACCTCGACGAGCGCGCTGCGGAGCACCGCGGACTGCGGGTCGGCCGCGATCGCCATCTTGAGGCTCAACAGCGCCGCCCGGAGATCGCCGCGTCGTAACGACAGCTCGGCCTTCCGGTAATGGATCAGCGCCTTCGACGACATCGAGCTCGCGCCGGGCGCGGCCTGGCCGGGGGGCGGCGCTGCGGTCGTCGTGATCTTGCGGGCGCCTGGAATGACCGCGTCCTTCGCGAGTGGCTTCATTCGCGAGGTCTGCATGCGCTGGCTGCGGTAGTCCTGGTACGCCGCGGCCGCGCGCGAGTACGCGAGCGTCACCAGCTCGAGCTCGGCCTCGTCGAGCGTCGTGCGGTGGAGGTCCGGATGCGCGATCCGCGCGATCTTGTGGAACGCCGCCTGCGCGTCGTCCATCGTCGAGCCCTGCGGGATGTCGAGCACGGTGTGTGGCGGCGGGTCCTTCGTCGCGACGACCCGCTGGGCCCACAGCAAGACGTCGGAGCGAACGCTCACGCGTCCTCGGCGGTTGGCGCACCGAGCACCTGGAGATGGGCTTCCTGTCGCATCCCCGAGTCCGGATCACTCGCGCTGACATGGAGGATGCCATCGGCGTCGACGCGGAACGACACCTCGACCTTGAGATCGCCGCGCGGCTTGGGCTGGAGACCGTCGAGGATCAACGTCCCGAGCGGCTCGTTGGCGCTGTACTTGCGCTCCTCGCCACGGCAGCAGTCGATCTCGACCCGGGTCTGGTTGTCGCGGGCGGTGGTGAACACGCGCGTCTTCTCGATCGGGATCGGCGAGTTCTTGTCGAGCAGCCGGTCGGTGAAGCCGCCGACGGTCTGGATCGCCAGCGTCGCCGGGTTGACGTCCATCAGGATCGGCCGCTTCGCCGCGCCCATCGGCAACGTCTTGCCGCTGCGGCCCGCGCCGGCGAGCGACGAGTGACCCGCAGTGGCGACAGCATCGCGGGCGCCCATACCGGTTCCCGACGACAGGTTCGCCGACAGGCTGCCGGCCTGGATCGCCGCGCCCTGCGAGACGACCTCGTCGGGATTGACCGACGTGTTGGGCGGCTTGCCGAAGACCTCGGCGAGGCGTTGACGGACGAGCGGGATCCGCGTCGAGCCGCCGACGCACAGCACGTCGCTGATGTCGCTCGGGTTGAAGCCCGCAGCAACGATCACGCCGCGCGTGACGTCGATCGTGCGCTCGATGTAGCCGTTGATCAGATCCTCGAAGTGCTTGCGCTGGATCTGGAACGACAGCTTGCCGAGCCCACCGCCCGGCATGTCAATGCCGTCGATGTCACCCTCGGCGATGTCGTTGTCGGAGAGGTGACACTTGATCGCCTCGGCGCCCATCGACAGCTTCATCATGATCGACGCGTGCGGGCGCGGATCGAAGTGCAACATGCGATGGCACTCGGCTGCGAGCACCTCGGCGAGCGCGCGATCGAGATCGTCGCCACCGAGGAAGAAGTCGCCGTCCGATGCGAGGACCTCGAAGACGTCGCCGTTGAGCCGCAGGATGCTGACGTCGAACGTGCCGCCGCCGAAGTCGAACACCGCGATCAGCTGCTTGTGCTCCTTACCAAACCCGTAGGCGAGCGCGGCCGCGGTCGGCTCGTTGATCAGGCGCATGACGTCGAGCCCGGCGAGCCGACCCGCCTCCTTCGTCGCCTGGCGCTGGCCGTCGGTGAAGTTCGCCGGCACCGTGATCACGGCTTCCTTGACGTGGGCCCCGAGCTGGCGCTCCGCGCACCGCTTGAGGTGGAGGAGCACGTGAGACGAGATCTCGGGCATCGTGAGCCGGCGGTCGCGGACCTCGACGATCGGCTGCTGGTTTGGCCCCTCGACGACCTTGTAACGGACGCCCGTCATCGCGAGCTGCACGAGCGGCGCCCGGATGTTCTGGCCGATGAACCGCTTTGCCGAGTGGATGACGTTGCCAGGCTCGGTCAGCCGGTAGCGCTTGGCATCCTGGCCGACGACCACGCCGCCACTGGTCGGGAACGCGACCACGGACGGATGCACCCGATCGCCACGCGGACCGAGGATGAACTCGACGCCGGTGGGCGTCGCGATGGCGGCCACCGAGTTGGTGGTACCTAGATCGATGCCGAGGGCAACTGACATCCCCGCTCCCAGTGTTACGCCTGGAATGTGGGTCGTGTCGAGGTTTTGGACGGTGAGCCGTCCAACGGAATGCCGGTCAGTGCGCCAGGTAGTCGGTCGGGGCGCCCGTCATCATCGACCTGCAGGCCTGGAAGCAGCGATGACAGGCGGCTGCGCAGATCTGGCAGTGCGCGTGCTCCGCGTGGCGATCGCACTCGCGCGCGCACGCGTCACAGGCGGCAGCGCACAGCTCGATCATCATCGCGACGATCGCGAGGTCAGGGTTCTGCTGACGGCTGAGGATCCGCGACGCCGTGCTGCAGATATCGGCGCAGTCGAGGTTCAACCGGATGCAGGCGTCGAGACGCCCGGGCAAGTGCTCGCCAAGGCAGGCATCTGCACTGGCGGTGCAGACCTGCGCGGTCTCGATACACGCGCGGATGCAGGCGCTCAGCGCGTCGGCTGGGGCGAACGGCGGTTCCGGGTTCGTCCGCAGCATTCTCTCGACGGTTCGGTGCATGGTGGCCTCCTGGCAGCGTCCCCGACGCACCAGCGAGCACCTGCATCCGCCGTGCCCCGGCGGCTCAAAACCGCCCGGACACCACGAACGCGCCGCCATCGGGAGCCGGCGTGGCCGTCATCCGGACCTCGTGCTTGCTCGGTGCGGTGACCCAGAGGACGACTCCGCCGGCGGCGGCGAGCCCGCCTGCGATCACGAGGATCGTCGAGATCGAGGCCTTGCTGCTCGCGGCATCGCCGAGCTCGTTGGCGCGCTCGAGGTCCGCCATCGACGTGCACGTCGTGCCGCCGCAGACGTCCTTCGCTTCGCTCCACTTGCTGCGCGCCATCGACCCGAACACCACGCCGCCGATCAGCGCGGCGCCGCCGACGCCCATCGCGACGACCGCGTAGGTCTTGCGCCGCGACCTGGGTGGGGCGTCGGGTTCGTCGGTGCCGACGGTGCCGCCGGTGCCGCCATCGGGCGCAGGACCGGCGATCGGGGGCGTCGTGCCGCCGACGAGCGGCTTCGCCGGGATGCCGTCGACCGGGATCTCGAGCGTCGTGGTCTTGCCTTCGGTGTCGATCTTCGCGGTCGCGGTCCAGTCACGGATCCCGCCACCCTTGGCGACCAGCGTGTACTCGCCGAGGTCCACCTCGAGCGGCTTGTTGACCTCGATCGCGCGCGGCGGGACGACGCTCTGCACGGGCTGCAGCGTCACCAGCAAACCACTCAGGCCGGTGGGCGGCGTCGCGGCCCGGACGATCAGCTTGGGGACGCGCGCCTCGAGGTTCGGGATCGCCTCGGCGACCACGACCTTGCGCTGCGGGTTGGCGTCGCGTGCGAGGAGGTTTCGATAGAGCTCGAGCGCACGCGCGAGCTTGCCGACCTTCTCGCTGCACTGCGCGATGTTGAACTCGGTGCCGAGCTGTGGATCGAGCTTGTTGCTGTGCTCGAACTCGATGCACGCGTCGGCATACTTGCCGGCCTTCAAGAGCTCGCGGCCACGCTTGAACGCGGCATCGGCGGGTGTCGGCGTCTGAGCCTCTGCAGTGCCCGCGCACAGCGCGACGACGATCCCGACGACGAATGCCCGATCACAAACGGCTGTCACCAACGTCCTCCAGCTTCTTCTTCGTGGTCGGCTTCTTCGTGGTCGGCTTCTTCGACGTCGACGTCGCGGGCTTCGTCGTCGACGTGGGCTTCGTCGTCGTCGTCGCGGGCTTCGAGGTGTCCGTCGCGGTATTCGCCGGCGCCGTCGGTGTTGGATCGGGCGTCGTGCCCGGCGGCGTGGTCGGCGTCGTGGCGGTCACAACGGGCGTGGCGGTGGCGGGCGGCTTGTCGATCGGAGGCGGGGTCGGGGTCGCGGTCGCAGGCGGGGTCGGGGTCGGGGTCGCAGGCGGGGTCGGCGCCGCGGCAGGCTCGGCGATCTTGGCCGGGCGCTGGTCGTCCTGCTTGCCGCCGCCCATCGTCAGCGCGATCGCGACGATGCCGCCGATGATGCCGACGGCCGCGATCGCGGCGATCACCGCGCCACGCTTCTTTGTTGGTGCCGCGGACACCATGCCGGTCGCGTTGCCGAGCGTCGTCGGGGTCGGCGTCGACGAATGTCCCATCGGCACGGTCACCGGGACCTGCGCGCCGCGCAGCACGCGGTTCACGGCGCTCGCGAGATCGGCACCGCGCGGACCTGCGAATGGCGCGAGCCCGGCCGCCAGCTCGGCGACGTTCTGGTAGCGCTTCGCGGGATCCTTCTCGAGGCATCGTGCGATCACGCCCTCGAACGGCCGCGGGAACGCGGGCGGAAGCTGCGGCGTCGGATCCATCAC
Organism: Kofleriaceae bacterium; assembly: GCA_046590445.1. GTDB lineage: Bacteria > Myxococcota_A > Polyangia > Haliangiales > Haliangiaceae > JABFXX01. Next base: position 5,219 of record JBKJUF010000121.1, read on the forward strand.
GACCCGGAGCGCGAGCTCGGTGATCGATTCGCCATGGAACGGCGGCCGACCTGTCACGAGCTCGAACAGCACGCAGCCGAGCGACCAGATATCGCTGCGCGCATCGACTTCCTTGCTCGACTTGAGCTGCTCGGGAGACATGTAGCCCGGCGAGCCCATCACCGCCGACGTCTGCGTCATGCTGAAGTTAGCGGTGCCGGTCGATTTTGCGATGCCGAAGTCGAGGACCTTGATCAGCGTCGAGCCGTCGGGCTTCTGCGTCCAGAACAGGTTGCCGGGCTTGAGATCGCGGTGGACGATGCCGGCCCCGTGCGCCTCGGCGATCGCGGTGCATGCCTGCAGCATGTAATCGGCGGCGATTCCGATGCTGAGCGGGCCATGCGTGCGGAGGATCTGCGAGAGGTCCTGACCGGTCAGCAGCTCCATCACGATGTACGGCGCGCCGTTATCGAGCATGCCGACGTCGGACACCCGGCAGACGTGCTCGCTCTTGAGCAGCGCCGACGCACGCGCCTCGCGCATGAAGCGCTCGGCCATGTTCTGGTTGCCCGCCATCTCGGCGAGCAGAAATTTCAGCGCGACCTGGGTGCCGAGGTGGAGGTGGGTGGCCGCGACGACCATGCCCATGCCGCCTTCACCCAGGAGCCGCTCGATGCGGTACTTGCCCGCGAGAATGGTGCCAACCCCGAACACGACCAGAGGGTAATCCAACGAGGGATCGCGGACAACGTCGATCAGTGGCCTCTCCCGAGGTTTCCGTGGTGCCGTGACCCACGCGGACGTGCGATACCCTCACGCGATGCGTGGCCTCTTGGTTGTCTCTGCGATCGCTGCGACCGGTTGCAGCTCGATCCTCGGGATCGATGACTTCAAGCTCGGCGATGCCGGTGGTGGGGGCAACGAGGGCGTTGCCCAAGACGCCGGCGAATTCTGCCTCGGGCCGGCGGGCTGGCTCGTCTGCCTGCCGGCGGCGCCGACGATGCCGCTGATGATCACGAACCCCACGGAGATCAACACCGATCTCAGCCCGCTGTGTCTGCCGGACCAGCCGGTGTCGTGGAAGATGGCGAACCAGTCCAACGCCTGCTTCATCGTCGCGACCTCGATCTCGCTGAACGCCCCAACGCCGATCCAGGTCATCGGCGCGCGACCGCTCGTTCTCGTAGCGGCCGACACGATCAAGATCGAGGGGGGCGGGCTCGACGCCAGCAGTCACGGTACCAACCTGCGCGGGCCCGGCGCGACCGATGCCGGATGCATGCCACCGACCGCGGCGCAGGATGGACCCAACGGGACCACCGCGGCAGGCGGTGGCGGCGCCGGCGGCACCCTGACGTCGTCTGGCGGTCGCGGTGGCAGCAGCTCGTCAACCGGAATTGCCGGTGGTAGCCCCGCAGCACCCGTCCCGCCGTCCGCGCTCGCCGTGCTCCGGGCCGGTTGTTCCGCCGGTGGCGGCGGACTGTCGGGCAACGGCGCGGCGGGTGGCAGGGGCGCTCCCGGCGGTGGTGCCGTCTACTTGCTCGCCGGCACCATGATCACGCTCAACGCAGCGATCAACGCGTCCGGGGCGGGCGGGCAGCCGGGCGGGTTACTCGGTGGCGGCGGCGGCGGCGGCAGCGGCGGCATGATCGTGTTACACGCGCCGACGATCGGCAGCATGATGGGACGTGGCATCGTGATGGCGAACGGCGGCGGCGGCGCCAGCGGCTCGGGACCTCAGCTCGCGGGCAAGCCTGGCGATGATCCGTCGCCTGGTTTCCCGACCGCGCAGGCGAACGGCGGGGTGAGCCCCGACAATGGTGGTGGCGCTGGTGGGCTCGGGTTCGGCGGCGCCGCGCTCGCGACCGCTGGCACGGTGGGCTCGCCGACCACCGCGCACGCGGGTGGCGGCGGCGGCGGTGGCGGCGGCTACATCCGCAGCAGCAACGCACTCGACAACGGCGTCATCAGCTCGCCAGCACCGGTCGTCACGCAGTAACAGCTACGTCGGGTTCTGGCCGGTCAGCTGCTTCGCGATGATGCGACGCTGGATCTGCCCGGTGCCCTCGAAGATGTCGTAGATCTTCGCGTCGCGGTACCACTTCTCGACGGGGTGGCCGGGCTCGAGCGCTTCCTCTCCGAGCAGCACCATCGCGCGCGTCGTCACCAGCTGCGCGGTGCGCGCGGCGTGCGCCTTTGCCATCGACGCCTCGGCGACGTTCTCCTGGTGGTGATCGGCGAGCCACGCCGCGCGGTGCGCGAGCATGCGCGACGCCGTGATCTCCATCTGCATGTCTGCGAGCTCGAACATGATGTGCTGGTGGCTCGCCATCGGCGTGCCGTGCAGCGATCCACCGCGCACGCGATCGAGCAGGAATTCGTACGCCGCACGCGCGATGCCGACCGCCTGCGCACCGACCGCGGGCCGCGTACCGTCGAGCATCTTCTTGGTGTCGGCGAGGCCACCAGCGCCGGTGCCCGTCGATCCGCCGATACCGAGCATCATGTCCTCGTGGACGCGGACGTCCTCGAAATGAACCTGCGCGGTCTCCGATGCGCGGATCCCGAGCTTGGTCTCCTTGCGCCCCGGGACGAGCCCGGGTGTGTCGCGGCCGACGATGAAGCCCCGCACACCGGCGCGGCCCGCGGCGTCGTCGGTCTGCGCCCACACGACGTAGACCGCAGCGGACTGCCCGTTCGTGATCCACTGCTTGCTGCCGCGGATGATCCAGTGATCGCCATCGCGACGCGCCGTGGTCGTCAGCCCCGAGATGTCCGAGCCGGTGCCGGGCTCCGACAGCGCCATCGCCGCGACCTTGATGTGGCCCTTGTCATCGAGCCCGGCCATCAGCTTGCGGAACTCGTCCTTCTGCTCGGCCGTCCCCATCCGCGCGACCGGCGACGCCGCGAGGCCCGAGCCCGCGAGCGCGAGGCTGATGCCGGCGCAACCGTATGCGAGCTCCTCGGAGCCGACGACGGAGAGCCGGATCTGGGTCTTCGGCTTCTTCGGATCCGGATCGTCCTCGACGCCGGTCAGCTTCTTGCGACCATCGAGCACCGAGGTCTGGGTCAGGCCAAAGCCCTGCGCGCTCTTCATGAGCTCCCACGGCATCGACTCCTCGGTGTCGTGCTTCATCGCGATCGGGCGCATCGATTGCTTCGCGAACGCGCCGAGCATCTGGCGGACCGCGGAGAACATCGGGTTGTCGTGGAAGAGATCCATCGGGTCTAGTCCTTCCCCGCGAGGCGGCTTGCCTTGTACGCGAGCACGCGGCCGAGCCGCTCGTCGCCATAGAGCGCCTCGAAGGCGCGGGCGTCGCGCATCAATTTCTCGACGGGATAATCGTTGACGAAGCCGTAGCCGCCGTACATCTGGACCGCGTCGATCGTCGCGCGGGTCACGGCGTCACCGGCGAGCACGCGCGCGCGGCTCGCGAGGTCGCCGGCGGTCGCGAGCGCGCGATCGATCGCCCATGCGGCCTGCAGCACGAACCCGCGGGCGGCGTACGCGGTCGTGCGGGCGTCGTCGAGCAGCCGGATCAGCGACTCGAAGGTGCCGATCTGCTGGCCGAACTGCACGCGCTCGATGCCGTACTGCTCGGCGTGATCCATCGCCGCGGTCGCGACACCGACCGCACGCGCGGCGAGCGAGACCCGCGCCCACGTGAGCACCTCGGCACCCGCCGCTTCGGCTGCCGCGCCACGCGCGAGCACGTGATCCGGGGCGATGCGATGACCGTCGAGCTGCGCGGTTCCCCACTTCGCGGCGCGCCAGCCCGACGGCGTGAGCGCCTCGCGCCGGAGCGTCGCTCCAGTGTCGAGCGCGACGACGAACATCACGTCCTTCGCGATCACCACCGCGTGACTCGCGACCGCGAGCGCAGGCAGCGGCCCGAGCTTGCCGGTAACCCGGAGCTCACCCCCGGCTTCACCGATCTCGAGCGTGCCCCGGCTGTCGTGCGCGAGCACCGCGAGCCCGCCCGATGCGAGCGCGCCGAACACCGCTTGCTGGGCCGCCGCGCTGCCCCACTTGCCGACCGCGAGCGCGGGCTCGACGTTGGTCTCGAGCAGTGCCGCGAGGCCCGCGCAGCCGCGCCCGAGCTCGAAGCCGCGCAGCGCACGGTTGGTGTGCGAGTAGCTGCCGTCGAGGAGCCCGTCGGCGTCGGCCGGCACACCGTCGACGAAGAACCCGAGGTCCTTCGCAGCGGCCGTCAGTCGATCCGGCGGCGTGCCGGTGCGGTCCGCGTCCGCGGTCCATCCCCGAAGGTCGCGATCCGAGAATCGCTTGACCGTCTGGACGATCATGTTCTGCTCGTCGTCGAGCGCGAAGTCCATGCGGGTAGCTGTACCGCAAAGACAGTCAGGATGGACTGTTATTTCGTAACAGCCTCGCGACCGCGCGCGATCGACCGTTGCCCGGCCACGTCATCCGTCCTCGGAGCTCACGAGCGCCGACAGGTGTGAAAACACTTCGTCGAGCTCGGGAAGGGTCGGCTTCATGCGCGGCGGACACGCGGATGACGCTGACCACAGCCGAATCGCGGCCGCCTTGCGCCGGGTCACCGTGAGCGTGCGGTCGCCAGCGTCCTTGGCACAGCCGTCGCTCATCTCCGACGAGAGCTTGCCGTAGGTGGTCGCAAGCTCGTCGCGCATGGCGCGCGTCAACGCGCCCGTGGTTCGCGACTTGCGCGGCTTGTCGCTTTCACCGCCCTCGTCAAGGCACAGGTCCTGGCTCCAGCGGTTGCGTGCGAGATCGATCACCAGCCGCTGCGCGAACGCGGGACACAGCCGGCGCGACGGTCCACCCTCCTTCGCGACGAAGGTCAACGCCGCGACGTCGGCGAGCCGGGGCATGCGCGGCGCGGCCTGCGGGTTCCGCGGGTCAGCACTCGCGGGTGCAGTTGCGAGGATCAGCACCAGCGCGAGGCCACGAGACATGTCTCGAATTTAGCACTCGCAGCACGCTGGCATCGCCACGACCGCAGTCGCGGATCCGCGATCCGAGAGTGGTGGCGGAAGGCAGATTTGAACTGCCGGCCAAGGGCTTATGAGACCCCTGCTCTACCACTGAGCTACCCCGCCGTCGGGGCAGACCCTAGATAATTCGCTGCGAGGTGGCAAGTCCTCGTGGCTAGGTTTCGAGACCGCGGCGCGTGGTGACAACCTCGCAAGCTCTCAACGAAATCAGGAACATGGGTAGCGGCTCGCCGAGACGTGGGGTATCGTGACGCCCGTGCTCGGGGATCGTCTAATGGCAGGACAGCAGCCTTTGGAGCTGCTCATCAAGGTTCGAATCCTTGTCCCCGAACCAGGCCGCCCTCGGGATTCGCGGCGGGACCTCACATGAAGCTCGACAAGACCACCTCGCTGTTCTTCGCCACCAAGATCGACAGCAAGCTGCGAGAAGGTCTCGCGCTGTCGAAGCCCGGTGACAAGAAATACTTCGACGGCACCTCCGAGGAGTTTCTCCGCGTGATGGAGATCGGTGACGAGAAGGACAAGGAGCGGTGGATCGGCAAGATCATCAAGCCCGGTCCGGCGGTGACCGAGATCGATGACATCCAGCGCAACATCCTGTCGATCCTGCGGCGGGTCGCGCCGAACGCGCGGATCCCGGCCTCGGCCGTGAAGATCTTCGTGCTGCAAGGCGCGCTCGCGCAACCGGCCGTGATCGACGACGAAGAGGGCGACGAGGTCGAGGGCTCGGCCGGCCCTTACATCACTTACTGACGCGCATGAGCGGGCGCACGAGCTCGCGGCGATCACCGAGGCGGCGTTCACGGGTCAAGCCGGGTCGAGCGCGAGCAAGGCGTCACCTGCGTTGACGTCGTCGCCGTCGGTGACGAGCACGTCGCGCACGCGTGCCCGCTCGGGCAAGCCGCTGCCGCCGTAGGTCACGCGATGGAACGTCTTCATCACCTCGAGCAGGCACACGGTCGTGCCGGGCGCGAGCTCGGCGCCGGCGGTCAGGAACGCGGGCTTGTCGGGACCCGCGCGCCCGTAGAACCGGCCGCTCGTCGGCGCGCGAAACACCAATCCGGTGGTCGAGGTCGCCGCGGCGGTCGCCGCGACCGCACCGGGCGCCGCCGACGCGCGGGGATCTAGGGTGACGAGCATCGCGCCGTGATCGACGGCGGGCCGCGCGTGCGCGCCGCAGACCGCGGTGACCGCGCCGCTCGCGGTGGCTGGCGCGACGACCGCGATCAGCTGACCGAGGACCTCGAGCTCGCCGAGCTGCGTGCCAGGCCGCACGACATCACCGACCTTCAGCCCGATCCGGAACAGCCCGGGCAGCGGGCTCGCGAGCTCGATCGAGGCATCGGTCGCGGCGTCGGTGACCCGTGCGGTCGCGATGACCGACTTCTCGTGCACCCTCACCGCAGGCCTCCGACGAGCTCGCGGAGATCGTGCATCGACCAGATCCGCGGGTTCTTGACGCGGCGGTAGCCAGTGCCCTGGTACGCCATCTCGACGAGCGCCGCGAGGTACGCGCGCAGCTCGCCGAGCTCGACGATCTCGTCGGTGTCCATCTGGCGCGCAGAGACGAACGGATCCATGTCGCCCTCGATGCGCGCCTCGGTCTCGCGCATCCCGGCCTCGATCTTCGCGCGCTCCGCGGGATCGGTGGACAAGATCTGGAAGTCGTCGTCGAGCTTGGTGTTGAACGCGGCGATCGCCAGCGTACGGCCCTCCATCACCGAGAGTCGTGCGAGCGTCGTCGACAGCTGGACGATCGGATCGTAGGGCAGGCCGCTCATCGCGTAGTAGCCGGCGCCCGATGCCTTGCGCAGCAGCACCGTGAACATCGGCGTCTGGTTCGTCGAGTTCGTGTAGATCAACGAGCTGCCGTACGCGAGCAGGCCGTGGGCCTCGGCCTCGCGGCCGATGTCGAATCCGCTGATGTCCTGCAGCCAGATCAGCGGGATGCCGTCGTCGTTGCAGGCGCGCGAGAACGCGCTCATCTTCGCGATCCCGCCCCGATAGAGGATCCCCGACGGGCGCTGGCGTCCGGGATGCTCGGGATCACCGACGAGGCCTTGTCGGTTGATCACGAAGCCGGCGTACAGCCCGCCGACGCGGCCGATCCCGCAGATCATCTCCTCGCCGACCTCGGGCATCACCTCCCAGAACAGCGACTGATCGACGAGCCGCGCGAGCACCTGGTTCGCGTCGTAGGCCTCGCGGTGATCGGTCGGCAGGATGCCGCCGAGCTCGGCCGCCGCGAAGCGCGGCTCGATCGCGTCGAGGTCGCCGCGATAGAACGCCGCGCCCGATGACGGCAGCCGCGTGACGTCGCGGCGGACGCACGCGAGCAGCGTCTCGTCGTCCGGAACCCGGACATCCGCGCAGCCGGACTGGTGGACGTGGACCTCGGGGCCGCCGATATCGAGCGACGTGATCTTCTGGCTCTTGGCGCCTTTGATCAGCGCCGCGCCGGCGATCACCATGTACGCCTGCTCGGTCATGTAGACACGATCCGAGATGATCGGCATGTAGCCGCCGCCCGCGATGCAGTCCCCGAACACGCCCGCGATCTGCGGCACACCATTCGCCGACAGCAGGCTGTTCATCTTGAAGATGTGGCCGGCGCCGCGTGCGCCCGGGAAGCTCTTGCTCTGCTCGGGCAAGAACAGCCCCGAGCAGTCGACGAGGTAGATCGTCGGCAGCCGCAGCCGCATCGCCATCATCTGCGCGCGCTGGATCTTCTCCGGCGTGCGCGGCCACCATGCGCCCGAGGCCACCGTGTTGTCATTCGCGATCACCATGCACCAGCGGCCCTCGACGCGTGCGAACGCGGTCACCACGCCGGCCGCCGGCGACTTCTGATCGCCGGGAAACACCTCGCCGTAGTTGACGAACGTGCCGGTCTCGAACGTCCGCGTGCCGGGATCCGCGAGCCTGGCGAGCCGCTCGCGCGCGGTCAGCTTGCCCTTCTTGTGGACGCGCTCGACGTACGCCGGTCCCCAGCCGCCCTCGACCTCGCGCCGGCGCTCGCGCAGCCGCTCCTCGAGCTTCGCGAGCGCGGCTCGCTGATCGCTGACCGTGCGCTCGTCGGCGAGCTTGGAGAGCGGGTCACCGATCGGAACCAGCGGTACGAACGACATGCGCGGGCGACGTTAGCGCAAGCGGTCGATACCGTCGACGCGCTATGCCAGCGCCTTGCGCATGCAGATGCTGAACGACATCGCGTCGTACGGCGGCCAGTTCGGGACCCGCGCGTAGCCGGCGCGCTCGTAGAGCCGCACGGCGTCGTGCTGCTTGGTGCCGGTCTCGAGCACGACGGCGGCACGGCCGAGCTCGCGCGCCCACGTTTCGAGCTCTGCGACGATCGCCCGGGCGACGCCCTCGCCACGGTGCATCGGCGTGACGAACAGCCGCTTGAGCTCGACCGCGGAGGCATCGCCGGAGAACGGCTTGAAGCAACCACAGCCGACCGGCGTGCCGTCGATCGACGCGACGACGACGGTGTCGACCTCGAGCTTGTTGAGCTTGGCGTACTCGACCTGGGCGTCGCCGTACATCGCGACCAGCTCCTCGTCGAGCTGCTGGACGAGCTTGACGAACGCGGGATCATCGCCGGTCGTGCGCCGCAGCGTGATCACGGCCACCCCGGGATGTCGCCGGTATCGTACGCGCCGGTGCGAAACGCGTCGCTCGCGAGGATCTGCGCGTGCATCGGGATCGTCGTCGGGACCCCGGTGACCTCGAACGCCGCGAGCGCGGCCAGCATGCGGGCGATCGCGTCGCCGCGGTCCGTGCCGGTCACGATGACCTTCGCGAGCAGCGAGTCGTAGAACGGCGGGACCACGTACCCCGCCTCGACGTGGGTGTCGACGCGGATGCCGTCGCCAACCGGCGGGCGCCACGTCGTGATCGTGCCTGGTGCGGGCGCGAAGTTGTTCGACGGATCCTCGGCATTGATCCGGCACTCGATGACGTGGCCACTCATCGTGATTGCGTCCTGGG
>JBKJUF010000165.1:0-2828 GCA_046590445.1 Kofleriaceae bacterium
GCGGCACCGTGATCGCGACGACGTTGATCCGGTAGTAGAGGTCCTCGCGGAACCGCTTCTCCTCGACCTCGGCCTCGAGGTTGCGATTGCTCGCGGCGACGACGCGCGCATGGAACGGAAGCTCCGTGTCTCCGCCCACCGGCCGGACGGTGCGTTCCTGCAGCACGCGCAGCAGCTTGACCTGCATCTCCATCGGCATCTCGCCGATCTCGTCGAGGAAGATCGTGCCGCCGGCGGCCTGCACGAAGAGGCCTGCACGGGATCGCTTGGCGTCGGTGAACGCACCGCGGACGTGACCGAACAGCTCGCTCTCGAGGAGCGGGGCAGGCATCGCCGCGCAGTTCACGGCGACGAACGGTTGGTCGCGGCGCGGCGACAGGTTGTGAAGCGCACGCGCGACGAGCTCCTTGCCGGTACCGGACTCGCCGGTGACGAGCACGGTCGCATCGCTGTCGGCGACCCGGCGGATCATCTCGATGGTCTCGCGGATCGCCGGGCTGTTGCCGGCGATGCCGTCGATCGGGACATCGCGATCGGCGGCGGACCGCAGTCGCTTGACCTCGCGGCGCAGCGACAGGTGCTCGAGCGCGCGACCGACGGCGATCGCGAGGGCGTCGACCTTCACCGGCTTGGTGATGAAGTCGTACGCGCCGGCGCGGATCGCGGCGATCGCGGTGTCGAGACCACCCTGACCCGTCAGCACGATTGGCAGCAGGTCTGGATACCGCTGACGCAGCTCCTGACAGAGCTCGATGCCGGACATACCGGACATTTGAACGTCCGTCACGACCACGTCTGCGGGATCGGTCCGCAGACGCTCCAGACACTGTTGTGCGGAGTTGACGGCGTCGACATCGAAGCCACGCTTTCGCAGACTGTCGCGCAGGAGCACAGCGGTGTCGTCATCGTCATCGACGATCAGGATGGTTCCGTTCACAGCGAGGTCATACCTTTCTTCCGCCTACGAGCCCAACGAAGCTGGACCCTACCGAGGCGCACTCAAATGGCGGGGCGGCGATCAGCAACGAAGCTGACAATCGCCAGGATGAGCGCGACAATAAAGATGATCTTGGCGATCCCGGCAGCACCAGCGGCGAGGCCCGTGAAGCCGAAGAGCGCAGCGAGGAGAGCAATGACGAAGAAGGTAAGGGCCCAGGAAAACATGATGTGCTCCTGAGCTATCGTTCCGTTGGGGCAGCGTACATGCCAGACTGATGCCGAGCCCTGGGGCTCGTACAGCCGCGGATCATGGTGCAGGCGCGCATCTCCACCGAGCGATATCGCTCACCGTGCACGTGGGCCCGCCCAGGTGCGCGTTTCGGCTCATTCCGCACGCAAACTTCGAGAACCCGTTCCTGACGTCGGTCACGGTCCGACGACGAGGCGGTTGTGGACGCTGGCGACACCAGCCACCTGCGCGACGATCCTTTCGATCTGATCGATCAGCGCTGGATTCATGGTGCTGCCGTGGAGCCAAACCGTCTCGCGTTCGACCTCGATCGTGACGTCATCGAGCCGGACGTTCGCGGTCTGGAGCGCCTGGGCGACGCGCGCTTGCAGCGCTTGCTCACCATCATCCATCGCGCGAAAGCCTTCTCGCGCCTGTTGCTCCTGGCGCTCGGTGGGGCGGCTCGAGCTATCCAGATCCGGGACAGTCTTGCGAACGATCTCGTCGTAACTCTGTGGAACCTTCTGGTCTGGACTCGCCATGCAGCGCTGCGTTGCACCAGCAATGCCACGGTTCAAGTCCCCGTAAAAGTAGGGATGTGCGCTGCGCGTTGCGCGCAGTCGCTCGATGTAGCGCTTCCGCACAGAGCCGATCACGCAACCCACGAGACCCGCGTTCGAAGCGTGCTGGTATCGAGTGTGCACATCGTCCGCGCATCGACCGATGAGGTCGGAACTTTCGCCCAGCGTCCTGTCTCGTGTTCCACCCGCGCGAGCAGTGATGCATTGACCCCCGCACCCTTGGTGCGGGTCCCGCCGGTAGCCTCCCCCAGGTTTACCGGCGGTTTTTTTTTGGGCGCCGGCTCCCGATGGCGGCGCAGCCGCGATGTGTCAGCGCTTGGCGAGCGTAGCAACGAGCTTCTGCGTCGCCTTCACGGCCCGCGGTCCGAGCGCGGTGATCGCTGGATCCTCGGGGGTGATCGCGCCGTTGATCAAGCTTCGCCACAGCGAGTGGAGCCTGCGCGCAGGTGGAGCATCGACCGGAGGAACGTCGAGGCCAGCGACCCACGCTAGATCGTCCCCGAGGAGCTCCAGCAGCCAGGGTCCCGTCGGCGTATCGAACCGCGGCAAGAACCCGAACAGCGCTGGCCGCGACGGGACCGAGGTCGCGAGGATCGCGAGGTCGGCCGCACCGAACCTGGCAGTCAGACCTGCCGCATGGGCGGCGGCATCGAGCCGACCAAAACCGCCCTCGTAGCGAGCGAGCGCGAGCGCGAGCAGGGTTGCCTCGATCTGGCCGAGCGCCGATGCGTAGCGCGCGGGTGGTCGAATCGGCGCGAGCTTGTTGGGATCTCGACCGAGAAGCTCGAAGCCGCGGCCCCGGGGAGACGCGCGCCGGGGATCGAGGCGGCCGAACGCGAACAGATCGGAGCCGGCGATCCTGCCGGTGCGGAGCGCGTTCGCGACGATCACGTCGTTGGTCGCGGCCGAGAGCGGTGAGACGATCACGAGGTCGGGACGCGCGCCAGCGACGAGCCCGGCGTACTCGAGCGCCGCGAACGTCGCTGGCCTGCTCGCGACGAAGACGCCGGGCCCGGCCGGTAACGCGTCCGCGAGATCGGTCGCGAGCTCGGCCGGTGCGCTCCCCGGATCGTCAACGC
>JBKJUF010000410.1:0-7451 GCA_046590445.1 Kofleriaceae bacterium
ATCGCGAACGCGACCTTCGGCGGCGTGCGCGCGACGATCATCAGCCCCGCGGCCGCGCACATCGCCGAGCCGGCGAGCGAGAACCCGGCGACCGCGAGCCCCGCGAACAGCGCCAGCGCGAGGAGCGCCTTGGTCGCGAGCACGCGATCGATCGCAGGCCGCGGCGGCGATCGCTCGGCGAGCGGCTCGGTCGGTAGCTCCTTGCGAAACAGCCAGAGCAGGAGCCACGCGTTGACGGCGAGGCAAGCGACGCCGACCGGCAGCGTGAGCAGGAGATATTGCGCGAAGCCGATCGTGTCTTGCGCGGCGGCGCCGACGATCATGTTCTGCGGGTTGCCGGAGAAGCTGACCACACCGCCGACGTTCGCGGCCGAGGCGAGCGCGAGCAGGTACGGCAGCGGTGGCAGCCGGGCCTCGACGACGACCGCGACCACGAGCGGCGTCAGCAGCACGCACACGGTGTCGTTGAGCAGCAGCGCGGACAGCGCACCGACGACGAACGTCAGGCCGAACAGCAGCGAGCGCGCGGTGCGGGCGCGGGTCAGCACGAGATAGGTCGTGAGCCGGAAGAACCGCGCCTCGGCGAGATAGGCCGCGATCACGAGCACGCCGAACAACAGGGTCACGACGTGGAGGTCGATCGCGCGCAGCGCGGCGTCCATCGGCAGGCCACCGACGACGACCATCGCGACGGCGCCGACGATCGCGCCCGCCGGACGGTCGAGCCCGATCCAGCGCAGCTGGCGACTGGCGATCACCAGGTAGGTCAGCGTGAAGACGACGAGGGAGCCGACCACTGCGACACCTACGATACGCCCGGTCGGCAGCGGTTAGCGAATGCGAGCCCACGCCCTAGATCGCGCGCAGTGTCGCGACGTGTACGACCGGATGTCCCGACGACCATGGCTTGTCTCGATCTCGATCGCCGCCCACGTCGCCGTCGGCGTCGGCATGTTCGCCAGCGGGGTGTGGCGTCTCGAGCGGCTCGACTCCGACTACCGGCTCGCCGGCATCGCCGTGATGTCGCCGCCGGCCCCGTCGGGGAGCCCCGCCGATCTGCCCGCCCAGAAGCTGCGCCCGAAGCTGCAGAAGAAGATCGTCAAGGACCCAGTGCAGCCCGTGAAGCCCGTGCCGCAGCAGGTGGCGGCGGCACCGACCACGACCGGCGAGCGCGGCAACGGCAAGGGTGACAAGACCGGCGACGGCGACAACCCCGACGGCGACCCCGACGACAAGGGCACCTGCACGACCCCACCGTGTGGCGAGACCGAGCAGGCGCCGCCCGTCACGCTGCCCAAGCCGACGCCGCCCAGCGTGCCGAGGGCAATCTCGCCGACCGTGCTGCAGTCGCTGCGGATCGCGGGCGAGACCCAGATCCACCCGTCGAACCCCATCAAGAACCGCATGCTGCGCGACGGCAATCCTCAGGTCTCGGGGATCGTCAAGGTGTGCATCTCGAAGGCCGGGACGATCTCGGACGTGGCGCTGATCCGGTCGACCAAGTACGCCGAGTTCGATCAGCAGCTGCTCGGCGCGGTCCGCGGCTGGCGCTACCGGCCGCACACGATCAATGGCGAGGCCGTGCCGGTCTGCGCCATGGTCAGCTTCGTGTACAGCATCAAGTAGCGTTATCCTGCGCGGGTCGTGAGCGAGCCCGCAATCGTCGTTCGAGATCTCCGCAAGACCTACCGCACGCCGTTTCGGCGCAAGAAGGTCGAGGCGCTGAGTGGCGTGACATTCACCGTCGAGCGCGGCCAGATCTTCGGCTTCGTCGGTCCCAACGGCGCGGGCAAGACGACCACGATCCGCACGCTGATGGGCCTGATCCGGCCGTCGGCGGGGTCGGCCGCGATCCTCGGGCACGCAATCCCGAGCCGCGAGGCCCGCCGCCGCGTCGGATTTCTGCCCGAGGCGCCGTACTTCTACGATTACCTCACAGTCGGCGAGCTCCTCGATCTCGCAGGCCGGCTGTTCGGGATGTCGGCGGCGGCGCGGACCCAGCGTGCGAACGAGCTGATCGAGAAGGTCGGGCTCGGCCGGGCGCGCACGCAGAGCCTCAAGAAGTTTAGCAAGGGCATGCTGCAGCGCGCCGGCCTCGCGCAGGCGTTGATGAACGACCCCGACGTCGTCGTGCTCGACGAGCCGATGTCGGGGCTCGATCCGATCGGCCGCAAGGAGGTTCGCGACCTCATCCTCGAGCTGCGCGATCAGGGCAAGACGGTGTTCTTCTCGACGCACATCCTCTCGGATGTCGAGGCGATCACCGACGAGGTCGCGATCATCGCGCGCGGCCAGCTGCAGGCACAGGGCTCGCCGGCCGAGCTCGTCCAGAAGACGCTGCGCGGCGTCGAGGTCACCGTCCGGCTGGCCGCCGACGCCGCGACCGCCGAGCTCGAGGCCGGTGCCGAACGGGTTCGCCGGGTCGGCACCGAGCTCGCGATCGTGCTGCCCGCCGATGCGGACGTCGATGCGTGGATCGCACGCGCCCACACTGCGGGCGCCAAGATCATCTCGGTCTCGCCGCGCCACGAGACGCTCGAGGATCTATTCTTGCGCGAGGTCGCGAACGCCGACACCGCCATGGAGGCGCGGCCGTGATCGGGCGGATCTGGGCGATCGCGCTCAACACGTTCCGCGAGGCGGTGCGGATCCGCGTGCTGTACGGAATCCTCGTGCTCGTCATCGGCGCGAACTTGATGACGCTCGTGCTCGGGCAAATGGCGACCAACGAGGAGGCGCGCGTGACCCGCGACGTCGGTCTCGCCGGGATCTCGCTGTTCGGCTCGCTGACCGCGATCTTCCTCGGCGTCTTCCTGCTCTACACCGAGGTCCAGCGCCGCACGATCCACGCGATCGTCAGCAAGCCGATCGAGCGCTGGGAGTTCGTGATCGGCAAGTACCTCGGCATGGCGCTCGTGCTCAGCGTGCTCGTCGCGGTGTTCGCGGCCGCGATGACCGGCATGCTCGCGTGGCAAGGCTTCGGGGTGTCGAGCGCGATCCTCAAGGCACTCCTGATGTCGTGGATGGAGGTGCTGACCGTCGCGGCGATCGCGATCTTCTTCTCGTCGTTCTCGACGCCGTTTCTGTCCGGCATCTTCGCGCTCGCGCTCTGGGTGATCGGCCGGGTGACACCGGATCTCGAGGCCGCGGCGCGCGACGCGTCGCCCGCGATCAGCTGGACGACGAAGATCACGCTGCAGATCGTGCCCGACCTCCACCTGTTCGCGGTGTCGGGCCGCAGCGTCGATGGGGTCCACGTCAGCGTGCACGGCGACTTCGTGTCGTGGGGCTACGTCGGGCTCGCCTCGGTGCACGGCCTCGGCTGGATCATCGGCCTACTGGCGCTGTCCGCGTTGCTGTTCCACCGCCGGGACTTCGTGTGAAGCGCATCGTCGCGATCGCGGGCATCGTGATCGCTACGCTGTGCGCGCTCGGCATCCGCGTCGCCCTCGAGGGCAAGCAGGCGCTCGCCGCCGGTGATGCGGCACTGTCCGCAAAGCGGACGACCGAGGCGATCGCCGCATGGGAGACCGCGGCGCGCTGGTATCTGCCGGGGGCGCCGCACGTCGACGATGCCTACACGCGGCTGGTCTCGGTGGCCCGCGCGGACGAGGCGCATGCGCTCGCGGCGTGGCGCGCGGTGCGCCGCGCGGCACTCGCGACGCGGAGCCTGTGGACGCCGCATGCCGACGATCTCGCTGTCGCGAACGCCGAGATCGCCCGCCGCAGTGCGGCCGATCCCGAGGGTGCCGTCGCTGGCGGTCCGGATGTGGCGACCCGCGAGGCCTGGCACGCGGCCCGACTCGCCGCCGATCTGCGCCCAGGCGGCTTCGCGACGGCGCTCGCGATCTTGGGAATCCTGTGTCTCCTCGCGGGGATCGGCGTTGTCGTCCGGCGCGGCGTGACGGACCATGGCCGCCTGGTCCGCCGCCCGGCGCTCGTCGGGGCGATTCTGACGGTGGTCGGGCTCGTCGGGTGGGCCGCCGGCCTTTACAACGTGTGACCGCGGTCGCTACGGTTCGCGCAACATGGCGAAGAACCTAGGCGGCGCTGTCATCGACCTGCTCGACTCCGAACGCGTCGAGCTCCGCGTCGCGGCTGCGACGGTGCTGTCGGCGATCGGCAAGGGCGACAAGAGCGTCGAGGCCGCGCTGACGTCACGGCTCGAGGACTCCGATCACGCGGTCCGCCGGATCGCGCTCGAGGGGCTCGCCGATTTCGGCGCCGGCGGGATCGCGATGAAGCTGGTGCCGCTGCTGCGAAGCGGCGACGAGTCGCTCGCCGAGCGCGCCGCGCAGGTACTCGCACAGCAGGGTGCATCCGCAGAGACCGCTCTCCGCAAGGAGGTCGCTTCCGGTCCGGTCTCCGCGCGCCGGGTGATGGCGCAGCTGCTGCTTCGCCGCGGCACCCAGCCGTCGATCGAGGCCGTGCTCGATCAGCTCGCCGACAACGAGTTCGGCGAGCAGGCGCTGCAGCTCCTGCGGCACGAGCTCGACTCCGGCAACGACAAGCTCGCGAACCTGATCGAGAAGGTCGCGGTCGCGCGTGCGAGCGACGCGAACAAGGAGCTCGGCAAGGCCTGGACGAAGGCGCAGAAGGCCGCCGAGGCAGCGACCAAGGCAGCGAAGACCGCGAAGCCGAAGAAGGGCGACAAGCCGAACGGCCAGCCCGGCCCATCGAACGGACATCCAACCAACGCGGCGAGCGACCCGCTACGTGATCCGGACGTGATGCGCGGCGTCGCCGAGCTCGGCAGCCTGCTACGGCTGATCGGTTACCTCGGGCGGCCGTCGACGCAGGCGCTGCTCGTCAAGTTCGCGGATCCCGAAGAGCCGCGGCCGATCCGGCTGGCGGCGATCTCCGGTTTGCGCCGCATCGTCGCGGCGAGCGAGGCACGCGGTACCGAGAAGGTGATCGAGGCGCTGATCGATTTTGCCGATGGCGACGACCCCGCGGTCGCGCAGTCCGCCGTCGACACGTTGCGCGGCGCGCGGATTCCCGATTCGCTCGCGAAGACGTTCGCGCGCCTGGCGAAGTCGAAGAACGTCACCGCGCAGAAGCTCGCGATGGAGCGGATGCCGGCAGGTGGCGGACCGAGCGCGGTCAAGGCGCTCGTCGAGGCACTCGGCGGCGAGGATCCGACAGCGCGCGACGCCGCCGGCCGCGGGCTCTCGAAGGCACCCGAGGCCGTACTGCCGGTCACCCGCGCGCTGCTCGCGACGACCGACGAGCACGTCGCGCGCCGCTACGCCGGCGTGTTGCGCTCGCACCGCGGCCACGTCTCGAACCAGGCGATCGACGAGCTCGTCGATCGGGTCCGCGAGCTGATGGACGTCCACTTCAAGGGCAAGGCGACCGCCGATCAGATCGTGCTCGAGCGCGTGATCGCCGAGCTGGTGTCCGAGATCGCTCCTGGCAAGCACGTCGAGCTGCTGTTCGAGCGCGCGAAGCGCCTGCGCAAGGCCGGCAAGTCCGTCGAGGCATTCGGCAGCCTCAAGCCGCTGCTGCGCTCGCGCGCCGATCTCGACGCCGCGATCGACGACGAACAGCGGTTCTTTCTCGCCCTGCTCTGCCTCGAGGCCGCCGGCGAGGGCATCATCCGCGCGGCTCGCGTCGACGATCCGGTCTTCCAGCAGTTCTCGCGGCTCGCCGCGAAGGGCTACCCGGTCGCCAAGCAGCTCGCGCGCGAAAAGGACGTCTCCGACGAGGCGATCTACGCGCTCGGCTTCCGGCTGATCGAGTCCGGCGACGGCTCGAACGAGGAGCTCGGCGCCGAGCTCCTGCAAGGCATCATCGACGAGCGGCCGCGCAGCAAGCTCGCGAAGTCAGCGAAGAACAAGCTCAAGCTGACGGGTCACGCCGAGGACTAAGCGGCGACTGCCGCGTCGAGTACTTCCAGGACAACAGTCAACGCTGCAGCGTCGAGATCCGCTTCCGGATCAGCGGGACATCTTTCGCCGCTGGCACCGCGTTGACGTATGTGCGCAGCGCCTTGAGCGCGTTCGCGGTATCGCCCTTCTGCGCGTACGCGAGGCCGAGGCCGCGGTAGCCCGCGACGTAGCCCGGGTACATGCCGAGCGCCTGGCGATACAGCTTGATCGCCGCATCGGCGTTACCCGAGTAGAGCTTGCGATTGCCGTCGAGGTACGTGATGCGCGCGGCGGCGACCGCGGCATCGTCGTTCTTCGCGACCGCCGGCTTCGGTGCCTCGCGCGGCGTGGTGTCGTAGTCGAGCACGACCTTCTTGCCACCGAGTGTTGGCGTCGTGCGGCGTGGGGTGGGCGTCGTCTGCGCGCGCTCGGGAGGCGGTGCGGGCACGGCCGCGATCGAAGGACCGCTCGCCGGATCGCGCGTTGGGGCGGTCGTCGGGTCGCTCGTCGGGTCGCGCGTCGGGTCCCTCGTCGGGTCGCGCGTCGGGTCGCGCGCGGGGTCACGCGCGGGGTCACGCGCGGGGTCGATGACGCGAGCAGCGCCGGGCGGATCGGCGGGCTTCGCTGCGACAGGCGTGCGGTGTTGTGGATCGGAGTCGCTCGCAGGCTCGCCCACCTGCGCGGCTGTCGCTGACTCCACCGGCGTGCGCACCTTGGTGCGCTGGCTCGCGGCGATCGCCGCGGCCTTGTCGTCCTGCTTGCCGCCGCCGCTCGCGAGCAGCACGATGATGATGGTCGCGAAGACACCACCGAGTGCGGCCAGCGCCACCCGCGGCTTTCTGCGCAGCGCGCTGATCAGCGCGTTTGGCGCCGACGCCAACGCGACGGAGCCGCTGTCGACGGACGCATCCTGTGACACACCGGCGCCCGCCGACCACGCGGACGATGCCTCGACGACCGGCGGCGCAACGGGCGTCGGCCCGAGATCGAGCGACCCAGCCGACGCTGGCGAGCGGGGCCCGACCACCGGCATCGGCTTCGCTGCCGGCGTGGGCTCCGCGGCCGACTCCATCAGGGCCTCCGCGAGCCGCGCATCGCTCGGGCCGACGAGCACCGTGACCGCATTGACCTCGGTGACGATCGAGATATCGCTCGGGTCCGCGACCTCGGTGCTGTCGCCGAGCCCATCGGAAACCGCAGCGACCAGTGCCGCTGCCTTGGCGACCGGCTCCGGCGCTCGACTCGCACTACCCGATGCCATCACGGGCAGCGGGGTCGGCCGCGATGGCGCGAGCGGCGTGCTCCGTGCTCGCGGCGGAGTCTGCGCACGAGATGGTGTCGCGGCCGGCGAGCTCGTGCTCGCCAGTGGCGTCGTCGCGAGTGGCGCACTCGATCCAGCCGGAGGCGTCTGTGCTCGCGCTGCGATCGATCCGGGCGCGGGCGGTCGTGAGCGCTCGGGTGCCGCCGTCGAGCCCGCAGCCGGCGTCTGGGCTCGGGCCGCGATCGATCCAGGCGCGATCGATCCAGGCGCGATCGATCCAGGCGCGATCGATCCAGGCGCGATCGATCCAGGCGCGATCG
>JBKJUF010000429.1:0-15647 GCA_046590445.1 Kofleriaceae bacterium
GTCAACGACGAGCTGGTTCGGGAAATGCGCGCCGTCTGGGCTGAAGTCGACCTGATAGCGAGGGCCGCAGACGCGCGCCGCGTTGCCAGCCGTGGTTACGTGGACGTCCTTCAGACCGGCCGGGCAGTCCGGCCCCGGTCCGCCATCGTCAGCCGCGTCGCGGGGCTCGGTGCCCGTGAACCTGGGCTCGCGCAGACAGCCGCCGAGCAGCACTGCACACGCCGGGATCGCCAGCGCCTTCCACCCCGATGACATCGCGCCGGAGTATCGCGTGGCGTCCTCGCTGCCGCAACGATGGAACGCGCCGCGCGACCGGGCTACGCTCCGGCCGTGAGGTTGTCACTGCTGGTGGTCGCGCTCGCGGTGGTCCCGGCGATCGCGCACGCCGAACCCGAGAGGGCCAAGGCGCTGTCGGCGGAGGGTGAAGCCGCGGTCGCTGCGGGTGATCTCCTCGAGGCGGCCGTGAAGTTCCGGGCGGCGTTCAACGAGGAGCCGCGGCCGGAGTACATGTGCAACGCGGGCGTCGCGTACCACAAGCTCAAGGATCTCCCGCGCGCGCATCGTTACCTCGGCCAGTGCGTGAGCATGGGCGCGTCGCTCGACGCGAAGTATCGCGAGAACCTCCGCAAGGTCGTCGACTCGATCGAGGCCAACCTCGTCGCTGGCAACTTCACGCCGGTCGACGTCGTGCTCGAGCCCGGCGTGGCGACGCTGACGATCGAGGGCGGCGCACCGTACGACGAGCCGGTCGTGGGCTCTGGGCGGATCTGGCTTCCCTATGGTTCGTACCGGCTGCGCGCGGCTGCGAATGGCTACCTCGAACAGACCCTCGTCATCGAGGTGAAGGGCCACGCTGCCCTACCGCGCCGGATCAAGCTCGAGAAGGCGCCCGAGGTCGACACCGGCGTGAAGCCCGACGTCACGAAGCCCGACGTCACCAGGCCCGACGTCGCCAGGCCCGACGCCACGAAGCGCGCGCCGATTTCGCCGGTGCCCGCGCTCGCCACGCGGACGCGCTCGAAGGCACCCGCGATCATCGCGACCACCGCGACCGGCGCGCTCGCGATCACCGCGGCGCTGCTCTACTTCAAGGCGCGGATCTACGTGAACGACGCCGACGCCGCGGAGGATCAGGCGACCTTCGACGAGCTGCACGACGAGTCGCACCGGTTCCAGAAGCTCGCGTGGGCATTCGGTGGCCTCGCCGCGACGGGCGCGGTCGTCTCGGGATTCCTGTGGTACCGCGCGCTGCGCACCGAGCCGGCGGTCGAGGTCAGCGCGACCGCAAACGGCGCGACGGTCTCGCTGCGCGGTCGGTTCTAGTCTAGTAACTCGAGTCGGTGGTGAGCTCGCGGATGATCGCCGCGAGCGTCGACTGGGCGCGGGGCAGCTCGTCGCCGCGCAGCGTGACACCGCCGACGACCGCGTGACCGCCGCCGCCGTGGCGCGCGCAGAGATCGCCGATGTCGAGCCGCCGCTTCGCGGGTGACCACGGGTTGAGGCCGACGGAGATCTTGATGGTCTCGGGCGTGCGCGTCGCGGACACCGCGTAGAGGCACGTCGGAAACAGCACGTAGCCGAGGAACCCGGGGCTGCGCGCGCCGACGTCCGCGATGCGGTCGAACACGATGACGTCGTCGTGCCAGACGCCGAGCCGGCGCACGGCGTCGAGCTCGCGGGCGCGCTCGGTCTCGACCTGCGCGAGCTGCACGGCGATCTCGGGACGCTCCGCGACCTCGGCGAGCGAGCTCCGCGACAGCCAGTCGACGTAGTGCGCGGTGTCGAGCCGCGAGCGTCCGTGGGCGAGCCAGGCGGCGAGTCGCTGTGCCGGGTTGGTGAGCGCGATCGCCTCCTCGGCGGACCCGAATTGCGCGGCGTCGATGGTGTCGGCCCACCGCACGGCCTCGATCAGGTGGGGCGGTGGCTGCCAGCTCCAGTCTGCACCGAGCGCGCGCGCGATCAGGCCCGCGCACGACGGCGAGCTCGGGTCGAAGAACCAGGTCGGCTGATGGTGGTCCTCGAACACCCGGCGCAGCGATTCCGGCTGGAACGCCGTCGGGTGGTGATCGAACCACCACCGCATCTTCGGATCGGCGCAGAACCGGAAGTCGACGCACGCGTGATCGTCGGCGTCGAGCGGGATGCCATCGAACGGATTGCCGTCCTTGTGGACCATGCCGACGGGCCGGACATCGACCTGCTTGTCGACGTGATCCCGGTAGAACGCCGCGAACAGCGCCGCCGAGGTGGTGCCGTCGAAGCACGCGTCGTGGAAGAAGATCTTGAGGACGCGGGACACGACGGCGAAGCGATCATACCTCGCGCCTGTGGTCCGCGGGATGTCGGGGTAGGTGTTACCCTGCCGCCATGTCCGTTGAGACTTATACGTGGCTCAAGGCCGGCCACCTGATCGGCCTGGTTCTGTGGATCAGCGGCCTCGTGGCCGTCTACTGGCTGTTGCGGTTTCACTCGCACGCACCAAAGGACGTCCACGAGAAGCTGACCCTGCAGGAGCGCTCGATGGCGCTGATGGCGGATATCTCGGCCGCGCTCGCGATCGGCACCGGCATCGCGATGATCGTCGGCGGCAAGATCTTCTCGCAGCCGAAGATGGGGTGGTTTCACATCAAGCTCACCGTCGTCGCGCTCGTGATCTTGCCGGTGCACGGCATGCTGCGCGCGAAGATCAAGAAGTACGGGATGGGCATCATGAAGCCGGTGCCGCAGTGGATGTGGACGCTGTTGCTGTCGGGCATCGTCGCGGTGCTGATCCTCGTGACCCGCGTGCGACTGGCCTTCCTGATGTCCTGACCGTGACCACGATCCTGCACGTCGACCTCGACGCGTTCTACGCGGCGGTCGAGCAGCTGGACGATCCGAAGCTGCGCGGCCGACCGGTGATCGTGGGCGGTGCAGCGCGGCGCGGCGTGGTGTCGTCGTGCTCGTACGAGGCGCGCAAGTTCGGGATCCGCTCGGCGATGCCGATGTGGGAAGCGATGCGGCGCTGTCCGAGCGCGGCGGTCATGCCGGTCCGCATGGAGCGCTACGCCGAGCTGTCCCACGCGTTCTTCAAGATCCTCGGCGACTTCTCGCCGGAGGTCGAGGGGCTCTCGCTCGACGAGGCGTTCCTCGATGTCACCGCGAGCGAGCGGCTGCTCGGCGACGGGCCGACGATCGCACGGACGATCAAGCAGCGGGTCCGTGACGAGCTCGGCCTCGTGGCCTCGGTCGGCGTCGCGCCGATCAAGTTCGCGGCGAAGATCGCGTCGGATATCGACAAGCCCGACGGGCTGCGCGTCGTGCTCCCCGATCACGTGATCGCGTTCCTCCACCCGCTGCCGATGACGCGGCTGTGGGGTGTCGGCGAGGCGACGCGCGAGATCCTGGCGAGCATGGGGCTGTCGACGATCGGCGACGTCGCGCGCTACCCGGTCAACGCGCTCGTCAACCGGCTCGGCGCGGCGACCGGGCATCACCTGGCGGCGCTCGCGCGCGGCGAGGACCATCGCACCGTCGTCGCCGAGAGCGATCCGGTCTCGGTCGGCCACCAGGAGACGTTCGACGACGACGTCGACGATCGCGGCGAGCTCGCGGTGCTCCTGCTCGCTCAGGCCGATCG
This sequence comes from Kofleriaceae bacterium, assembly GCA_046590445.1. GTDB lineage: Bacteria > Myxococcota_A > Polyangia > Haliangiales > Haliangiaceae > JABFXX01. The sequence continues at coordinate 3,620 of JBKJUF010000429.1, forward strand.
AGTCGCACACCGGCTTCGCGAGTCGAACCTGCGCGCGCGCGCGGTCGTGCTGATCATCAAGTACGACGACTTCCGCCAGATCACCCGGCGCACGACACTCGATTCGGCGAGTAGCGATGGCGGCGTCATCGCCCGGACCGCGATCGAGCTGCTCGCCAAGGTGACGATCGAGCCGTGCAAGGGCGCTCGCGTGCGGCTGTGCGGGCTGTCGGCGACGAACCTCGAGCCCCGTGACGCGCCTCGCCAGCTTGGCTTCGACGAGGCCGCCCGCGAGAAGGGCGAGCGGCTCAACGACACCATGGACCGGCTGGCAGCGAAGTTCGGCAAGGCGACGCTCCGCAGGGCCGTCCACCTCGCCGAGCCCGACGACGATTGACCGAGCCGCCTGAAGCGATCAGCGCCGCGTGACGATCAGCGCCGCGTGACGATCAGCGCCGAACGACGATCGACCAGCGCGCGACCGTGCCGGCGGGGCCGACGGCGACGCACGTGAACGCCCCTTTGCGCCACGCCAACGCGCGGAGCTCCTCGTCGGTGCGCTCGTCCTTGGGCGGGCTGATGCCGCGGGCATGCTGCACGAGGTAGGTGACCGGCTCGCCGCTCACCTCGAGCCGCACGACCGCCGCGCGTCGATCGAGCACCTCGATCTGGCGAGCGCCGATGATCTTCGAATCGGCCGGCGGTAGCGGCGCGTTCTTGCCGACGACGCCGATCGACCACGCGCGCAGCTCGGCCGCGGTCGGGTTCGTGAGGTCCCACGTAAAGTCGGCGTCGCGGTGGCGATCGATCGCCTCGGTCATCAGCACGTTGTTGCGTGCCGGGAACGTCATGTAGATCGCGACGACGGTGCCGATCAGCACGGTCAGCGTGAACAGGAACGAGACCGAGACGCGCCGGTGCGGCGGGCGGGGTGCGGTGACGACCGCTTCCTCGCCTTCGATGGGGCCTTCGGCTTCGGCTTCGACGAGCTTCATGGCGCGCGCTCGAACAGGGGGATCGCGCCAAACCGGCGCTCGAACTCGGTCCGTAACTTCGCACAGAACACGGCGAGGTCAGTAGTCCCGTCGATCTCGATCAGGTGCCGGCACAGCAGATCGTGCTGTTTCGGCAGCTGGAGGGCGTGCCGGGCCGCGAGCATGTGGTTTGCGCTCGCGAGCGTGCGTGCGGCAGCGCGCACGTCCGGAGCATGGGCGTAGAGCACCATCGCGCTCTTGCCGCGCGGATAGTCGACGAGCCCGTGCGCGAGGCGAAGCTGCAGCACACCCTTGGTGGTGGGCGCGTGATCCCCGGCTTCGCCGAGCGGATACCAGGGACCAAACTGCACGCACGCATAGTAGTGTGGCCGGCGGTGGATCGGATCGCGCAACCGGTGACGCCAGCGAGCCGCGCCGGCTTCGAGCTGGAGCGCATCGACTTCGGCCCCTCCGGCACCGATCCCGGCGAGCGCGTCGCCGACCGGATCGCGTGCAGTGAAGCGGCGACCGAGATCGCGGGCTGGCGCACCGGCTCGATCGACGCGATCTACATCGATCCACCGTTCGGCACGGGCGTCGCTCGGCTCGGCCGCGGGCACCGCTACGCCGATCGCGCCGACGATCCCGACGCGTTTGTCACCTGGCTGTTGCCGCTCCTCGAGGAGGGTCAGCGGGTACTCGCGCCGCACGGCTCGCTGTTCGTTCACCTCGACTATCGCGCCGTCCACTACGTCAAGGTCGCGCTCGATCGGCTGTTCGGGCGGGCGCTGTTCGTGAACGAGCTCGTGTGGTGCTACGCCGTCGGCGGCAAGAGCCGCCGTGGGTTCGGCCGCAAGCACGACACGATCCTGTGGTACGCGCGGTCCCCCAGCTGGGCGTTCTACCCCGACGCAGTGCGCGTGCCGCGCCGGGGCGGCTCGCACATGCGGGTCGTGCTCGATGGTGATCGCCCGGTTCAGGAGAAGACCGACCGGCGCACCGGGCGGGTCTACCGCTACCCGGTCGCGGCCGGGAAGGTCCCCGAAGACTGGTGGACCGATATCGAGACGCTCAACCACTCCGATCGCGAACGGATCGGCTGGCCTTCGCAAAAACCGGAGCGGCTCGTCGAGCGGATCCTCCAGGCCGTGACCCGGCCGGGGGACCGCGTCGCGGACTGGTTCGCGGGTTCGGGGACCACGGCGGCGGTCGCGCAGCGCCTGGAACGCCGGTTCGTGGTCTGCGACCGCGAGCGCGCAGCCGTGGATCTGTGTGTCACGAGGCTCGTGGCGCAAGGCCGGGCGCTCGCAATCGCCGGAACACCACCGCCGCCCCTCGAAATCCTTCGTTCCTCACGTTGAGAGACATTTCCTCTCAAGCACTTGTGAGGCGGGTGATGCCGGGTGAAGATTCGAGCGCAAAGGCACGTAATGGCGACTGCTCCTCTAGATGAGACCACGCGCGTGACGCTTGAAGCGTGGCTCGTCACCGACGTTGGTATGGTGCGCGAGCATCAGGAGGACTCCGCGTTCATGGAGTCCACCAAGGGCTTCTTCATCGTCGCCGATGGGATGGGTGGTCACGCTGCCGGCGAGGTTGCCTCTGCGATGGCCGTCGACACCGTGCGCCAGACCCTCGAGAGCGCCCGCAACGAGATCGAAGCCTTCAAGAAATCGCCGAGTGACGCGGGTCGCCGGGGCCTCGTGCAGCTCCTCCAGAACGCGGTGCTATCGGCGCACCAGGCCGTGTTCCAGCGCGGTCAGGCGGAGCAGGACAAGGCGGGCATGGGGACCACGCTCGATGTCGTGCTGGTCGCCGGTCCGGAGGCCTTCGTCGCGCACGTCGGCGACAGCCGGACGTACCTGATCCGCGATGGCCGCTCGTCGCAAGTCACGACCGATCACACGGTCGCCGAGGTCCTCGTGATCGAGGGCAAGCTGACGATCGAGGAGGCGCAGGTCTCGCCGCTCCGCACGATCCTGGTGAACGCGATCGGCGTGTCCGCGGATGTCGGTGTCGAGATGGCGCATGTCACGCTGAAGCGCAACGACCGCATCCTGCTGTGCTCCGATGGCCTACACGACTACTTCCCGTCGGAGGAAGAGATCGCGCAGAAGCTCTCCGAGGACGCCCCCGGCGCGGCGCTCGCGGAGATGGTCGAGCTCGCGAAGACCCGCGGTGGCCACGACAACATCACCGGCGTCGCGGTCCACATCCTCGACATCGTCGATGCGATCCCGCAGCAGATGGAAGGCGAGTCGACCCAGCCCGTCGATCAATCGGTGAACCCATTCGCCGCCGACGAGCCAACCGAGACCGCCTATATCCCGACGCCCGGGCTCACAGCGCGGTTGATCGGCGGCGCACCGACGCTGCCCCCCGGGATCAAGACCACGCCGATGCGCGTGGTGTCGGATCAAACGACCGGCGATACGCTGCCACCGCCCGAACGCAAGAAATCGTTTGGCGTGTCGACCGACGTCGCGACCGACCCGGCGATCACGGCGCTCGATCGCGACAAGCTCGACGGCGACAAGCCCACCGGCAACAAGCCCGCTGACGCGGCGTCGAGCGATGGCGCGCCCGCGGCACAGGCCGCCGACGCGGACAGCGTCCCGATCGAAATCTCGACAGCCGACACCGGCCGTGCCCAGGTTCCGATTCCGAAGGGTGACAAGGGAACCTCGTAGTCGCGTCCTGCGGGTGGCGCATCTACGGGACAGCTCCCAGGGTTCGGTGTGGCGTGGACCGTACCGCTCGACCTCGAAGATGCGCTCTATGTCGCGACCCGCGCCGCGGTCGGTGATGGCGCGCTCGCGACCGCTGCGCTGACGCGAGCGATCGTCGACCGCTCGCAGCGCTACACGAGTGATCGCGCGAACCTCGCGGCGCCGACCGATCGCACGGGCGATCTCGTCGCGCGGGCGGTGTTCTTCACGGTCGCCGACGCGATGAAGATCGCGATCCCGTTCGCCGAGCTCGCGAACCGCGACGCCCTGCCCACCTCTCGCCCACTTCGCGTGGTCGACGTCGGCGCGGGTTGCGGTGCGATGACGCTCGGCTTGCTCGTGCAGCTCGCGTCCGGAACCGCCGTCGACGTCGTCGCGATCGATCGCGACACCGCGGCGCTCGGCATCGCGACCGCCGCGATCCGCACGCTCGCGGGCCAGCGTGACCTCGTGGTGTCGATCGCGACGCGCAGCGAGGACGTGATTCGCGCCGCGATACCCGCCGCCGATCTCGTGCTGTTCGGCACCGTGCTCAACGAACTTCCGCTCGAGGCGAGCACCACCCTCGTCGAGCGCGCACTCGCTGCGATCGCCGACGATGGCGCCGTGATCGTGATCGAGCCCGCGCTCCGCGATACCTCGCGCGCCCTCCACGCGGTACGCGACGCGCTGATCGCACGCGGCACGGCTCACGTGTTCGCGCCGTGCACCCGTCGCGGCGCGCCGTGTCCCGCGCTCGCCGATCCCGACGACTGGTGCCACGAGGATCGCGCGCTGCGCCTGCCGCCACGCACTGCGGAGCTCGCGCGACTCACGCACCTCCGCGACGGCGGCATGAAGTTCAGCTACCTGGTGCTACGTCGTGAGGCGCGCCCGCTCGTCGAGCCCCGCGACCACACCCGTGCCGCGTGGCGCATCGTCAGCGCGCCGCGCCCGGCGAAGGGCAAGCTCGAGCTGATCGGCTGCAGCGACGCCGGGCGGATCCCGATCCGCCTGCTGCGCCGGCATCGGGTCGCCGGCAACCGCGACTTCGAGCGTGCCGATCGCGGCGACGTGATCGTCACCACGGCAACGGCCGACGACACCCGCGTCGAGCTCGATGCGGACACCGCCGTCGAGCGCATCGAGCCAGCACGCGGTCGCTCGTAAATGCTACGGCTTCGTGAGATCGAGGGTCAGCTCGGCGAGATCGCCGGCGACCACGGTGATCGTGCCGCGCGCGATCCGGGCGGCCTGGCCGCTACGAGGCGGTAGCCAGGCGGTGACCGCGTGCGCGCCCGGGGCGAGATCCTTGACGATCACCGCGCCGCTGGCCTCGGTGATCGCGGCAGGCGCGGCGATGATCCACGCGGTCTCGGGCTCCTTGCCATCGGTCGCGAGCTCGTAGATGCCGCCCGGCTCGAGCGGGACGACGACGCCGTGGCCAGCGATCGGGAGCTGCACGACGCGCGGCGTGCCGGGCTCGAGCTTGTCGAGTCTCGTGATCGCGCCGCGGCGCGCGAGCTCGATCTTCGCCGGGCGATCGACCGCGCTCTCGACGACGAGGGCACTCGCCGCCACGAGTCGCGGCGTGAAGGCACAGTCGGCCAGCACGACACGCGCCGCCGCGGCCGGGATCGCGACCTGCCCTGTGGCCGGGATCGCGACAGGATCCGCCGGCATACCCTCGACGATCACCAGGACGTCGGGGACGCCCCACGTGGTGGTCGGCGCGATCGCGGGCGCACGCGGGGTGTTGCACGCGGTCTTGCCCGGCGACGCGCGCATCGCGACCGGCACGTCGCGCCACTCGACGCGGATCTGAGCGTCGCCGGTCGTCGGGCCGGCAGGCGCGTCGTCCGCAGCTGGCGCTCCGCTGCCCGAGGCGGCCGCGGCGCCACCATCGCCGCGCACCGGCGGCGTCGTTCGCGCATCCTCGACGGCGCGCGGCTTGGTGCCCGAGCATGCCCAGGCGAACGTGCACGCCGCCACCGCGCTGGCGCGCGTCAGGCCCACGCGCGCACCGCCTCGACGACGGTATCGGCATCGGCGCACAGGTCATTGATGCCCGGGCCGCGATAGTCCGCACCGGCGAGCACGATCCGGTGCGTGCGGGCGGCGGCGACCGCGGCGCGGACTCGATCGCGGTGCCCGACCGGATACTGCGCGACCCCGCGCGTCCACCGGATCACGCTCGCGTGCGTGGGCGCGCCGGTGATGCCGAGCACGGCCGCGACGTCGCGCGCGGCCTGCGCGATCAGGCCCGGGTCGTCGAGCGCGAGCGCGCCCGGATCGCGGGCGCCGCCGAAGATGCAGCGCAGCAGGACCTGGCCGGCGGGCGCGCGATCCGGCCACACGGCCGACTCGAACACGATGCCGAGCACGCGGGCTTCCTCGCCGGCCGCGACCAGAGCACCGAATCCATTCGCGGCGCGCGGTGCCGCAGCGACGGGATAGCCGAGGTAGACGAGCGCGGTCGGCGCACGTTCGAACACGGCGAGCCGGCTCGGGAGCTCGGGGATGTCGGCGACGAGCGCGCCGGCATCCTGCGCCGGAACCGCGAGCACCACGCCGTCCCACAGCTCGTCGTCGACGCGGACCCCGCGCGGATCGGGCACGATCCGGCGCACCGGCATCGCGAGCTCGACCCGCGTGCCGAGGTCGCGCGCGAGCGCGTCGACCAGGCTGCCGAGCCCACCGCGCGGCGCCCACAGCCCGCGCGGCGTCGTGCCGCTGCGCTTGCCGATCACGCGCGCGAACGCGGTGCGCGCTGCCTGACGGGCGAGTCCGCGGACCAGACCACCGCGAGCTTCGAGCTCCGCGAGTCGCGGGAAACCGGCCTCGAGGCTGATGTCGTGCGCGTCGGCGGCGAACACGCCGGTCACGAACGGCGCGACGATCGCGCGGGCAGCCTCGGCCCCGAGCCGGCGCGCCGCGAACGCGTGCATCGATTCGTCGCCGGTCGCGCGGGTGGGCCGCAGTGGTTCGCGCAGCAGGTCGAGCTTGCCGCGCCAGGTCAGCAGATCCGACCGCGCGAGCTCGAGCGGATTGCGCGGCAGTGCGCGCAGCTTGCCATCGAGGTAGATCCAGCGCCGGCTCGCGCGCGACGACGCCTGCTCGACCGCGACGCCGAGCTGCTTGCACAGCGCGAGGCCGCCCCGAGGCGGGCCGCCGAGGAACGAGCTCGCGGCGTGCTCGCGCACGAAGCCATCGGCCGTGCTCGTGCCGACGACGCCGCCGGCGCGCGGCAACGCTTCGAAGACATGCGCGTCGATGCCGGCGGCGACCAGGGCATGCGCCGCCGTCAGCCCGCCGATGCCGCCACCGACGACGGCGATCTTCATGTCCGCGCCGAGAGCTCGCGAACCGCCGTGACCATCGCGCGGACGTGCTCGGGATCCGTCTCTGGAAGCACGCCGTGGCCAAGGTTGAAGATGTGCCCGATCTGACCGGCACGCTCGAGGATGTCCGCGACCCGGGTGCGGATCTCGGCGGGGCTCGCGAACAGCGCGCCGGGGTCGAGGTTGCCCTGCAGCGCGACGCCGTCACCCACCCGGCGGCGCACGTGATCGATGCCCACGCGCCAGTCGACGCCGAGCACGTCGGCGCCGCTCGAGGCGTAGTCGTCGAGGTACGGCGCGCAGCCGTTGACGAAGTAGATGATCGGCACTGGCGAGGTCTGCCACGTCGGCGATTCGCGCAGCATCTCGATCACGCGCTTGGCGTACCGCAGCGGGTACTCGCGGAAATCGCCGGGCGACACGATGCCGCCCCAGCTATCGAAGATCTGCACGCACTCGACGCCGGCGCGGACCTGCGCCTCGAGGAACGTCGCGCACGTGCGCGCGAGCTTGTCGAGAAGCGCGTGGGCCTGACCGGGCGAGCCATAGAGCAGCTTCTTGGTGTTCGGATAGTCCTTCGAGCCGCCACCTTCAACTGCGTACGTCAACATCGTGAGCGGCGCGCCCGCGAACCCGATCAGCGGCACCCGGCCGGCGAGCCCGCGCTTGATCTGGCGGATCGCCTCCATCGTCGAGGGCAGCTCGAGATCCGGATCGGGCACGCGGAGGGCGTCGATCGCTGCGGCGGTACGGATCGGCGTCCCGATCTTCGGACCGGCCTCGGGGAATGCGACGTCGAGGCCCATCGCGGGCAGCGTGATCAGGATGTCCGAGAACAGGATCGCCGCGTCGAAGCCGAACTCGTCGATCGGCTGCAGGGTGACCTCGCACGCCAGCTCGGGCGTGCGGCAGAGCTCGAGGAACGACGCACGCGCGCGTACCGCACGGTAGGCCGGCAAGTAGCGGCCGGCTTGCCGCATCATCCAGATCGGCGTGCGCTCGACGGGCTGACGACGACACGCGCGAAGAAACAGGTGCTCGGACATCGCCGCGATCCTAGCCCTCCGTCGGTCCGGGCGCCTGTGCCGACCGGGCATCTTTCGCATCCCGCCGGCGCGTGGAGACGACAGCAACACCCGTGAATCAGATACCGCGATCGGTGTGCAGCTCGCACTTGCAGGCGGTATCGTGTTCGCATGAGCGAGCCAGGCGCCATCCTGATCGCGCCGCATGGCTCGAGCGGCGCCTTGCGGACGCTGATGGACCGGCTCGCAAGCGTCGGCGTCGAGGTCTCGATCGTCGACGAGATCGGGATCGCGCGCGAGCTGGTCTCGCATCAGGATCCCGAACAAGCACCGGCGATCCTCCTCGATCTGCGTGATGCGGCGCCCGGTGACGTCGAGGATCTGAAGAAGGCCGTCGACACCATTCGCCGCACGCTCGCCGCGATGCCTTATGTGATGCCGATCGTGATCACGGCGCAGGCTGAAGCTCCGCTGATCGTCGCCTGCCTGCGCGCGGGTGCCGGCGACATCATCGACCTCCATCTCGAAGGCACCGCGACCGCAAGAGCGGTCGTCCACCGGATCTGCCAGCGTCAGGCCTCGCGCGCCCGCGAGCTCCACATCCTCGAGCAGCAGCGCGGAATGATCGAGGACCTCCTGAAGGATCTCATCCGGACCGAACGCCGGTCGATCGACGCCGAGGAACGGCTCGCGGCACACGCGCGGACCGGCGAGATCACCATGGCGGAGATCCGGCCGCCTTCCGTGCTGCTGATCGAGCACGAACGCGCTGTCGCCGACGAGCTCGCGGATCTACTCGAGGGCGCGGGAGTCGCGACCTACGCGTACGTCACCGGCGAGGAGGCCCTGCGCGAAGCCGAGACGCTCGCGGCAACGACCGGCCTTGACCTCGCGCTCGTCGCGGCGCAGCTACCTGGAATTGATGGGCTCGAGACCATCCGCCGGCTGCGTGACCGGATTCCCGGGTTGCCCGCATTCCTCGTGACATCGGTGCTCGACGCGGACCTCGCCGCCCACGCCGCAAACCTCGGTGTCGTGGGCTACGTGCACAAGCCGCTCGCGGACGTCGAGGAGATCGTCAAGCGACTCGCGCAACTTGCCCACGAGTCACTGCAGCGCACGCGCGAAAGCCTCTACCTCCAGCGAATCAAGGAACGTCACGATCGCGTGCTCGCCCGGTACCGAGCATTGCCTCGGGAGACGTGAGCGCCTAAGATCGCCAGGATCTCGCATGGCTACGGGTGCGCTCAGTATCAAGCTCCGGTGCGCCTCGTGGCAGCAGCTCGCGACGATTTACAAGCGCGACCTGTCACGCGGCACGATGTTTCTCAAGGCGGCGAGCCCGCCCGCGCTCGGCACCGCAGTTCGTATCGATCTGACGCTGCCGAGCGGATCGGTCATCGCGCTGACCGGCGTCGTCGATCAGCACGTCGACGATGCGCAGCGCGGCAGCGGGGTCGAGCTCAAGCTCGCGCCGATCGCGGCCGGCTCGGTGTGGATGATCGAGAACGCGCTGGGATCCGAGGCGAACCGCAAGGCGGCTGCCCCCAAGACCACGCCCGCCACGGGCGTACCACAGGTCGTCGCGAGCGGCGCCAGTGGCCCCTCGACCGTGTCAGGTCCGATCTCGTCGCTGCGTGACGGTGAGGTCCAGGATGTCTCGGCAGCCGAGTCGGAGCTCGTGCGCGCGCTGGTCGCCGAGGCCGAATCGCTGAAGAAGCTGAACCCGTTCCTCGTGCTCGGCATCGGTTACGAGGCGAACGACGCCGACGTCCGCAACGCTTTCGGCGAGCTCACGAAGCGCTATCACCCCGATCGGTTCGCGCGTTACGAGTCGGTCGAGCTGCGGCAGGTGGCGGCGGAGATCTTCATTTTGATCCGCGATGCGTATCGCCGGCTCGGCGATGAAGGCTCACGTGCGCAAGTCCTCACGTCGCTCGGTCGGCACCCGAGTGCGGTGCGCGCCGTATCGGTGCCGCAGCCGCGGGCCACGCCGCCGGCTGGAATGCCGCGCGGAATGGTCCGCCAGGGGTCAGCGCAGGTCCCGCCGCTCGTCAAGGCGACTGCGACGCCACCGCCACCGGCGGCCGCGGTGATCCCGGCGCGACCGGCGACGCCACCGACGCCGGTGCCCGCGGTGATCCCGACACGACCGGCGACGCAGCCGCCCCACACGAGCGCAGCACCGCAGACCGACGTTGTCACCCGCAAGCCCGAGCCGTTGCCGCCGACGTCCGCCGGCAACGACCTCACCACCAAGCGGCCGCAGCCGCTACCGGTTCCTGACCTGCGGCCCACCGGCACGACCCCGCCGCCGGCGGCGAGTGACCGCCGCAGCGCCTCGACAGCGACACCGCTGCCGCAGGAGACCGTCGAGCATGCCGCGCTCGACGGGTTGCTCGATGCCGGCCGCTATGTCGAGGCACTCTCCGCATACCGCGCGCTCTCGAAGCAGCATCCGAGCGATCGCTCGCTGCGCGCGGGGATCGAGCTCTGCGAAGGCCTCGCGGCGCTCGCGCTCCGTGACCGGCTCGAGGCCGCGCAGCGCTTCGAGGCTGCGCTCGAGATCGATCCGTCGAACGAGCGAGCAGCGCGTGAGCTGGCGGACATGCGGCGACATGCAACCAACGAGCGCAAGGGCCTGTTGTCGCGGCTCATGGGGAAGAAGGAATAACGATGTCGCGGATCATCGGCATCGACCTCGGGACCACGAACTCCTGCGTTGCCGTCCTCGACGACAAGGGCGTGCCACGTGTGCTCGCGGGCGGCGACGGCGAGCGCACGATCCCGTCGTGGGTGAGCTGGGCGGCGAGCGGCCAGGTCGCGGTCGGCACTCGTGCGCGGCGCCAGGCGGTGACGAATCCGGCTGCTACCGTGTACGGCGCGAAGCGCTTGATCGGCCGCAAGGTCAACGCGGACGACGTCGCGTGGTTCGCGCGCACCGCGCCATTCCGCATCGTCGCCGCACCGAACGGCGATGCCTGGGTGCGCGTGCATGGTCAACCGATCTCGCCACAGGAGGTCGCGGCGCACGTGCTGCGTGCGGTCCGCAAGGTCGCCGAGGACGCGCTCGGCGAGCCCGTGACCCGGGCGATCGTCACGGTCCCGGCGTACTTCGACGAGGCCCAGCGCCAGGCGACTCGCGATGCCGGTCAGATCGCAGGGATCGATGTCATCCGCATCCTCAACGAGCCGACCGCCGCCGCGCTCGCGTATGGCGCGCACCGCGTCCGCGAAGACCGCCGCCTGATCGCGGTGTTCGATCTCGGCGGCGGCACGTTCGACATCTCGATCATGAGCGTCGAGAACGGGATCTTCGAGGTGATCGCGACCGGCGGCGACACCGCGCTCGGCGGCGAGGACTGGGACCGTCGCGTACTCGAACGGATCGTCGACGAGGTCTTCGACCAACATCGCGTCGATCTGACGGCCATCCCGATGGCGATGGCGCGGCTGCGCGAGGCATGCGAGGCCGCGAAGAAGACGCTGTCCGTCGATCGCGAGACGCAGATCCAGCTACCGTTCCTTGCGAACGATCAACACGGCGCGCCGATCAACTACGAGCGCATGATCACCCGCGATGATATCGACGAGCTGACCAAGGATCTTCTCGATCGGCTCGAGCCGCCCGTCACGCGTGCGCTCGCTGATGCCGGCCTCTCCGGCAACCAGCTCGAGGAGGTCCTGCTCGTTGGTGGGATGTCGCGCTGGCCCGCGGTTGCCGCCACCGTCGAGCGTGTGTTCGGCAAGAAGCCGTCGAAGGGCGCGAACCCGGACGAGGTCGTGGCGCTCGGTGCTGCCGCGTACGCCGGGATCCTCGCCGGCGACTCGGACGAGGTGCAGCTCCTCGACGTCACCCCGCACGACATCGGCATCCGGGTCGGCGATGGCGGCTTCGCGGTGGTCTTGCCGCGCAACTCGATGCTGCCCGTGCGCGCACGCCGGCTGTTCGCGACCACGGCGGACAACCAGAAGTTCGTGTCGATCGAGCTGTACCAGGG
>JBKJUF010000566.1:0-9604 GCA_046590445.1 Kofleriaceae bacterium
CCTGTCAACGCCGGACCGGCATCGTCGGTGACGCCGACCTCGATCGCGTGCAGGGCACCGGTACCGGACTGGCGGCCGCGGCCGCGATCGGGCAGTGCGATCACGAGCTCGCCGACCGGATCATCCTCGGCGCTGTCGCCGTCGACGACGATGCCGGTCCGGCGTTGACAGGCCGCCATCGCCCGCTGTGGATCGCGCTCGCCATCGCGCTCGCGCTCGCGGGCGTCCTCAGGTTCACTTGTAGACGAGCGCCAGGACGATCACCGCGATGATGATGCCGACCGGAATCGGCCCGTACGTGATCCCGATCCACTTCGAGTAGCCCCACTTCCACGGCGCGGGCGTCGCGGCGGCGAGCTGCTGTTGCGGATAGCCCGGCGGCGGCGTGCCGTACGGCTGGTGCGCCGGCGGCGCGCCGTATAGATTCTGCAGCGGCGCGAGCCCGCCATGCTGCTGCTGCGGCGGGTAGCCGCCCGGCTGCTGTGGCGGTGGGTAACCACCCGGCTGTTGCGGCGGTGGGTAGCCGCCCGGCTGCTGCGGCGCGAAGCCTCCGGCATACGGCGACGGCTGCTGCTGGGGCGGGGGATAACCTCCGCCGTAGGGCTGCTGCTGCGCGGGCGGCGCGTAGCCATGCCCCGGTGGTTGCTGCGCTGGTGGCGCGAAGCCTCCGGCCGCGGACTTGCCGCACGCGCCGCAGAACCCACTACCTGGCGTCAGCGACGCACCACAGCTCGCACACTTCGATGGCTGCACGTTCCCCTCCAGCGGCCGCTTCCCGTCGCGTCCGATCCACAGTTTCTCACAACCTTGCGATGATGTGCACGTGCGCCGTTTCGAGCTCGCCGGACCGTCCGCGACGCGCTTCAGGGCTCGCTACTACTACTTCTGCCCACCGCGGCGGTCCCCACCGAGGTGAAGACGCAAGGCACCGTTTGCCGCAATGTAGATAACCATCGGCGGCATGCGCTTGGAGATGAAGTTGTCGAGCCGCCCGTTGATATGTGCGTCGAGAATGATCTGCGCCATGTCCTGGGCGCTGAGCTTCGCCCCGCGAACCATCACGACGATCGCTTTGGCCGCGGTCCAAGCCTCACGCTCGGCGGGTCTTCGCTGAATTGCGAAGTCCCGGGTGACGATGATCCAGCCTCGCGCCGCGACCACCGGAATCCATGCCTCGTCCTCGGCGTCCGGCGGGAAGTGATCGCGATGCGGTTCACAACGAACCCTAGCGTCGCGAAGGCGACGGACGAGGTCGTGACCATCCAGGTTCGCGTCGAGGTAGTAGATCAGGGGGTCAGGCGGCCTTCGCGGCATCGAAGCCCCAACGCAACACGCCCTCGATCACGTCCCGGCTGAGAGCGTAGTCGGCGGCGAGCCCTGACACGGAGTCGCCAGCCTGATAGCGATCGAAGATAACCCCGATCTGCACCGCGCTTCCGGCCACGGTCGGCCGACCGAAGGAACGCCGAGGGTCGAGCGCGATGATCCTCGGTTCGGTAGGCTCGCGACGCCACGGGTACAGGCGCAACGGAAGATCACGATCGTCGAGCTCGACGCGCTCGAGGCTGCTCTCGATGACTTCTCGCATCGCCGCTTGATCGCCACGCGCTGCGTCGACGAGTGCCCCCATCTTCTCGACATAGATGCCGCGACCGTCCGTCCGGAACACGGTCGTGAGCAAGGGGCGTTCGCCGCCGATCGACTTGAGCGCTGCCCTCACGCGCTGCAGCGGGAGATCGAACTTCCTCGTCAGCGACGCAAGCACGTACGACTCGGCGACGTTGTTGAAGCTCAAGAGCCCGGTCTCGCGGTCGGCTTTGATCAGTGGGCGCATGCGCGTCTCGCCGCGGACCCGTTGGCCGCGAACCCAGGTGCTCAGCGTTGACCTCGGAACGCCGAGATAGATCGCAGCCTCGCCGATGCCGTACATCGGTAGCTCCCGCGGATCTCGACCACGATAGAGGCTGATCACCTTGCCCACTCTTCACTCGTACCGCCCGCCCGTTATCAGCGCAACTACCGACCAAGCAGGAGAGATCACCCGCTCCTAACCCCTCGGAACGATCCAGCTATCGATGCTCTTGCCGTCCGGGCGTCCGAGCCACCGTGCTCGCGCCCCAGTCCACGAACGACTACTGCTCGACGACGAGGTCGCGCAGATCCGCGCGGTACTCGCGAACGTCAGCCCGGCCGCGAGCGCGACGACGCCGACGAGCCCGATCGCTCGGAGCGATGTATCGAATCGCGTTCGTGGTGGTGGCGTTGGCGGCGTGTGGGCACGACACCGACGACGACGAAGCTGTGAGTGAACAGGCATGCGAGCGACTCCGCGACCACTTGGTCGATGTTCGGCTCGCGAACGCCAGCGGCGTCGAGCGCGAGCCACATCGTCGTGCGATGCGGCAGGCGCTTGGCAAAGACTTCGTGTCGAGTTGCATCGGTTCACTGACCGATGCGCAAGTGCGGTGCGCGTTGAAGGCACCGGACTCCGCTGCGATCGCCGCCTGCCAAGCGGCTGTCGCCCAGCGTTGAGTCGTCTCGGAATCGATGGCCACAGGTCGAGGAGGGTAAAGCACAGGCAGGTGAGTGCGTGATCAAGCGAGTCAGCTGGGGCAGCAACACCGCGGGCGCGCTCGACTTCGCGCAACTCGACTTCCTGTGGGGATCATCACCGCAGTGTCAGGGCGTGCACACCGGCTCGCACCGAGACTATCGGTCGGGCGTCCCGCTCGTGACCGGCGCCAACATCCTGCGACAGATCACGGCGATCGCTTATCCGCCCGGAGCGCCGACGACGCCGGAGCACACACGCGTGCTGTCACTCTCGTACGATGGCACGCTCGACGATTGCGATCGGGAGCACGCTCCCGTGCGCTTGCTGACCTCGATCCAGGAAAGCGCGTGGGGCGCGGACGCACCGCGCGTCGATCTACCCGCCGTGACCTTCGAGTACGGCGACCCCAAGATCTCGCTCGCGATGCCGAGCTCGCCGTACCCTGGCGTCCCGTGGGGCACGAGCTCGCACAGTCAGAACCTCGCATGGGGCTACCGCCGCACCGACGACCGATGGCCAACCGTGGAAGGCATGCTCGTGGATCTCGATGGCGACGGTCTCATCGACCGTCTGGACAACGCGTCTGCTCCGAGCGTCGACGGCGTGTGCAAGGCGCAGTGGCGTCGCAACAAGGGCCCGACGGCAGGCTCGAGCAGCACCATGCCGAGCTTCGACGGTCCGCAAGAAATCTTGCTGCCACGCCTCAAGTGGCGAGGGTCAGGAACCAATGCGCCGCCCGGCGGATCGACGACCGCCGATCTCAACGCAAGTAACTACGAGGGTTGTGCTCTCAACGGACAGGTCACGGCGTATCGAAACGCCGACGATCCGACGGCCTGCCACGACGGAAGCCTCTGCCAGTTCAGCTCCAACCCCGATGCGCCGACCGGAGTGCAGTTCTGTTATCCCCACGGCCTCGAGTGCCCGCAGGGGGGACCCAGCAACGATCCATTTCGGACGTACCTGGCTTACCGGTGGCTCGACGCTGATGCCGACGGACTGACGGACCTTGTAACCGCCGTTCACGGAGACATCGCGCATTACGACATCGTCAAGGGTGATCTCCTTGACGCTTCGGGCACGCCGTATCCGACGACACCAGAACCATTCGGCGCATGGCCGGCGTGTCCCCAGATGGATCGCTGCAAGCAGGTCGATGCGAGCTGCATGATGGGCGCGACGACGTGTCCCGTGGGCGGCGGGCCATGTACGACCAACTGGGCTGTCGTGAACAGGTACCTCGCGCTTGCTCCGAAGGTCGCTTGCCACGAGCTCATCAAGAAGCCGCTCGTGGACCCGAGCGTGATCCTGGCGCCGCCGCCGGGTGGTGGCTCACCGCCTGTCGTGCGCGAACCCTACACGCGATGTGAGGGGCTCTACCCCTGGTTCATCTACAAGAACCTGGGAAATGGCACGTTCGCGTCGGCGCCCACGATCAAGTACCAACCAGTGCCGCTCGAATCGGACGTCGGCGATTCGAACCTCAACGGGCCCCAAGTGACCGCTCAGTTTCATGGCGTCCAGGACTTCGACGGCGATGGCATCCTCGACGCGATCGCGAACTCCCAGTACGTCGGCGTCGGCGCGGACAACTGGTGGTTTGTCTGGCTCGGAGATGGCACCGGAGGCTTTGCACCCAAGGCTCACGTCGTCATCACGCGTCAGGGCGCAGACCTTTCCGTCGTGGGTTCTTCGTACGCCTCTTCCTCGACGGAGGGCTTCGCGCAGAGCTCGGCCGGCCTGATCGACGCGAACGGCGACGGGCTCCCTGACCACTGGGTCCTCACACCCGACCTGAACGCAAACCTGGCGTTTCAGGATGGGGTTCGACATGTCCTCGCGGGCTCGCCTTCGAGCGGAGAGGTCGACACGCCGATCTATTCACCGTCCGGCGTCAAGCCAGGCGGCGACACCGAGTCATCGGACATCGTCCGGGATACCGCGACGTTCGGCCAACCGATCCTCTCGGCCGTCGTCAAGACCACCACTCGGCCCGTGGATGTCGACCACGATGGCCGGGTCGATGTCGTGCGAACGCCGAACGGCTCGACGACACCGAAGGTGTTCTTCAACGTCGGAGGCCAGTTCGGACTGCCAGCCGCCGGGCCGGTCTTCTATCCAGGCGTCCAGCACGGTTACGAACGAAAGATCGTGGCGTCGGTCGACGTCGAGCCGATCTGGGAGCTCACCGCGGACCTGACCGATCTCGATGGCAACGGCATCATGGAAGCCGCGTTCACCGCTATCGCCGCCGGGCTCGGCCGAGCCGAGCAGCCGCCGTCGGCCGCGCCACCTCGGCTACTCACAAAGGTCAAGAACGGGCGCGGCGCGACGACGACGGTCACCTATGCCTCGATGCATGACAAGACCGCCGTCGAGCAGAACCCGGACGATCTCTGGAGTCCGGGGCGTCCGCGATCGAGCCCGCACAACCAGTGGGTCGTCAAGAGTCTGTCGACGGCCGACAGCTTCGCGGGCACGACCTCGACGACGGGCTACCTGTACAAGAATCCACGCCATGGCGCTGACAATGAAGGCCGGTTCTCGTTTCGCGGCTTCGAGCAGGTCACGACCCTCGCGCCGAGCGGTGCACGCACGGTGCAGCTGTACGGCTACAGCCCCGACTGGAGCGGGCGTCTGGTCGAGACTCGAGTCCATCCCGTTGCTGGTGAAACCACGGTCACCGACGAGGTCCGATCGATCGAACGGATCACCTGGGAGGAGCGCACGCTGTTCGGCGGAGCGATCAAGACCCACCACGCGACGGTGACCGAGAAGCTCGCGTGCGCGAACGGTCAGACCGTCGCGACCTGCACGGCGAGCAACGCCTCGGGCTACGCGAGGGCGACGAGCACGCTGACGCCGATCGCGAGCGACACGATGCCCGACGTCCCGCTGCTCTGGCAGGAAACCCAGTCGATGTTGCAGGCGGGCACGGCCGCCTCGCGCGGTTCGTCGCACCTTCGCACTCTCTGGTGAAGTCGACGAGATCTCCTACCACGAGGGCACCCCTGAATACACCCGGAGCCGCATCGAGTACGACGGGCGTGGACATGCCTCCAAGATCAAGATCTCGACGGATCGCGGAATCTCGTGGTCGACGATCATCGACCAGACACGCAATGTAGCCGGACTCGTCACGAAGCGTCGCAGCGATCGCAGTGACGGCGCGATGACCTTCATCGAATCGAATTGGAGCTACGACAAGCTTGGCCGGATCACGATGCAGGCCGTGCAGAAAGGTCCGGGTCCCGCCGAGATCGTACGTCAAGACGTCGCGTACTTCGGCAACGACGATCCCAAGACGCTCACACACCACCTCGGCACCAGCAGCAGGCAGTTTCAATACAGCTACGATCCCCGCCACCAGCTGATCGGAGTCACGACCAGCTCCCCCGGCTACTTCGACGCAACCTATTCTCACGGTCCGGCGGGTCGACTCGCGTCCGCAACCGAAGCCCAAACAATCTCCCCTGTTCCTGCGGGAAGCGACGTCAGGCCGCGAGCGGTCAACTATGTTTACGGCGGGACGGATCCAGAACAAGTCACGGCCCTCACGACAGTCGGCACCGGCACGACCTACGCGAGTTACCTCTACGACGACGCAGGCAACCAAACGCTGCGCTGCACCGGTGCGATCGTTCAAGGCGTCTGCTCTGGCGACTCACTCGAATATCTCTACGACGGCAAGGACCAACTCCGGCGTGCGACCAAGAAGACGAGCGGCGTCGTCCAAGGCAGTGAGGAATACTGGTACGACGACGATGGCCAGCGCGTGGCTATTGTCAGGCGCGATGCCCTCGGCGCGAAGACCGAGCTGGTGTGGTTCGTCGACGAAGTCGAGGCCCATCTTGATGCAGCCGGTGCCGTCACGAAGGTCTACTCTCACGTCAACCTCGGCACGCCAGTAGCGCGAGTCACCCAATTTCCTACTGGACCTGCAGCGGTCGAGTATCAGTTCCACGGGCTGGCGAGCAGCACGATCGCAGCGGTCGAGAGCGATGGCACCATCAACGCGAGCTTCAGCTACACGCCGTTTGGCTCGGTTGTCGAAGCGACGAACACAGGCGGCTCGTCGGCAGGTACACCGGCTCATCCTCGGCGGCACAATGACAAGTACGTCGACGAGATCTCCGACCTCGCGTACTACGGCGCTCGCTATTACGATAAGACGCTACTCGGCTGGACTCAATCGGACCAAAGGTACCGCGACAACCCAGACAGCGCAGGATCTCGACCTCGGCTTGGGAATCTATACACGTTCGTACTTGGCAATCCCCTCCGGTACTACGATCCCGACGGACATTCACCCGCAAGCGTCGCCAGGGCCTTTGTCGACCACGCACAGCCAGTAATACGCCTTGCTGCGCAACAGCCCAAGGATCCTGTGGGCAAGACGATCGCAGCGGGCCTTGTCGTGACCGCTGTGGTGGCAGGAACCCTGGGTGCCGTGGATCATCTTACGGGCGGCTCGGTTGATATTCAGAGCCTTCTGGCCACCCAATCAATTACTGCGACAGCTTTGAAAGGTATGGCTGCCGTAACGGCGATAGCCGGTGCCACTCACCTCGGGCCACCCTCCGATCCGTTTAGAGATCCAGACTGGGAAAACGAACCTGAGATTCTCAACGACCGATTTCGCGTTCCAGACGGATATCGGGAACGCCCTGGTGATGCGGGAACATCTGACGCGCCCGTAGACTCTCCTCTGGATGGGGCGTCAGGAGCGGATTGGGGAGAACCGACTATCCTTCGTTTTTCTGGAGAGTCTGGTGGAGCGTCTGATGACCCAATGTCGTCCAGCGGCTTCCCCTGGAGCAAAAAGTTCGACGATAGCGGCTATACGGGTGCGCCACGGCAACGGGCGCGCGCTGATTTCAGAAACCCTTGCCTGAGTTGCAATTCTTACCGTGCCGGAAGCCAGAACCAACTTGACAAGGAAGCCGCCAAGCGGTTCCACTGACACGTCGTTTGCAGTTAATTGGAGAGCCGGCACGAATGTGTTCGCGTCTGCATGTCAGTGGCAATCAATTGCAACGTTTGCCTTAAGGTTCCGTATGAGTGACATCTTAACCCACACACTCCGTCAATCCGTGGTTAGGGTCTTGACGGTTATCAAGGAGCCAGACCAGACGAAGCCGTGGGAGTCTGGAACTCAGCATCACTTCGGTGGTTCTGCCTGTGTCATCCAGGGCCACCGTTTACTGACGAATGCGCATGTGGTTTCCAATCACCTCTTCGTACAAGTCGCCAAACACGATGATTCAAAGAAGTATATCGCGCGCGTTTTGCACGTAGACCACGATCGAGAGCTCGCGTTGCTCACAGTAGATGACGCCACGTTTTTTACTGGCACAATGCCAGTTTCATTCGGAGGTGTCCCGGCGCAAAACTCGCGCATATCCGTTTTTGGGTTCCCTATAGGCGGCAACGAGTTATGCATTACAACGGGTGTTGTTTCACGAATGGAGGTTCGAACGTACGTTCATTCGCAACGATTCCTGTTGGCTTTGCAAACCGATGCGGCGATGAACTCGGGCAACAGCGGCGGCCCGGCTTTTATGGATGGGTTGCTCGTTGGCATCGTATTTCAGGCTTACAGGCAGAATGATCTTCAACGTTCAGGATACGTGGTTCCAATACCGATCATTAGGCATTTTTTTACAGACCTCGAAGATGATTACGTTAGTGGTGTCCCAGATCTAGGTGTGTATTGGCAAAAGTTTGAGAACAAGGCACTCCGGGACTACTACAGGCTCAATGACAATGAGTCCGGTTTGTTAGTGTCGCGGGTTGTCGTGGGGTCGTCCGCCGATGGATTCATTCTTGAGAACGACATAATTGAAGCAATCGATGGTGTTCGCCTGAACTGCGACGGATCTGCCCTCGTCGATGGTTTGCGTGTTCATTTCACGGCTCTCATCAGTCGTCGTCAAATCGGCGAAGCAGTTACGGTGGCCGTCCTTCGACAAGGTGCGCGCATCTCGACGAAGCTTACATTGAAGGCTTTGGTCAGCATGATTCCGGCGAGACCTGGCCAACCGCCGACGTATTTCATGTTTGCGGGACTCGTCATGTTGCCGTTGACATTTGAGTACATGGCGGCTCGTGGCTTCGAGAATGCGCATTTTAGATACAAGCACTACTACTACGACCAGTTTCCGTCGCAGGAACAACGTGAGGTTGTGATTCTGAGCAAGATTCTGACACACGAGATCAATCTTGGTTATCAGCATATGTACGGTGTCGTGGTTAGGCGAATAAATGGTATCGCGATCAAGGAAATGAGCGACGTTGTGCCGGCATTCGCTAGCCCTTGCGGGGAGTTCCATGTTGTCGAAATTGATAACTGGGGCGTGAGGGCAGAGTCGTCGGATTACAACTCTGCCTACGGTTGTAGAGTTGTGATTGATGTGAGAGAGGCCGCCAGGGCGACCGCTGAGATTCTGGCTCAACATGGCATGGCGGCGGACCGCTCGGCGAACCTGAGGTGAACGTAAGTCCTCGCGGCGCCCCATGGTGACGTCACGCGGCGCACGGACGAGGCGCCGACCTCGCGGTTTGAGGACCGTACCGAAATGGCGCGGACCGCAGAACTTGGGGACCGAGCCGGCTCGATCCGTTCGACCGATCAATCGCCTTCGATCCCGTACTGGCGCAGCTTCTTCCACAGCGTGGTGCGGTTGATGCCGAGCATCGACGCGGCTTTCGTCTTCTGACCCTCGCAGAGCTCGAGCACGCGGAGGATGTGGGTGCGCTCGAGCTCGTCGAGCGTCGGCACGTGGTCGCCGGTGAAGGTCTGGAGGCCGATGGTCGGGAGGCTCATGCGGCCGGCCGAGGACGCGACGTCGGCGACATCGAGCACGTCGCCGGCGGCGAGGATCACGGCGCGCTCGATCGTGTTCTCGAGCTCGCGGACGTTGCCCGGCCACGGCTGGGCGACGAGGTGGCTGATCGCGGCATCGGTGATCGATGGCCGGCTCTTCTCGGCGCGCATCGCGGCCTGGTCGGCGAAGTGGCGCGCGAGGACGGGGATGTCGCCGGGGCGGC
>JBKJUF010000731.1:0-10182 GCA_046590445.1 Kofleriaceae bacterium
GCCGGTCAGCGCGATCAGGATCACCTTGTGATGGGTGCTCTTCATTCGCACGCGGCGGGCGACCTCGAACCCATCGATGCCTGGCAGTCCGACGTCGACGAAGGCAGCGTGTGGCAAGAACTCATCGATCACGTCGACCGCAGCGAGCCCGTCGGCAGCGGTCTTGACGTCGAAGCCATGGCGCGTGAGGAGCGTGCACATCAGGTCGCGGGTGTCATCGTTATCCTCGACCAAGACAATCCGCGAGCCCGCCGGCACGACGCTGACTCGTTTGACGACCTCCAGCTCGTCGATGATCTTCGTACTGAGTGGGATCCGCACCGTGAACACGCTGCCCTTGCCGGCGCCTTCGCTCGCCGCGTGCACGCTACCGCCGTGCATGTCGATCAGCGAGCGGGCGAGGGTGAGCCCGACACCGATGCCGCCCTGTGCACGATCGATCGTGCGACTCGATTGGACGAACAGGTCGAACACGGAGGTCAACATGTCGCGCGGAATTCCGACGCCGCTATCGTGGATACGGATGACCGCGTCCGTGCCGTCGCGTGAAGCATCGAGAAAGACGCGGCCTCCACGTGGCGTGTACTTCGCCGCATTCGTGAGCAGATTCACGCAGACCTGCTGAAGTCGCGCCGCGTCGCCTTCGACCGTCAGCGGACGGGGGTCGAGCTTGAAGCTGAACTCAAGGTCGCTCGCGGTCATCATCGTGCGCATCGATGCCGCCGCTTCTTCCACGACGGCGCGCAGGTCCATCGACAGCGTCCGGATCTCGACCTTGTTCTGAGTCACGCGGCTCGCTTCGAGGAGGTCGTCGAGCAGCCGAGACATCTGATTCGATTGGCGATCGATGACGTTGACCAGACGCGAGGACTCCGCAGCAAGGGGCTCGGTCCTCAGCAACTGGGTCGCAGTGACCACCGACGCGAGTGGGTTACGTAGCTCGTGCGAGAGCATCGCGAGGAACTCGTCGCGCCTGATCACCGATTCGACGAGCTTCTCCTCTGCGATCTTCTGCTTCGTCACGTCGCGAAAGACGCCGATGAGACCAACGACCTCCCCACCGCGGCCACGCAGCGGAAGGCGCGACGCGAGATCCCATTGGGCCACACCATCGATGCGCGTACGTTGTTCGAGCTTGTAGTGCTGGGCCTCGCCGGTAAGCAGGACGTCGTCATCTCGATGATGGAGCTCGAGAGCGGTCTCGTGATGGGGCATCTCGTGCGGCGTCTTGCCGATCGCTCCCGAGGGATCCTCGAGCCCCACGCGCGCGGCCAGCGCAGGATTCGCGCGGATGATCTTGCCCTTCGTGTCGCGGAAGTAGATCGCGTCTGGGATGCTGTTGAGCAGGCTGTCGAGCAGGTAGCGCTCGTGGAACAGCGCATCCTCGGCCGCCTTGAGTCCGCTGATCTCGATGAACGTGATCACCGCGCCCGATGTGCCACCCTTGGCGCGATACGGCAGGATCCGGAGGAAGAACGATCGCCCCAGGTGATCTCGCACCTGGCGCTCGACACGCGACCCGGTCGCGAGCACCTGTCGAATATCGGCGACGAGCTCGGGGTGCTGCATCGTGTTCGTGAACGTCTCGATCGAGCGTCCGATGTCATGCGGCATCAGGTTGAAGCTCTCCGCGACCTGCGGTGTGAACTTGCGGATCCGGAGATGCTCGTCGAGGAAGATCGTCCCGATATCGGTGCTCGCGAGCAGGTTATCCATGTCGTTCGTGAGATCGGTGAGCTGCCCGATCTTGCTCTGATACTCGGCATTCACCGTGTACAGCTCCTCGTTGACGCTCTGCAGCTCCTCGTTGGTGCTCTGCAGCTCCTCGTTCGAGGACATCAGCTCCTCGTTCGACGCCTGCAGCTCCTCGTTGCCGGTCTCGAGCTGCTCGATCGCGGCCTGGAGGTTGTCCTTCGTGTAATCGAGCTCGGCCTCGAGCGCGCCGAGCTGATCGCGGGCGACCTGCCCGATCTCGATCGCGACCTCGTCGGCCACGACGGGAGCTTCCTTGAGCGTGATGAACGAGATCAGGATGTTCGCGACCTCGGTGTTACGGGTCACGACCCGGCGCAGCGAGATGTCGTGCGCGACGTCCTCGCCGTTGATCCGCAGCTTGAGGTTCTTGAAGACGATCGGCGTCGGTGACAGCAGCGCGCGGCGCAAGCCACCCGCGAGCACGAACCTGAGATCGTCGTCGACCTGATCGAGGATCTCGTTACCCTGACGGCCATCGCGCGCCTTGAGAAATCGACTCGCGCCGCCGAACGCATGCAGGAGCTCGTTGCGGTCGTTCACGAGCAGGCTGGGAGGCATGTAGTCCTCGAGCAGCACGTCGTAGGTCGACAGCAGATTCGACATCGAGTAGCGCGCGAACGGCGTGTTCGCCGTACCGCCCTGCGGCGGCTTGTCCTCGACGAGCCGAGGCCGCAGCCGGGGATCCACCGGCGTGCGCACGTCGCTGTGCTTGCGATACATCCGCCAGCCCTGATCGACGGTCTCGAAGTCCTTGATCAGCGCGCCCGGGCTCTCGCTCGGTCCGAGGAACATGATGCCGCCGCGGTTGAGCGCGAAGTGGAACTGGTTCAGCACCTTCTGCTGCACGGCGGGCTGGAAGTAGATCAGCATGTTCCGACAGCTGACGAGATCGACCCGCGTGAACGGCGCGTCCTTGATCACGTTGTGCGGCGCGAACACGATCGCCTGTCGGAGCTCGGGTACCAGCTGGTAGCTCGTGCCGCTGCGGATGAAGTAGCGGTCGCGACGATCCGGAGAGACGTTGACCAACGACGACTCGGGATAGAACGCGCGTCCTGCGAGCTCGATCGAGCCGCGGTGGACGTCGGTCGCGAAGATCTGAAATGACCGACCGACGTTCTCGGTGAGCTCGTGCAGCAGGATCGCGATCGAGTACGCCTCCTCGCCGGTGGCGCAACCCGCAACCCACACGCGCAGGGGACGGCCTGGCGTACAGCCGGCCAGTAGCTCGGGCAGTACGCGTTGCTGGAGGATCTCGAACGCTTGCTCGTTGCGAAAGAACCGGGTCACGCCGATCAGCAGATCGCGATAGAGCACGTCGAGCTCGCCGCGTTCGCCACGCAGGCGCGTGACGTACTGCTGGACGTCGTCCACTTTCGCGAGTCCCAACCGGCGCTCGATGCGACGGGTAACGGTGCTCGGCTTGTAGTGCGTGAAGTCGATGCCGAACTCTTTTTCGAGCATCGCGTAGACCTCGCCGAGGCCGGCCGAGCTCGGGGTGGCGCGCACTGGCAGCACCGGCGGCATCGCGTGGATACGCTTGAGGTGGGTCTCGAGGATCGCCGGCATCTCCTGCGGCCTCACGAGCCAGTCGGCGACCCCGGTGTCGTGGGCGGTCCGCGGCATGCCGTCGAACTGCGCACTCTCGAGGTCCTGCACGACGACGAGGCCGCCCGCCTCGTGGACATCGCAGATCCCGCGCGAACCGTCCGACCCGGTACCCGACAGCACGATCGCGACCGACCGGCCGGCCAGATCCTGCGCCAGCGACCGGAAGAACACGTCGATCGGCAGCGTCAGCTCCTGCTGGCGATCACGCTCGGTGAGCAGCAGCCGGCCACCCGAGATGATCATCTCCTTCTTCGGCGGAATCAGGTAGACGTGGCCCGGCTCGACGACCATCGCATTCTCGACGAGATGGATCGGTAGCTTGGTGTGCCGCGCGAGCAGCTCGTGCATCAAGCTCTTGAAGTCGGGAGACAGGTGCTGCACGACGACGAAGGCCAGCTTGGTGTCGCTGACGACGTTGTCGAAGAAGTGCTGCAGCGCCTCGAGCCCACCCGCGGAGGCGCCGATACCCACGACCGTGAGCTGAGTGTCCACCGAGATGTCGTCGCCGTCGTCTACCGTGAGGTCAGCCATGTTCACCACTTCCGAGCCGTTGAGCGGCAGGCTCGTGCAAGGGCAATGCCCCCGTCATGCCCCCCTCACAGCGTTCGAGCGACCACTTCGGTCGAGCCGAGCGGCTCGCGGGCGGCTTCGCCCGATCTCGACGAGCGATCTGATCTCACCTACAGCGCGACCCGCGCGGGATCAGTTGACCGTAGGGAGCGAGGCCGTCTGCCCGAGCGACCGCGGAGGTCTCGATTAGCGGCCGGGCTCGCGAGCGCGCCACCGTCCCCGCTACCTGATCGTTCGCGAAGCGATCAGTCCCACCACAGGCGAAAGCGCGCGCGAGCCCGCAGATACGCCGCGAACATCGCCGCGAGCTGCGGGTCGTCGCTGGCCTCGTCCTCGAGCGACATCACGTCGTCCATCATCATCTCGAGCGCGCCGCCGAGGTCATCGACGAGGATGTTCGCGATCGTGCGCGCGGCGGCAGCCGATGGCGATCGTGCGCAGTGATCGAACACGCGAGCAGACCCGCCCGGCTACCTGGTACCCTCGCGGCCCGGTGAATGCTTCAACGTTGACGGCGTGTCCGCAGGACAGCGAGCTCTCGGAGTTCATCGCGCGTGCGTTGCCGCCGGTGTCCGCGGCGCGACTCGAGGCGCATGTCGCTGATTGCGCCGACTGTCGACGCCTGCTGTTCGCGCTCGCGAGCACGAGCATCATCGGAGACGACGCCTCTCCGCCGGCCGCACGGTTCGGCCGCTTCGAGACGATCGACGTGATCGGCCGTGGCGCGATGGGCGTCGTCTACCGCGCACGCGATCCCGAGCTCGACCGCGTCGTCGCGATCAAGCTGCGGCGCGGTCAGGGGCGCCTCGAGGTCGAGGGCGAGGATCGGCTACGCCGCGAGGCCCAGGCACTCGCACGGCTGACCCATCCGAACGTCGTCGCGGTCTACGAGGCGGGGCGCCAGGACGACAAGACGTACTTCGCGATGGAGTACGTCGAGGGCTCGTCGCTCGACGCGTGGCTCGCGAAGCCCCGGCCGCCGGCGGAAGTGATCGCGCGCATGATCGAGGCGGGTCGCGGGCTCGCCGCCGCGCACGCCGCCGGCCTCGTCCATCGCGACTTCAAGCCGCACAACGTGTTCGTGTCGAAGGAGGGCATCGCCAAGGTCGGCGACTTCGGCCTCGTCCGCGTCGAAGGCGACCCGGCGGAGTTGCCCGGTCCGAGCGTGTCGCGCGATCTCGCCCTGACGCTGAGCGGCGCGATGCTCGGCACGCCGGCGTACATGGCTCCCGAGCAGCTGCGCGGCGCGGCGGCCACCGAGTCCTGCGATCAGTTCAGCTACTGCGTCACGCTCTTCGAGGCGCTGTATGGCCGGCGACCGTTCCCGGGCGCGTCGATCGACGAGCTGCTCGCGGCGATGGCCAAGCCCCTCGTGTTACCGGCGAGCCCCCGCGTGCCGTCGGCCGTCGGCCGCGTGCTCGTGCGTGGCCTCGCGACCGATCCGGCGCGCCGGTTCCCGTCGATGGCCGCGCTGCTCGACGTGCTAGATCCGCGCGGCGCCCGGCGTCGCCGCGGTGTGGTGCTCGCGGGTCTCGCGCTCGCCGCCGTGGCTGCCGGTGGCATCGCGATCATGGCGCTGAGGTCCGCGCCGTCGGAGGTCTGCCGCGGCGCCGAGCGCAACCTCGCCGGGATCTGGGACGCCGGGCGCAAGGATCAGGTCCGGCGCGCGTTCCTCGCGACCGGGCTGCCCTACGCCGAGGACACGTGGCGCGGTGTCGAGCGCAGCCTCGACGGCGCGATGACGAAGTGGACCACGATGCATCGCAGCGCCTGCGAGGCGACACGCGTCCACGGCGAGCAATCCGAGGCCGTGCTCAGCCTGCGGATGTGGTGCCTCGATGATCGGCTGCGTGAGACCAAGGCGCTGACCGACACGTTCGGAGCCGCCGACGCCGCCGTGCTGACCCGCGCCGTCGACGCTGCCGATCGACTCACCGGGGTCGACGCGTGTGCCGACGCGCGTGCGCTGACCGAGAAGCAGCCACCCCGTGACCTCGCTGCCAGGCTTCGCATCGAGGGTCTCCAGGCGGAGCTCGCGAAGGGGCGCGCGGCGTCAAACCTCGGCGACTTCGAGGCCAGCGTCGCGATCCTCGAGCGCGTCACCACGGCCGCGCAGGCCGAGGCCTACGCGCCGCTCGAGGCCGAGGCGCTGCTCGAGCTCGGCCGCACGCGGTTCTTCCTCGACGGCGACGCCAAGCAGGCCGAGCAGATACTCATGAAGGCGGTGTTCGCGGCGGAGCGCGGCCGTCACGACATGGTGCGCGCGCGCGCGTGGACCGTGTTGGTGTTCCTCGTCGGGATCGCGCAGGCCCGCCACGCCGAGGGTCACCAGCTCGCCGAGCACGCGACGGCGGTGATCAAGCGACTGGTCGGCGCCGAAGCGCTCGAGGGCCAGCTCCTCGGCAACCTCGCCCAGCTCGGTGCGATCGAGGGCAAGCTCGTGGAGTCCGAACAGATGATGCAGCGCTCGCTGGCATTGCTCGAGGGCAAGCTCGGCGCCGATCACGTCGAGGTCGGCCGCGCCGTCGCGCAGCTGTCGGAGATCTCGCGCCGCGGAGGTGATCTCGATCGCGCGCTCGCGCTGGCCGAGCGAGCCCACGCGATCCACGAGCGTGGCTACGGCCCGCGTCACCCCGAGACCGCGAAGTCGCTGTTCTCCGTCGGCATGGTGCTCGAGGATCAGGGCAAGTTCGAACCGGCGGCCGAGAAGATCACGCGCACGCTCGCGATCATCGAGGCGGCGCTCGGACCGGAGCACATCGATCTCGCGGTTGCCACCGACGAGCTCGGGATCATCCGCCGCAAGCAGGACCGGATCGAGGACGCGATCAAGCACCACAGCCGCGCGCTCGCGCTGCGCGAGAAGGGCCTCGGTCCGGACCACCCCGAGACCGCGATCTCGCTCGACAACCTCGGCCTCGTGCTCGGGATGGCGAAGCGCTACGACGAGGCGCTCGCCCATCACAAGCGCGCGCTCGCGGTGACGACGAAGGCGCTCGGCGCAGATCACCCGGAGACCGCGGCGTCGCGCGGCTACCTCGCGAACCTCTATCTCGATACCGGCCGCCATCGCGAGGCGCTCGTCGAGTTCCGCGCCGCGCTCGAGCTGACCGAGAAGGCCTTCGGACCGGAGCACTTCGATCTCGCGTTCTACTTGTCGGGGATCGGGCATGCCCTGGTGAGCTCGGGCCAGCCCGAGGCCGCGATCGCGCCCCTCGAGCGCGCCCTCAAGCTACGCGGTGGCGATGGCGATCCGGCCTCGACGGCCGAGGTCAAGTTCGCGCTCGCGCGTGCGCTGTGGGATGCCAAGCAAGATCGCGCCCGCGCTCGCACGCTCGCCGAGGAAGCACGCGAGGCGTACTCCAAGCTTCACAAGCGCGACGTCGACGACTGGCTCGCCGCGCATCCGCGCTGACGCAGGCTTCGCCGGCCTCCGACCGACAGCCAGCTTGGTTCGGCGAGAGCCGTGTGATCCGGACTCCTCGCACGAAGTCTGGCAAGCTGCGGCGCCGTGGCCGAGCCGACGTTCCTCTGGTTCTTGCACCAGCCCACCTCGGTGAACTGGCTCAAGCGCGAGCTCGCGGCCCGGCGCCCGGAGCTGCGGTTCGCGTTCGCGCGGCCCGGCCTGACCACGTTCAAGGTCGATCCCAGCGGTGATGCCGAGGCCGCGCCCGGCAGCTCGTTCGCGCGCGCGTGGGGCCGCTCGCTCGGCCGTGCAACCAGCGCCGAGGAAGTGCTCGCGCTGCTCGAGCCGCTGGCGACCACCCCCGTGCGGCTCCACGTGTTCGAGCGCGATCCTGATCGGCCCGCCGACGAGCGTGATGCCGCGATCGTCGGCACCCGACCTGCCGCTCTCGAGGCCGCGCTCCGCGAGGCCGCGCCCGGCCGGTTCCTCGACGGGACCGCCGCAGTCGCCGGCGAGCTGGTGCTCGACGTGATCACCGCACCGAGCGAGCTCTCCGACGACGGCTTGCTCGTCGGCTGGCATCGCCACGATCGCACACATGGCCCGGGGCCCGGCGGTGTCGCCCATGTCCCGATCCCGGCAGCGGCGCCGTCCCGTGCGTGGGCAAAGATCGAGGAGGCGATCCGGTGGTCCGGGCTCGAGCCACGCCCCAACGAGCGCGCGGTCGAGCTCGGATCGGCGCCGGGCGGTGCGAGCTTCGCGCTGCTCGAGCGCGGCCTCGAGGTCCACGGCGTCGATCCCGGCGCGATGGATCCCGCGGTGCTCGCGTACGCCGGTCTGCACGGCAACAAGTTCATCCATCACGCGATGCCTGCCGCCGAGGTCGACCGTCGCGCGGTACCGCGTCCGGTTCACTGGCTCGCCAGCGACGTCAACCTCGCGCCGATGGTCGCGCTGCGCTACGTCGAGCGGTTCGTCGCGCTCGCACGCGGCACGCTGCGCGGTGCGTTCATCACGCTCAAGATCAACGATGATGGGATCTTCGAGGCGCTGCCGCGGCTGATGTCACGTGTCGAACGCCTCGGTGCGCGCGAGGTGCGGTACACGCAGCTGCCGAGTCATCGCAGCGAGATCGTCGCGATGCTGGCGTGGTGATGACGACCGTCGCGTTCCACAAGCCGCACGGCGTGCTGTCGCGCTTCACGCCCGACGGCAGCAAGTGGCGCACGCTCGCCGGGTTCGACCTGCCGAAGGACGCGTTCCCGATCGGCCGGCTCGACGCCGACAGCGAGGGCCTTTTGATCCTGTCGTCGGACAAGACGCTCGTCGACGCGCTGCTGTCGCCGCGGCGCGCGCACGCGAAGACCTACTGGGCGAACATCGAGCGGATCCCGACGACCGAGGCGCTCGCCGAGCTTGCCGCCGGCGTCCTGATCGAGAACCAGCGCACGCTGCCCGCACGCGCCCGGCTGATCGATCCGCCCGCGCTGCCGCCCCGCGATCCACCGATCCGGTTTCGCAAGTCGGTGCCCGACTGCTGGCTCGAGCTGCGAATCGTCGAGGGTCGCAACCGCCAGGTGCGCCGGATGACGGCCGCGATCGGCCATCCAACCCTGCGGCTCGTGCGCGCGGCGATCGGAGCGTACGAGCTCGGCGATCTCGCGCCCAGCACATCACGCGTGCTCGGCCCGCAAGATCTCGCGCGGCTGCTCGCGTCGCCGACCGATGCGTAGCTGGGGGCTCGCCGCCGGCGAGTGCGCACGCCCGTCCGCGGCCGTCCGCGATCGACCCGCTGCGTCACACGATTCCGCAGGAGTTGCACGTTCAATTGCCGCGACCACGCCCGGCACGTGCGCTGCACTCGGTCCGCGGCATGAAGCTCTCCGCGTTCGCACTCGTCGTTCTCGCAAGCTGCACCATGGGCGAGGAGATCGGCCCCCTCGAGGAGGAAGATCTGGACGGCGAGGAGACCAGCTCGCCGCTCGAGGCCCGCATCCTGGTGCCCGGCGTCAACGGCAACCACTGCATCGCGAGCCCGTTCAATTGCCGGTTTCGCGCAGGCGGCTCGCGCGTCGAGACCCAGGCCGGCGGCGATACCTGGGGCGTGGCGACCGGCGCCTCGGTGCGTGACGGCAACGGCAACGTGCTGCGCACGCAGACCGCGACCCGGATGACGTTCAACTACGGCCAGACCCGCCTGCTCACCGGCAAGGCGCATGCGCTCGCGCTCACGACGTCGAACGGCAGTGCGGGCTGGTACCCGATCGATCGCATCCTCGGCGAGGCGTCATTCCGCCAGCAGAATGGCGAGGTCAACGCGAAGGATCCGGGCCAGGGCGCGATGGCCTGCTACGCGGTCCGGAGCTCGCACGATGCGAGCATCGAGCTGAAGAAGGTTGTCTACGACAGCCGCGCCGTGCACGAGCGAGCCGGCGACTACCTGTCGCTGCTCCGCCAGAACGGGACGCGCTCCGCGAACCTGATCTTCAGCGTGCCGGGCTTCGGCCTGGGCGGCGCGACCGCGGATCACTTTCCCGCCGGCACCAAGTTTCAGCGCGTGGAGGTGCCGACGAGCAGCGGCAGCCCGTCGATCACCATCCCGCTGTGGGTCAAGGACGGTGATGGCCGCTATCGCAAGCGATCCGGCGAGCTGCGCTTCTTCTATGGCTTCGCGCGCAGCGCCGCTGACGGCGTCAAGCGGTTCGGCTGGATGGCCGAGGACGCGCTCGTCGTCTCGTCGGGTTGCTAATTAGTTCCCGTCCCGAATCGGCTAACTGCGCGAGCCGAAAAGACTAAATCCTCGTCGAGGATTCCGGAAATAAAGCACCGGGGCCCCCGAG
>JBKJUF010000224.1:0-7993 GCA_046590445.1 Kofleriaceae bacterium
TTCAACAACCCGAACGTGAAGTCGACGTGCGGGTGTGGCTCGTCGTTCTCCGTCTGATCAAACTAGCCGCGTGAGTCAGATCGTCGGCGTCCTCGAGCGTGAGCTCGGAGCCGAGGCTATCGTCGGGCCCGGACACGAACGGCTCGCTGACTACGGCCGTGACGAGAGCCCGCTGACCGAGTTCTTTCCGCCGGAGTGTGCGGTCCTCGTCGAGTCAACCGAGCAAGCGGCTGCCGTGTTGCGACTCTGTCTCGAGCACAAGGTCCCGGTCACGCCGCGTGGCGCGGGCAGCGGCATGTGCGGCGGCGCCCTGCCGATTGCCGGCGGCGTCGTGCTGTCGACCGAGCGAATGAATCGGATCAAGGAAATCGATCCAGGCGATCTCGTGGCCGTCGTCGAGCCGGGTGTCGTCACCGGCACGCTACAGGAGCAGGTCGAGGCGCAGGGATTGTTCTATCCGCCGGACCCCGCCTCGCTCGAGTACTGCTCGATCGGCGGTAACGCGTCGACCAACGCCGGCGGCCCGCGCGCGTTCAAGTATGGCGTCACCCGCGAGTACATCCTCGGCCTCGAGGTCGCGCTGATGGGTGGTGAGATCTTGCGCTGCGGGCGGCGCACCTCGAAGGGGGTCACCGGCTACGACCTCGTTGCGGGCTTCGTCGGAACCGAGGGCACCTTCGGCGTGATCACCGAGCTCGTCGTCAAGCTGGTGCCGAACCCACCCGCGGCCGCCACCGTGCTCGGCGTGTTCGCCGATGTCCCCGCCGCCGGCGCCGCGATCTCGGCGCTGCTCCGCGAGGGCCTCCGCCCGCGGGTCCTCGAGCTCGCCGATCGCCACTCGATCGACCACGTGAGGCCGAGGTCGCGGTACCGGTTCCCCGCGAATGCCGGCGCGATCGTCCTCATCGAGGTCGATGGCGAGCCCGACTCGATGGCGATGATGATGGAGAAGATCGGTCTGCGCTGTGACGACCTCGGCGCACTCGACGTCCTCGCCGCCACCGAGCCCGCCGATCGCCGCGCTCTCTGGG
Organism: Kofleriaceae bacterium; assembly: GCA_046590445.1. Taxonomy (GTDB): domain Bacteria; phylum Myxococcota_A; class Polyangia; order Haliangiales; family Haliangiaceae; genus JABFXX01. Next base: position 1,032 of record JBKJUF010000224.1, read on the forward strand.
AAGCCCGCCGGCTGATCTCGCCGGCACTCAAGGCCGCGTACCGGATCAAGGTCAACGAGGACGTCTGTGTCCCGCGCGGCAAGATCGTCGAGATGCTCGCACGCGTCGATCGCGTCTCAGCCGAGACCGGCATTGCCACGGCGGTCTTCGGCCACGCCGGCGATGGCAACCTCCACGTCAACCTCCTCGCGAACGACGATCCTGCAGACCCCGCCGTCCGCAGGAAGATGTGGGCCGCCTCCGAGCAGATCTTCCGCCACACGATCGCCCTTGGTGGCACTCTCTCCGGCGAGCACGGCATCGGCATCACCAAGCGCGACTACATGCATCTCGAGCAGACCGAGCAGGTCCTCGCGTGGCAACGCCGCTGGAAGCTGATGTGGGATCCCCAAAACCTGCTCAACCCCGGCAAGAAGATCCCACCCGCCACCCCCCGCTGCTCGGAGTAGGGGACGGTCTCCACTAACTCAACTATCGATCTGCAAACCAGCGATATTCTTGAGCGGAGTAGGGACGGTCTCCACTAACTCAACAACGAGCGGAGTAGGGACGGTCTCCACTAACTCAACAACTAACGGACGCTCGGGAGGGACCCACTAACTCGAATATCGATTCGTAAGATCGCGGATACGCGCTCACCGCGTGGCGGGCACATGATCCGAGTCTCACAAGTTGAGTTACTGGAGACCGTCCCCGGTCACCCTCGAGATTTCAGGCAGCTACACGGCGTAAGTTGAGTTAGTGGAGACCGTCCCCGATCTGCAGGGTGAGGACCTCGCTGCGTGGAAGCGGCTGGTCGAGCGCGTCGGACCGCGGACGCTCGCGACGTGGCTGTCGCCGGCGGCGTTGCGCGCGGCGACGCTCGCAGATACCGGGTTCGCGACCGAGATGCTCGAGGCGTTGCGCGCGGACGGGCAGATTGCGGCAAATGTCGCGGCAGCGTTTCCGGAGACGGTCGCGCTCGCGGCGGCAATGCCGACGCAGGTCGAGCACGATGTCGGAACCGATCGGCCGCTGCTCGATCACGTTGCAACTCGGCTCTTGGGCCGTAAGCTGCGCGGGCTCGAGACGCGGGACCTCGCACGGTTCCAGGATCGCGGGCTATCCGCGGCGCGGTTCGAGGCGCTCGCCGCGATCTGCGCGCGCGTACTGGACGCCGGGCTCGGGCCGGCACTGCGCGTCGCGATGATGCACCTCGATATCGCGAAGACCGCGAGCGCGGCGCATCGCGGGGTGTGGGCAGCGCACGGGATCGGGCTCGACGTGCACAACGAGGCCGCAGCCACGATCCTGCGGCAGGCCGATCGCGCGCGTGGCTGGCCGCTGGTCGACGTGCTCGGCAAGCTGGCGATCGCGTGGATCGAATCTCACGGCCTCGCGGGACAGCACGTCCGCGGCGAGGGACCGCTGCTGATGTTCGCGCCACTCGTCGCAACGCTGCGCGATCTCGCGCCAGCGCTCGCGCGCCTCGTCAACGCACCGCCGGCGGACGCGGTGCAGCTTGCACTCGACGCCCTGCACGTGATCGATGCCTGCGATACCGCCGCGGTCCGCGAGGGGCTGCTCGACGACGTGCTCCTCGACCGGCTCGCCGGGGTGCGCAACTGGCTCGCTAGCGTCTGCGTGCCCGGCGCATGGAGCGATCCGCGGCGCGCCCTCGCCGACCTCGCACCCGCCCCCGATCGCGCATGGCTCGCGAATCGCCTGCGCGCGCTGCGTGCGGCGCGGCAACTGGCAGGCGAGCCGGCCGCGACCGTCGACGCTGCCGTGGCCGCGCTTGCCGACGACGAGCTCGCGCTGCTCGCGACCGCGCTCGCGACCTGTCAGCTCTGGTATTGCGAGGCGGCGACGAGTGGGCTCTCGCCGGCGGCCCAGCTCGCGGTCCTCGCCGCGGCCGTCGGTGCAGCTCGTCGGATCGGCGTCGACCTGACGCGGCCCTGGCACGCGCAGCTCCGCCCGCTGGTCGCCCGGCTGCGCGGTGATGCGCCGGCGGTACGCTACCGGCTGCGCCTCGTCGAGGCCACGCTCGCGTCGACGCCGATCGGCACGCTGCTGGCCGGCAGTGCGAGCCTCGGCCCGCTCGGGACACTCTCGGCGCGGCTCGCGCATCCGACGGATCCGGACGCGATCGTGATCGACTACCAGGACACCGACGAGAGCTCGGCGCTCGTCACGCTCCTCGGCCTCTACGAGACGCGCTCGCAGGTCGCGTTCCACACGATGCTGAAGGCGCTGTGCGATCTCTACGGGCTCCGCAAGGACGAGTTCGATCGTGTCGCGAACGAGGCCAACTACCTCGCAGCGATGAACGCCGCGCGCTCGGACAAGGAGCGCATGCTCGACTTCGTACGGCCCGGCACGATCGTCGAGATCGGTCCCGGCGGCGGCGTCGTGCTCGATCTCCTCGAGGCACAGTTTCCCGACAGCACGGTCGTCGGCGTCGATCTGTCACGCGAAGCAGTCGCCGCGCTCGAGCAACATGCGCGCACGGCAGGCAGGCGCTGGCGCGTCGTGCTCGGCGCCGCCGAGGAGCTCGCGATCCACGTGCCGCCCCCCGTCGACACCGTCGTGGTCTGCTCGATCCTCCACGAGGTGTACAGCTACACCGAGCCGCGGTTCTCGCTCACCTCGGTCGCGCGGGTCATCGCCGCCGCGTTCGCGACGCTGCGCCCGGGCGGCCGCATCGTGATCCGCGATGGCGTCATGCCACCTCCCGGCACGCGTCGCATCCGCATGCTCGCCGCCGACGTCCGCTCGACCCTCGAGCTGTTCGTCGCGCAGTTCGAGGGCCGACCGATCCGCTACACCGAACTTGCGCCCGATCGCGTCGAGATGACGACGGCCGACGCGATGGAGTTCCTCTACACGTACACCTGGGGCCCCGCGAGCTTTCCGTACGAGGTCCGCGAGCTCTACGGGATCCTGCCCTACGACGACTACGCGCGACAGCTCGTCTCATGGTGCGGCGGTGACGCTGCCGCGCAGATCATCGAGACCCCGCTGCGCTCGTATCTGCAGCCCGGGTATCGTGACAGCCTGGCGTCGAAGATCGAGCTGACCGACGAGCACGATCGCGTTGTCGATCTCCCCGACTCCAACTGCCTGATCGTCCTCGAACGCCGCTAGCCGCCGCCATGTGGCACCGCGTGCTCGACCGCAAGCGCGACCTTGTCGCGCTTGCGCGACGGCAATAGCTTCATCGTCAGGATGAACGCGGCCAGCAGGCAGCAGATGACGTTCGGCACGATGATCGGGATGGCGCTCTTGCCGACGCCATAGGCGATCCACATCGCGAACGCCGTGACCTGGAAGATCCACATCATCGTCGACAGATCATCCGTCTTGCGCGTCTTGATGATCCGCCAGGCCTGCGGCAGGAATGCCGACACGCTCAAGGCCGCCGCGAGGTAACCGATGATCTCCGTCATGCGCGCCTCTGGTTGCGCTGGTCAGCGAGGTAGCGCGCGACGAGCGGCTCGACCGCACGCTGCAGCTCGACGCCGATCGTCTCGGCGCAGACCTCGATGGGTCCGTGACAGCGCCGCTCGAGCTGCCGCGCGAGCTGCTTCGCCAGCCGGTCGCTCGCAAAGTCCTCGAGCGCGCGCGGGTGCACGTACGACCTGCGGCATGCCGGTGGACCGGCAAGCGCGCGGATTCGCGACAGTGGGCTGGCGTCGCGCACCGGCTCGTTGGCGCCCGTGACATAGCGAAACGTCGTGCCGTGCCGCTGGCGCGCGATACCCGGCATGTTATCGGTCGCGTGCCGCAGCGACACCGCATTGGCAGCGGCGATCGGATCGCCCTCGACGACAGCAGACGTCAGCGCCATGCCCTGCCAATGAGCATGCTCCGTGCCAGCGCTAGGTCTTCACTCCGCCTTGACGAACGACGTGACCTGCCACGCCGCACCGCGTAGCTCGAGGACGAGCTGCCATTCCCCGACGACTGGCTCGCCGGCGGGACACATCACGCGCTTGTCGGTACCGCCGCAGCCGCCGCCGATCACGCGCGCCATCGCGTCGAGCGATTCCGGATCCGCCTGCCACATCGCCATCGCGGTGTCGGCGCCCGGTGTCCCGCCGAGGCTCCACACGATGTCGTCCGCGAGATACGTGCGCATCGCGACGTGATCGCGTCGGACGAGCGCGTCCTTGATCTGGGCGAGTCGCGCCGCGGCGGCCGACGGGACGTTCTTGAACGCCTTGGGATCGGTCTTCGGGATCAGATCCTCGGGTTTGACCTCCGCGACGGGTTCCTTCATCGGGACCGCGTGCTGCTTGATGCGCTTGTAGATCGCGACGACCAGCGCGTCTGTTCGACCCTCGAGCCACGGCGGCCGCGCCGGCCCGTGCAGCTCGGACGGCAATGCGTTACCGGGCTCCCATTCCGACGCATGACCGACAACCTTGACCCGCCACGGCCGTCCGCCGATCACCGAGACGTCGAACCGGATGAAGAACCGCTTGTACGCGAGCCGCGTCGGCATCCCGGCAGCGGCCGCGCCCGGTGACACCGCGCTTTGCGACATCCCCTGACCTGCAGCGACCGTGCGCTGGTTCGACAGATCATCCTGGCTGTTGGCGTACGTGACCTGGTGCCATGCCGTCTTGATGATCCCGGGCCCCGGGTTGTCGTCGAGTGTCGGGTAGAGCGTGCGCGTGACGTCGAGCGCGGCGCTGTACACGACCGCGAAGTGCGCGTCGTACACCGAGCTCTTCGCGTACTTGAGCTCCTTCTTGTTGCCGCAGCCGGTTGCTGCTGCCCACACGAACGCGACACACAAACATAAAATGATACGGTGCCGCTCGCGCATGGGTGGACGCCTTCGAAATAGCACACCGCCGAAGTCCCGTCGCCCCGCTAGCGCCCCACCGCGTGCGCAGGTCACTGACCAGGCAATGCCGGAGCACGCTGCCCAGCTCGCCGCCCGACTCGCCGAGAAGTGGCCGGACGCCGTCGTCGAGCTCGATCACCAGAACGCGTACCAGCTCCTGGTCGCGACGATCCTCGCCGCGCAGTCGACCGACAAGATGATCAACACCATCACGCCGGCGGTGTTCGCGAAGTATCCCGACGCGGCGGCGCTCGCCCGCGCCGATCAGGGCGAGCTCGAGGTGGTGGTTCACAGGTCCGGGTTCTTCCGCATGAAGGCCAAGCACCTGATCGAGATGGCGCGCGCCGTCGTCGCTTGCCACCGCGGTCAGATCCCCGAAACCATGGACGAGCTCGTCGCGTTGCCCGGCGTCGCGCGGAAGACCGCGAATGTCGTGCTCGGCTGCGCGCTCGGCAAGAACGTCGGCGTGATCGTCGACACCCATGTCACCCGGCTCGCCGCGCGCCTCGGCCTGACCAGTCACACCGAGCCGGTGAAGATCGAGGCGGACCTCATGCGGCTCGTCCCGCAGGCGCTGTGGACGACGTTCGCGAACCGCCTGATCTGGCACGGCCGCCGGGTCTGTCATGCGAAGAAGCCGGACTGCGAGAACTGCCTCCTCGCGCCGTTGTGTCCGAGCGCGTCGACCGTCAATTTGCCTCCCACGAAGCCGGCGACGAAGCGCGCCGTGGTAACCCGCAAGCCGCGCCGGCCGCCGCCATCCGAGCGCCGGCCATGACGACGCCGACCGTCGCGGTCGGAGGCATCGTGTTCGATGATGCAGGTCGCGTGCTCGTCATCGAGCGCGGCCGGCCGCCGGGCGTCGGACTGTGGACGGTTCCCGGCGGCAAGCTCGAGCTGGGCGAGACCCTCGCGCAGGCAGTCGCGCGTGAGGTCCGCGAGGAGACCGGGCTCGTCGTCGAGGTCGGCGCGCTGGCGTGCGTCGTCGAGCGCGTCGGCGACGGCTATCACTACGTGATTCTCGATTACCTCGCACGCGTGATCGGTGGCTCGCTCGCGGCCGCCGATGATGTCCGCGGCGCGCGCTTCGTCAGCGAGGCCGAGCTCGCCGCACTCCCGGTCACCGATGGCCTGCTCGAGGTCCTCGCCCGGGCGCGTCCGGCCTGGCTGGCGTGGCGCGCCTGATCGGATTTATCGGACCACCGACCGGTGAACTCGTGTAGCGTCGCCGCGGATCCACCATGCAAGAGTTCAAGATCTTCCGCGCGCTCGGGCTGAGCTTCAAGTCCTGGTTCCGCAACTTCATCCCGTTCACGCTGATCGCGGCGGTGCTGTACTCGCCGGTGATCATCTGGCTCGCGACGATCGATCTGTCCGCGACGCGGTCTCTCGAGGATCTGCTGAACGACGTCTTCGTCCGCCCGATCTACGCGCTGGTCGGCTTGTCCGCGCTGCTCGCGCCGATGCTGACGTACCGGGTGATCCAGGAGCTCAACGGGACGAAGGTCTCGATGCTGGCGAGCGTGAAGTACGGCATGCGCGGCATCCTCCCGGCGATCCTGCTCGCGGTTCTCACCAACGTCGCGCAGCTCGTGCCGATGGGCGGCATCATCTCGGCGATCATCACCTGCATCTGGTTCGTCGCCGCGCCCGCCGCGGTGGCCGAGCAGATCGGGCCGGGCACCGCGTTCACGCGCAGCTCGGAGCTCACCCGCGGCCGCCGCTGGGGCATCTTCGGCCTGACCTTCCTGATCGGCCTCGCGCTCGTCGCGCTGCTGATGGCCTGGGTCATCCCGATGTTCGAGAAGTCCGAGGCCGACCTCATGTCGAACATGCGGCAGTCCGCGATCCTGTTCGTCGTCACGATGGGCATCTTCCAGATGTTCACCGGCATCGTCCAGGCCGTCAGCTACGCCCTGCTCCGCCTCGACAAGGAAGGCGTCACCCACGAGGAGCTCGCGAAGGTCTTCGAGTAGCGTTTCCGTCCGCGCGACGCGCGCGTGCTACATACCCCGCGTGGTCCGTCTCCCGATGCTGTCGTCTGCGCGCGCGCCGACCGTCGCGCCAGTGCCGTCATTCCGGCGCACCGACGTCGACGATGCCCGCTGGCGCGACTGGCGCTGGCAGC
>JBKJUF010000547.1:0-4077 GCA_046590445.1 Kofleriaceae bacterium
CGTTCTCGGCGCGCAGCTTGAGGCCGAGTTGGTGGCGGTCCTGGCCCGACGCCAGCTTCTTGGTGGTCGCGGTCTCGCCCTGGAACGTGAAGGTCATCGAGGCGGCGTCGCCCTCCGAGCCCTTCGCGACGAATCGCATCGCCGGCTTCTCGACGCGCAAGCCGATCGCGGCGGACCCGGTGGTCACGCACAGCGAGCTGTTCGTCATCGCGACGAGCTTCGGCTTGCCGGTGCGCGGTGGCGGCGGTTCGGTTGCCACCGGCGGAGGCGTGGTGGGCGGCTCGACTTTGTCAGGGGCCTTGTCCGGCATACCGGGCTTCCCTCCATGATCGATCGCCGGCGGCGGTTGCGGCGCCGTCACGGGAGGCGGCGGCGGCTCGTACAACGACGGTGGGATCTCGTCACCCGGCGCGCGCTCCTTTACGGCCTTGTGCTTCGCGGGTGCCTTGTCGTCGCGCTGGTCATCGCGCTTCGCGGGTGCCTTGTCGTCGCGCTTCTCCGGCGGCTGCTCGTCGTGCGCCGTGGCCTTGCTGCTCGGCTCGGGCTGCGCAGCCACCACGGGATTCGGCGGCGCGATTTGTCGCTGCTCGCGCTCGCTCGGCTTGGCCTTGCTACAGGCCGCGAGCGCGAGGGCGAGGAGCAGCGCCTTCACCGTCCGACGACCTGACGCAGCGCCGCGGCGTGCGCCTCGTGGAACGCGTGCTCGGCGCGAACCTTGATCCAGTCGAACCATACGATCAAACGATAGCGTCGACTGTCGTCTCCGCCCACCCGGTCTAACGCATCGATCTGGCGCTTGAGGTCGGCCTCGAGCGTGGCGGTCTCCTGCGCACGGCGAGCGGCGGCTTCGACGAGGCTGCTGGTGGCCTCGAGGGACATCGGATCGCGGCCACTCCTGAGGAGGCGGGCGCGGCCGTCGGCGGCGCGTGAGTTGGCACTCCCCTGAAACAAAATTCCAAGGTTCACCCCGACCGACACCAGGCCGAAATACGGTGACCGCTCGACCGAGTCGTTCGAGACGTACTGGTCGACGCCGAACCGCACGCTGACGTCGATCGCCTGCCAGCGGCGGAGCGCGGCGTCGTTCGCTTCGACCTCGGCGTCGGCGCGCTGGTACTCGGCGAGCGCGCCCGAGAGCGGAGCGGCATCGGCGGCGGGGAGGGAGCGGAGGGCGGCGCGGGTCTCGGTCGAGAGCCGGCGGAGGTCTTCGACGCGGAGCCGGGTCGCGGTCGCTTCCTGTGCGGTGGCGCGGCGGGCTTCGAAGTCGGCGTTCGTGGTCGCGAGGATCTTCTCGGCTGCGAGCATCGCGGAATCGAGGACCTTGAGGCGGGCCTCGAGGCCGGCGCGCAGGGTGTCGCCGCGGACGCGCTCGAACGCGCGGTGGCGATCGCAGTCGGCTGCGGCACGGCCCTTGGTGAGCGATCCTTCGCGGATGCCGGAGAGCCGCCAGCGGACGCCACCGACGAAGCGTGTGCCGTCGGTGTCGACCATCGGGTCGGGCATCGTCGACAGCGTGCTCTGCTCGATGTAGCCGAGCTGCGCGAAGACCTCGGGCGCGAACAGCACGGCGCTCTGCGAGGACGCGACGCCTTCGACGTAGTCGCAGTAGCCATCGTCGGCCGATGCGTTACCGCCGTGGAGCGCGAAGGCCGCCACGACGAAGACAACAGGTTTCATGTTGCTAGAGGAGGAGAGGCTTGCCACCGAGGAACAATACGTCGTCCGACGCGGCGTCGGCATCCTCGGCGTCGAGCTTCAGCTCGATCATCTGACCGCGCAGCATCTTGTCGCGCTGCGGGTGCTTGAACTGCACCTCGCCGGGGAGGACTTCGAGGACGTCACCGATGTGGTAGCAGAGGATCATGCCGACCTTGCACGCGTAGAGGCCGGTGCCCTTCTTGACGTTCGGGAGGTTTGCGTAAGGGATGAAGGCGACGCTGGCGCCGTTCGCGACCGCGCGGATGTACGCCGACTGCTTGAGCGACGCGAGGATCTTGTCCTGGCGCTCGAGCGCGGCCTTCAGGGTCTCGCGCGCCTCGACCGACTTCGCGAGATCGAGCTTCGAGGCTTCGTACTCCTGCTTGATCCGCAGCACCTCGTAGGAGAGGGCGACGTCCTCGCCGCTGGTCTCTTCGCGGTTGCTGGTCAGCATGGCGTCCATCGACCGGGTCTGCGCCTCGAGGTCGGCGGCGCGGGTCTCGAACTCGGCCTGGCGCTCGGCGAGCGAGAGGTTCGAGGTCGAGATCTGCGCGAGCTGGAACTTGCCCGACAGCATCGTGCTGCGATCGATGAGGCCGGCCGCGTACTCCTCCGCCATCTTGCGGCGCGACGAGCTCGCGTAGGCCTGGTTCTGGTTCTTGATCGAGGCGCGCGTGCTCGCGGCGGCGTTGGCGAGGGCGCGGATGCGGCCGAGGGCGGCCTTGCGACCATCGAGGTCGCTCTTGATCGCCTTGGCGAACTCGCCCTGGAAGGTCTGCTGCGCGGCGATCGTGCGCTCGGCCTGGTTGAGCTCGTCGACGATGCGGTCGCGTGTGCTCTCCTGAACGGCGAGCTGCGCCTGCAGGGTGATGACGCGCTCGTCCTGCGCCGAGACCTGCATCGGCACGACCCAGCTGCTGCTCATGTAGAAGAACGCGGTGGTCGCGATGTAGCCGACGAGCACGACGACGATGATCGTGAGGATGCCGAAGCCGAGCAGGCGATATGCGTTGACGATCAGCTTTCCGAACTTCTGCGACGGCGTGACGGCGGGCGCGACCTTCGGAGCGCCGAGGCCGAGCTGATCGTAGACGGCCCACGGGTTCGCGGCGGGTGCGGCGGGGAGCACCGGCGCTGCGACCGGAACTTTCGGCATCGCCGGCGCCTCGGCAGGACGCGCGGTCAACGGCTGCTGCATCGGCACCGGGATCGACTGCGCCGTCATCGACGACGAGACGCTCGCCATCGGCGCGACGCTCGACATCACCTTGGTCGGTGCGTTGTGCGCGGCGGGCGACGCCGGATAGACGGTGATTGGTGCAGCCGGCGCGGCCGTCTTCACGGGCGCGGCCGGCGCGTTCGTCGGTGCAATCGCTTTCACACCACGGGGGGGAGTCCACCCCGTCGGACCCAGGTTCTGGCGGGCGGCGATCGCCAGGTTGCGCGCGGCGGTGTCGACGAGCTTCTCCTGCGCGGGCGCGGGCTTCGACGGCGTCATCACGACGGAAAGCGGGTTCGCCGCGGCCATCTGCGAGATCGCGCGTGGCTTGGTGAACGGAATGATGTTGGGCGGCGGTTCGGTGCCTTTCGCAGCACGTCCTGTCAGCGACGGAATCGGCTGATCCCGTCGAGCCGAAGCCTTCCGCAGGTCGATCGACGTGACGTCACCGATCTCCTCTAACCGAGGAAGCTTCGGAATGACACGCAGCTGTGAATCACGGCGTTTGCTTTGGCTCATAAACGGCGAGTGCGACCAGTGCAGAAGCCACGCCATCGCGTCTCCGTCGCGATCGAGCGGATGTTCCCGTGGTCACGGACCAACATCGGTGTCCAGGCAGCGACAGATCGGTACGATCTGTACCGGAACGCGCAGGCGGGCAGGCGCCTGGTACGGCGCGTCGCCATCTGGGTAGCCGGGTCCCTGCGCTACGCCGCCCACGCGTGCTGACTCCCACGTAACGAGCCGGATTCGCCGCATGTACCGTCTCTAGAGTCGCGGCATCGCTCTTGCTGTCGCTGGCTGGCACCCGTGGAGCTGCCGGTCTACCTCTTCATCTTCATCGTGTTCCTGAACCGCTACGTGTTCGGGTTCTACTTGACCGTCATCCGACGCAAGACGCTGGACGAAACGATCGAGGGCTACGAGCCGACGGTCACCGTCGTGGTCCCGCTCTTCAATGAGGGCCGCTCGATCTACGACACGATCATCAGCCTGGTGAAGCTCGAGTACCCAGCCGACAAGCTGTGGGTCACCGTCGTCGACGACTGCTCGACCGACGACAGCTTCGCGTGGGCGAGCAAGGCCGCCGCACTTCACCCGGATCACGTCACCGTGATCCGCAATCCGAAGAACATGGGGAAGCGAAAGGGAATCAACCG
>JBKJUF010000730.1:0-3920 GCA_046590445.1 Kofleriaceae bacterium
CCCGGTACGCCCCAGTCCGGAGACCCGACAATCTCGCAGTTCGCCGGCATCGACGTCCACAAGTTGAACGTCACCTGGGACGGAGCGGAGAAGGCCCGGGTGAGCGTCGGTCTGTCGGCAAAGCCGGCGATCCCCATGCACGTCACCTTGAGCGCCGGCATCGGAGATGCCATAAAGGCCCAAAATGCCAAGCTCGGCAATACTCCGGATACCGCGGTGACCCCCGGCGAAACAGCGAGATGACCGGTGAGTGAGCATGTGGCGTACGAGTTCAAGTCCGACCTGTCGCTCGGCGAGATCTTCTCCAAGCTGCAGCAGGTCGGGCCTTGGGAGTGGTCCCAACGCGACAACGATCGCTGGGACGAGTACATCTCGGCGTCCCCGACCGAGGAGCCGATCGATATCGGAGTCAAGATCTTCGTCGAGGATCGCGGTCTCTACGTCGCCGACATCCTGTTCAGGTACCGGCAAGAGGACCAGGCCGCGCGCGCCCAGTACGAGGGTGTGAAGAGGACCTTGTTCGAGCGCCTGCTCCCTGCGATCGGGGCCCGGGAGTTGACCAAGGCCGATCCGCGCGAATGAGCCGTGCGCCCATAAGCCAGCGACCCGGAGACGGGCGTGGCAGGATTCCTGACTACGGCACGGATCGAAGGCAGCGAGCGTCCTCCCGGCGACAAGTTCGGGGCGCTCGACCTTCCACCATCGACGAGCACGCAAACGCCCAGCCGGCGGCGCAGCAGTTCGTCGGTGCGCGCAGCGCTTGGAGCGGACTCTAGTTCGGGGGCGTCGCTTTCAAGTATCAACGCGAGGTCGATGCGCGCGATCTGGCCCAGGTGTGGCGCCGCCGACGGCGTTCGTGATTGTCGCGGTCGTCGAAGGCCGCACGGCAGCTGTCATGCATGTTGTCGTAACTTCGTGCTCGAGGCCGATCCTGAGAAGCGCGACGCGGTCTACGACACGCTGTTCACGTATTTGCTACCAGGCGTCGGCGCGATGAATCTCACGGAGACGGATCCCTACGAATGACTTGCAAGCTTCAGCCACGTCACACCACGGTCCCGAGGTGATCGAGCTCGAATGGATCGACGTGCCGGCCGGCGACTACGAGATCGGTCTCCGTCCCGACGAAGCGCGGGCGCTCGCCGAGCGCACCGCGAAGGAAGCGCGCGTTGCCGTCGCTGACGATCCCGATCAGCTCTATCCCGAGCGCGAGCAGAAACGGCCACGACGCGCAACTTGCAGTGGCGGAGAGAGCGTGCCGCTGTGACAAGCCCGCCCGCAAAGCCTGCCCCGGCCGCGAGCAACCACACGGGCTCGAATCACCGTCGTCCCAGTCGAGATCCTCGCGAAGAGCTTCTCGCCGCACCAAGGTCTGAGTAGCGTCGAGATTCTGCGTCGCAACCTGCCCGAGTAAGGGAGAAGACATGGTGCGCGCGTCGACCGCGCAAGCACTGGGAGTGCCGATGAATCGCATCGAGCAGGTCGTCGCTCGATCGCAGGTGCTGATCGGCGACGAGCTGCGGTACCGTAACGGCATGTTCGCGTTGTCGCGGTGCGCGACGCCGAAGCTCGGGCCGCGCAAATGGAGCACGTACACGGTGCTCGGCTTCCTCGGCTACGGCGTAGCGAGCATCTTCTGCGCCGTGCTCGCGAGCGCCTGGGATTTCACGCTCGCGATGCGGCTCGTCGTGAGCTTCGCGCCGCCACTCGCGTTCATCATCGTCATCACGGTCGCCACCGCGCTCAAAGGTCGCGAATGGATCGTGTTCTATCAAACGACGGTCGCGGGGGTGGCGGCGGTTGCGTTGTTCGGGCTGCTCACCGGCGGTTCGGTCTGGCGACAGCTCGATGTCGCGGTGCTCGGCATCGGTGTCTTCCTCGTGCTCGGGCGGCTCGGGTGTTTTCACGTCGCGTGTTGTCACGGAACGCCGAGCAAGCGCGGGGTCGTGTACGGCGACGCGCACGTCGCGGTCGGTTTCTGGAAGCGCTGGAAGGGCCGACCGCTGCTGCCGGTGCAGCTGATCGAGAGCGCCGGCAGTGCCGTGCTCGTCGGCCTCGGGCTCGTGGTCTCGAGTACGCCCGGATCGGCGGCCCTCATTTACGCCACGGGCTACGCACTCATGCGATTTGCACTCGAGCTCGTTCGCGGCGATCCGGTGCGTCCATTCGCACGTGGTCTCAGCGAAGCGCAATGGTTCGCCCTCGCGACGACCGCGGTCTGTGCCGTCGCGCGCCCGACGTGGTGGACGGTCGCGGCGGCGAGCGTCGTGCTCGCGGGATGTGTGGCCCTCGTCAGACGGCGAATCGACCGCGAGTTGTTCCTGCCGCCGCACCTCCGAGAGATCGATGCGGCTACCGAAGCGGTCTTCGCCGATCCGACACACGCGAGGCGCGAGACGAGACTTGGCATCGGCATCTCGTGTCACATGCTTCCCGACGGCCGCATTGACTGGATCATGTCCTCGACCACACACCCGAAGTGGTCGACAGCGGCGGCGCGCCGGATCGCGGATTCACTATGGACGTCGAACGAGATCGTCGAGGGCCGTACGCCGGGCGTCGTTCACGTACTGGTCGCGCGTTAGGACCACTCGCCCGGCGTCGAGCCCGTGGGGGATATTTCACGAGCGGCTTCGTCGCGCGCTCGTCGGCGTCGTCGACGGGCGGCGGGCCGCTACCGTCCACTGATGAATGCGGCCTGATAGAGGTGCGGCGGCAGGCCGAATTGTCAATGGAGCGTCTGAGACCGAGGCGGATCCTGGCACCATGACGTGGCAGCTGCTCGGTCGAGTCGCCGCGGACCCGTAGGACATCGATAAGGACAACGCTCGATCCCCGTGTCGCTGCAAGCACCTCATCAGATCACGATGCCTGCGAGCGTCTTGCTCGCCGGCTCGCTGGTCATCTCTGCAGCAAAGGGGAGGCCTCGATGTCGTCCGCCGCGCCGAAGTCCCTCTCTGCGTTCACGTCACTGTCCGGAGGCTCAGCCAGGCAATCGCTCCTGGTGGTCAGCTCGTCACCATGAACAGTGGCGCTGGCGCGACCTGGTGGGAGCGCGATCGCCCGGTGACCGCCGAGCTGCCGCCGAACATCCCGGTCGACGGTGCACGCTGGACGGCGGACGGCAAGTCGCCACGTGTCGGGCTCGGCACGATCGATCTCAAGGCACGCGCCTGGCGTGCCGATCCGGGGCTCGCGTCATGGGGTGCACCCGGACCACAAGGTCAGGCGGCGGTGCGCGAGGCGGCGTGGTTCACCAACACCGTGCACGTCGCACTCTTGCTGGAGACGCGGACGCCGCAGGGCAAGCGCACCACCGAGGTCGTCGTCGTCACCGCCGCCGACGGGAAGGTGCGCGGACGACGCGAGCTCGAGGGTGCCTGCGCGCTGATCGCATCCGACGATCGCGTACTGGTCGCCGCGAAGGAGCCGGTCGTGCTCGATCTCGATGCAAACGTCGTCGCCAGGCCCGCGATGCCGCTCTCGGTGACGCGCGTGCGTGAAGGCGCCGGGATGTTCGCCGCGCTCGGCGCTGCCGGCGACGTCGCCCTCGTTCGCCCGACCGACGGTGTGGTGATCGCGACCTGGGATGTCAACGCGGTCGACGTCGTGCCGGTGCCGAAGGGTGCCGTCGCGGTGGACTTCGAGGGGAACGTGCGCGTCGGCTGCTTGCAAGGCAACGCGCTTCGCAACGTGGGCGAGGTCGCATCGGGAGTCTCCGGTGCCGTGATCCAGCTCGTCGATAGCCGGATCGTGGTCGCGGGCGCCGGGGCGGATCCGGTTCGCGTGGCGACGTTCACGAACCCGTGTCGCTGATCGTTCTTCAATTCGATCCGCTGCACGTAGCGAAGCGCGGTGGCGATGGCCTACGGGCAGGCGTTCCACGACTTTGGCCGCCGGCGCGTCAGCGCAACGACTAC
>JBKJUF010000101.1:0-3959 GCA_046590445.1 Kofleriaceae bacterium
CAACCGCGCGGCGCTCGAGCTCGCGGTCAAGCTCGGCGTCGCGACCTCCTCGCAGATCCGCGCGAGGTCGCGGTTCGCGCGCAAGCACTACTTCTATCCGGATCTGCCGAAGGGCTACCAGATCTCGCAGTACGACGAGCCGCTCTGCGAGAACGGCCACCTCGATCTGATCGTCGGCGGCACGATCAAGCGGGTCAAGCTCGAGCGCATCCACCTCGAGGAGGATGCCGGCAAGAACACGCATGTCGGAGCGGTCTCGCACGTCGATCTCAACCGCGCGGGCGTACCGCTCGTCGAGGTCGTGTCGGCGCCCGAGATCACGAGCGCGGAGGAAGCGGCCGAGTTCATGCGCGCGCTGCACCGCCTCGTGCGGTGGCTCGAGATCTCCGAGGCCGACATGGAGAAGGGCCAGCTCCGCTGCGATGCCAATGTCTCGGTGCGGCTGCGCGGCGAGGATCGGCTGGGCACGCGCACCGAGCTGAAGAACATCAACTCGTTCCGGTTCGTGCAGAACGCCGTCGAGAACGAGATCCTGCGGCAGATCCGGCTCGTCGAGAGCGGCGGCCGGGTGATCCGCGAGACCCGACTCTGGGATGCGGACCTCGGTCAGTCGGCGCCGATGCGCTCGAAGGAGGAGGCGAACGACTATCGCTACTTCCCGGACCCCGATCTGCCACCACTCGTCGTCGACGGCGCGCTGATGGGCGGCATCCTCAAGAAGCTGCCCGAGCTCCCGGCGGCGCGCTTCGAGCGCTACCAGAAGCAGCACGGCCTCGCCGCCGACGACGCGCGCACGCTGGTCTCGGATCGCGGGCTCGCCGATTACTTCGACGCGCTCGTCACCGCGCATCCCGGCGATCGCGGCGGCCGCATGCTCGCGAACTGGATGCTGACCGAGCTGCTCGGCGCGCTCAACGCCGAGGGCAAGGAGATCACGCAGTCGCCGGTGCCGGCCGCGACGCTGTCCGCGCTGATCGTGCTCGTCGAGAACGGGACGATCAGCGGCAAGATCGGCAAGGAGATCTTCGCGGAGACCTACCAGACCGGTGAGGCACCGCTCGCGATCGTCGATCGGCGCGGCGTCCGTCAGATCTCCGACGAGCCGGCGCTCTGGGACGTCATCGACCGTGTGGTCACGGCGAACCCGAAGCAGGCAGACGGCTACCTCTCCGGCAAGGACCAGCTCTTCGGGTTCTTCGTCGGTCAGGTGATGAAGGAGACGCAGGGTCGCGCTAACCCCTTGATGACATCCGATCTGTTGCGGAAAAGGCTGGGTCGCTAAGCTCCTGATCTCGTTCGACGATCGCGAGGGAACATCAGCGCCCTTGACGATTGCCGCGCGATCAGTAAAGTCCGCGATTCCGAAAGCGTTTTTGTGGAGAACCAGTCATGTACGCCGTGATCCAGACGGGTGGAAAGCAGTATCGAGTCGAGCCCGGCAAGACTGTCGTGGTCGAGACTCTTCCCGGTGACGAGGGTGCCCAGGTCGTGTTCGACCAGGTGTTGCTCGTGTCTTCCGGTGACGGTGGCAACGTCAACATCGGCAAGCCGATCGTTGCCGGGGCCAAGGTCACGGGACAGATCGTGGAGCAGGGACGCGGCGAGAAGCTCGTCGTGTTCAAGTTCCGCCGTCGCAAGAACTACGTTCGCAAGAACGGTCATCGCCAGAATTACACCGCGGTCAAGATCGCGGATATCCAGGCCTAGGATCGCGTCATGGCACATAAAAAGGGACAGGGCTCCACCCGAAACGGCCGCGACTCGCTGCCGAAGATGCGCGGCGCCAAGCGGTTTGGCGGCGAGCAGGTCACTGCTGGCAGCATCCTCGTGCGCCAGGTCGGCACTCGCTTCCACGCCGGCGCCAACGTCGGCATCGGGCGTGACTTCACGCTGTTCGCGAAGGTGACGGGCGTCGTCAAGTTCGAGCGCCATGGTCGCGATCGCACCCGCGTCGCGGTCTACGCCGTCGACTCCGCGGCGACGACGACTGCCGCCGCGTAACTGCGGTTCGCTCGCCTCGCGCAGCACGGCGGATGGTGCGGCCCGTTGCCGCCGCGCCCGGCGACGAGCGCACAGCCGAACCACGACGGACCTGCACGCCGGCACGCCGAACTGTTGGAGAGGGTGGCACGGAGGATCGCGGGTCGATCCCGAGTGTACGGCGGTGATCGTGTGGGCATTCCCGGCTTGACCCCCACCGCGCATCGGCCATACGTATCACCGGTGTCATGCACTTCATCGACGAGGCGGTGATCCACGTCAAGGCCGGCGACGGCGGCAACGGGTCAGCCGCGTTCCGTCGCGAGGACGGCGTGCCGTTTGGCGGTCCGTCGGGTGGCGATGGTGGCGACGGCGGCAGCGTCATCGTCGTTGCTGACACGCATCTATCGTCGCTGCTCGACTTCAAGTATCGCCGCCACTACAAGGCGACCCCTGGCGAGCCCGGCCGCAACAAGGATCAGTATGGCGCGGCCGGTGACGACCTCACGATCCGCGTGCCGGTCGGCACCGTGATCTACGAGGAAGGCATCGCGGACCCGATCGCGGACCTCACCGCGGACGGCGCATCGTTCGTGCTCGCGCGCGGCGGCATCGGCGGCAAGGGCAACATCCACTTCAAGACGCCGTGGAACCAGGCGCCGCGCACCGCCGAGCAGGGCACGCCCGGCCAGGAGCGCACGCTGCGGCTCGAGCTCAAGCTGCTCGCCGATGTCGGCCTCCTCGGGTTTCCCAACGTCGGCAAGTCGACGTTCATCTCGCACGTCTCTCGCGCGCGCCCGAAGGTCGCCGATTATCCGTTCACCACGCTGGTGCCAAACCTCGGCGTGGTCCGGCTCAGCGACGAGCGCAACTTCGTGATCGCGGACATCCCCGGGTTGATCGAGGGCGCCGCCGAGGGGGCCGGACTCGGACACCAGTTTCTCCGCCACGTCGAGCGGTGCCGCGTGTTGCTGCACATCATCGAGGCGACCTACATGACCGGTCCGGAGCGGGATCCGGTCGCGGACTTCAAGATCATCAACGGCGAGCTCGCGCGCTACGCCCCGCACCTCGCGAACAAGCCTCAAGTCGTCGTCCTCAACAAGGTCGACGCGATGGAAGCCGAGCGAGTGACCCAGATCCGACAGGACTTCGCCGACCTCGATGTGGAGCTGCTCACGATGTCGGCAGCGACCGGCGAAGGCATCGCGGTGGTTCTTGAAAAACTGTGGGCACATCTGCGTCCCGCCAGAGCTGGGTGAGATCCAAAAACCGAGGATACGCTTGCTTGATGCAGTGGATTCCCGGTGTTACAACCGCGACATTCCAAAGGGAATTGCCCCGTCACGGGTGCATCGTTCGAGGCCTGGACTTGGCCAGCTCTGCGCTGGTTGGAGAAACGCATGCGAGTTACTTCGACAGTCGTCGTCTTCTCTTCGTTGTTGGCGACCGCAGCGATCGCGCAACCCAAGCCCAAGACCGGTGCCACGACCCCCGCGACCAAGGGCTCGGCAGCTGCAGGCTCGGCAGGATCAGCCACGGCGGGTGGAACGGGCAGCGCGGCCGGTTCGGGTAGCGCGCCGGCGCCGGAGCCCGCGCCGGATCCGAGCACGGTCCGTCCCGAGGACATGCCGACGGCGGTCCGCATGCGCCGGCTCGAGCAGCAGACGCAGGCGCTGAAGGAGCGCGCGTGGCAGCTCAAGGCGCGGGTGCAGATGCTCAAGGAGCAGATGCTCGGCGGTGGTGCCGGCGCGCAGGCCGTGGTCTCGCACTCGAATGACATGGGCAGCTCGTTCCGACTGATCAGGCTGACCTACTCGCTCGACGGTACCGCCGTCCTCTCGCGCAGCGACGACGCCGGCGAGGCGCTGTACAAGACCAAGAGCTTCGACGTGTTCTCCGGCCCGATCGCGCCGGGTAGCCACACGCTGTCGGCGGTCGCGACCTATCGCGGCCACGGCTACGGCGTGTTCTCGTAT
>JBKJUF010000443.1:0-2500 GCA_046590445.1 Kofleriaceae bacterium
ACCGCCACCGCGACTCGTTCCGCGGCAATTCGAAGTACCGGACGTGGCTCTATCGGATCGCGTCGACCACGGCGCTCAGCTACCTCCGCCGCGGCCGCAGGTCACGCGAATTCCTCGCGCCGACCGACGAGGCCATGCACTGGGAGATCGCAGACCCGAGCCGATCGCCGGAGACCTTGGTCGGCGATCTCGAGGTCGCGATGCGTGCTCGACGCGCGCTCGATCGGCTCGCGCCGAAGTATCGCGACGTGGTGATGATGCGCACCGAGATGACCGAGCACCAGACCGCAGTGCAGCTCGGCATCACCGTCGCGAATGTAAAGATTCGCGCCCACCGCGCCCGCCAGCAGCTTCGCGATGCGCTCGCGCGCGAGCCGGTAAACGACGCCCCCACCGGACCGCACTCGCGAGCTTGATCGGGCAACGATGTTGGATATCCCCCAGGCACTGACGCGCTGTCGCCGGTTCTACGACGAGCTCTTGCCCGCGTGGATCGATCGCTTGGACGAGCTCTACGCGCCAAGCTTCGCGTCCAAGGACGCGTTCCACGCGATCGACGGCGACCTCCCTGCGCTGCGCGCGTATTTTCGTCGCGTCACGGCAACAGGACGAGCTTGCCGACGGTGCGCCCCGACTCGATGTCGGCGTGGGCTCGGGCGACCTCGGCGAGTGGATAGGTGACGACGGGCGGCGGCACGAGCTTGCCGGCGTCGAGCCAGCCGACGATCTGCTGCATCGCTTCGTCGAGCAGCTCGCGGCGCTCGAACAGGTAGCTGAGGTTGAACGCGAGCACGCTGCGGCTGTCGTTCGTCATGTCGAGCGGGTTGAACCGCGGCGTGCGAACGTAGTCGATCGCGAGCTTGGGCCAGTTCGGCTTGCCGCCGGTCCTCGGCATCATCGAGTGGAAGCCATAGACCACGAGCTTGCCGGCGCGGCGGAGGTGCTTGTAGCTGTCACCGAGCGTCGACACGCCGTTCGCGTCGAGGATCACGTCGTAGCCTTCGGGGGCGTGGCGCTCGGCCTCGCGCCACAGCGGCTGCGTCGACTTGTCGATCACGTGATCGGCGCCAGCGGCGCGTGCGGTGGCGACCTTGTCGGGCTTGCCGACGACGCCGACGACCTCGCAGCCGGCGAGCTTCGCCATCTGGACGAGCGCGCCACCCACGCCACCGGCGGCGGAGTGCACGAGGACCTTGTTGCCGCGCCGCGGGTGTGCGAGCTCGAACAGCGCGTACCAAGCGGTCATGTAGACCGCCGGGATCGCCGCGGCCTGCTCGAAGCTGACGCTGCGCGGGCGCGCGAACACGTAACCGCGATCGACGACGACGTGCGAGCTGTAGCCGCCGAACCGGGTCACCGCGAACACCTCGTCGCCGATCGCGAGATCGGTGACCCCCGCGCCGACCGCACCGATGACGCCCGAGACCTCGAAGCCTGGCGTGATCGGCCAGCCGACGTACTCCTTCGCCGATGCGTAGAGGCCCATCCGCACGACCGAGTCGGCGTAGTTGACGCCGATCGCACGGACGTCGATTCGCACCTGACCCGCCGCAGGCACCGGGATCGCGGTGGTCTCCAGCTTCAGGTGGTCGTAGCCGCCGGCGCTGTGGACGACGATCTTGGTGGTCCGGCTGGGCGGCGGGGCGGGGCTTTTGCGGGTCGCGGTCATCTGCATCATGGTGCCCGATCTCTACGATCGCGGCGCCCCGGGCGAAGTGACCGCCCGCGACAACAGCCTGACCGCGTGCGCTCAGAGCGGTAGCAGAACAGGTACGCGAGCCCGGCGATCGCGGGCGGGACGAGCAGGAGCGGCCAGGCAGCGAGGAGGAACACAGCTGGATCATGAGGCGCCGTGCGCGACGTGCTCGCGCAAGCACCGGCAAAGCTCGAACCGAACTGCGGTAAGCATGGGCAATGACCTGCGCGGTGCCACATCCCGTCCGCGATCGCGACGGCGAGTCGTTCGTCGCCGAGCTCGAGGCGATCGGCAGCTACAGCCCCGAGACCTGGCTGCGCTGCCGGCAGTGCGGCGCGTGGTTCTGGGCATCGACCGATCTCGGGGACAACAAGTACAACTACGTCGGCCACGTGCAGCTCGATCCGGCGGTCGCGACATCCGCGTTCCTCGCGCACGATGTCGACGCGGTCGCGCGTCTCGTGGTCACCGCGAACGTGCCGGTCGGCCCGGTGTGGGGCGCGCCGACCGCGCTCGCCGAGATCTTCCGCGCGCTGACGCCCGCCGCGACCGACGCGGTTCGGGCTCGCGCGTTGTTCACGGTTCCCGCGCGCGCGACGTGGGCGGGCGCCGCCAAGCTGATCGCGCAGGATGCACGCGCGCAGGCCCAGGCGCCGCCGCAGGAGCTCGCGTTCGCGATCGATCTGAAGCTCCCCGGTTACGAGCTCGATGAGAGCCACGAGGTCGGCAGCTCGCTCGTGCTGCTTCCCGCAGGCCGCGCCGAGCTGTTGCGCCTCGATGCGAAGGGCCTCGTCCAGCTGCCGC
>JBKJUF010000379.1:0-36455 GCA_046590445.1 Kofleriaceae bacterium
GGCTACGGCCAGACCGGGCCGTAGCCGCTGATCGAGCACACGATGATCTTCGGGTTTCGCGCGGCGAGCGTCGCGTAGCCGACGCCGAGCTTGTCCATCACGCCGGGCCGGAAGCTCTCGACGACGACATCGGCACGTTCGACCATCGCGAGGAACGCATCGCGCGCGGCCGGATCCTTGAGATCGAGCGTCGCCGAGCGCTTGCCGCGATTGACCGCGAGGAAGCGGCCCGCCATCCCGCCCTTCTGCGGTGGCAGCGCGCGCAGGTAGTCACCGACGCGCGGATCCTCGATCTTGACGACGTCCGCGCCCATGTCGGCGAGGATCATCGTGAGGAACGGACCGGGCAGCAGCCTCGACAGATCGAGGATGCGAATGCCGCGTAGCGCATCGGCGAGCGGGGAAGTCACCATCCGCGCATCATGCCTGCGATGCGAAGCCAGCGCCTCGATCAGCTCATTTCGGACGAGCGATCTCGAACAGCTGCTGCAGCTTCATCGCGAGCATCGGATCGCCCGACACGCGGAGCTTGCCCTGGAAGTACAGCTGCATGCCGGCGTTCGGATCCGAGAGCATGGTCTTGAAGTCCTCGTTGGAGACTTCGACCGTGCACTGCGCCTTGCCGCTATCGCCCTTGATGCAGCTGGGCGGGTTCGCGGTGCAGTCGACGGTCCACTCGCCACCGCCGTCGCCCGAGACCTTGAAGCAGTAGATTGCATTCAGCTCGCGCGCCTTGTCAGGGTACTGCGCGAGACCTTGCGGCACCAGGTTGTCGAACAGATCCTGGGCGTCCTTGGGCATGCTCATCTGGGTTTCCTCCGCCGGTGGTGTTAGCGCGGAGCAACTTCGACAGTCAACGCTGACTGCCGACCGAAAGTACGCGTCACTTGGGGGACGGGAAGCTGCAGGTCGTCGCCAGGCCCTCGGCGGGAGCGAAGTTCTGCGAGTCCTGGTAGTAGGTGCGCTTGAAGCTGGTGTCCCAGCATTCCGTGAGGCTCACCGTGAGGCTCGCGCCGATGTCGCCGCCGGTCGCGCTCGCATCCGCACGGCCCGTGCCGGTCGCCGCCCACTGCGAGATGATCTCGATCTGCTCGTTCGCCGCGCCGCCGCCGGCGTTGCCATCGACGCTGAACGACATCTCGCCGCTGCCATCGAGCGCCTCGTCGTACGCGTACTCGGCCGACACCGGGTTGCCCTGCGCGTCGACGCTGACGATGCCGAGATCGAGGTGGCGTGCCGCGAGGTCGTAGCGAACCTCGACCTGACCGCGCTCGTCGCCGGCATCGACCGGGTTGACGCGGCGGCCGGCATCGAAGTCGAGGAGGAACGTGCCGTTGCCCTGCAGCGCGCCCGGGCGCGGATCGGCGATGCCGTCGATCACGACCTCGAACGTCGCGTTCGCGAGCGTCTTCGACTTGCCCGAGAGCTGATACTCGAACGTGCCGTCACCGACGTCGCGGACGTCGAGCTTGTACTCGGCCGGATCGAGCGCGCCAGACCACGGTCCCCACGTGTACGTGTCGCCGTTGACCGACGTCACCGGATACTGGACGATCGCGTGGATCAGGATCAGCACCCAGGCGCTGCCGCTGTTGAACGTGCGCGTCACGTCGCGGGTCACCACATAGTAGTCCGCGAGCTGGCCGATCGTGCGGGATGCGCCTTCCGGCAAGTTGATCCGCACCTGCTCGGCAGTCGGCAGTGCCTGCTTGAGTCCGGCGGGGGCCTCGTCCTGCTTGACGCAAGAGACGAGCGAGACGGCGACGGTGGCGGCGAGAAAGCTCTTGGTGATGATGCTCATGTGATGGCTCCTGTTGGGCGTGAGGAGTCATCGAGCACCCGGCGTACCAAGTCACCAGGCTGCGATCTCGGCAGCTTACGGTGTCGGATTTTGCGACGAGCCGCGGCCGGCGCCGGGCGACGTAGGAGGCGCCAACAGCTCCGGCAGGATCGTCAACGTATCGCCGTCGTGGAACACGACGACCGCGTCCGGCGCGACCGCAACGCCCACCGGGTCGGCGCGCGGAACCTCGGGGAGTGCGTACACCCACATCAGCATCGCGTTCGCCGCATAGCCGACGATGAAGTCGCGCTGGATCGAGCGATCCATCCGCACCGCGATCGCCGCATCGCCGGCCGGCGAGATGCCCCAGCCGAGCAGCGAGATGCCAGGCGTCGGGCGTGCGATCGCAGCGCGCAACGAGCCGGTCGCGTCCATGTCGAGGAGGCGGACCTCGGGTGTCCCGCTGAATGCGCCGAGGTGGACGACGCGGAGGGTTGGCGATTGCTCGGGGAGCCACACGCTTCCGAGCACGGCCGTGTACGGGTGCTCGGTGCTCCAGGACGGCTTACCGGTCGCGACGATCCGCCCGTCGACCTGGCGGATCTCCCAGCGACGATCGCGGTACTCGACCACGATCGGAGGCGGCTCGAGCGACGCGGGCCGGGCGACGCCGGTCATCAGATCGATCGCCACCGCGGCCTCGCCGCGCCGCCAGCGGACCGCGCGATCGCCTGCGCTCCACAGCGACTGCGTGCCGACGGCCGCGAGAAACGGCTCCAGCTCGCGAGGCGTGCCGCGGATCGCGACGTACGCCTGATCGGCGCCGGTCGCCGTGACGACCCGGAGGCATCCGAGGAGAACCTCGCCGTCCGCGATCACCGGTGGGCTCAGGCACTCGCCGACGAGGACAATGCTCGTGCTTCCGTGGAGCAGCGGCGGCGCGACGTGGAGGCCGGCGGGCTTGCTCCACGCGATCGTGCCGCGCCGGTAGTCGACCGCGGCGAACCCGAACTGCGAGGACGAGATGATCGCGAGGTCGCCCGCGATCACCGGACCGCCGACGTCGAACCGCGGCACGTCGCTGCGCGTCGGGATCGCGATCACGCGCTCGGGCTTCGCGTGGGGATAGCCCACGAGCTGCAGCCATGCGCTCGCATCGGGGGCCGCGGCATCGCGCACCTCGCGCGCATCGCTGCTCGACTGTGGCGACGGTTCGGCGCGCTCGTTCTGGCGCTTGCCTTTGCACGCGGCTAGCGCGATCCCGACTGCGGCGATCGCGACGCGCATGCTACTTGCGGCCGAGCAGACGGCGGAGCAGGCCGGGCTTCTTGACGTCGTCGCCGTCGCTGGTCGTGGCGGCGGCTGTACCGGTGGGAGTCTCGGGGACGGTGTCGGCGCGGACCGGACCGGTATCGGCGCGCTCGGCGCGTTCGTCCTGCACGAAGCCGGCGATCTGGCCCTTCGAGATCAGCAGGATCGTCGGCGAGATCGCGCGTCCTCCGCCCTCGTCGTGACGATTCGCGACGATCGCGGCGAACCGTGCGATCTGCGAAGCGTCGAGTTGCGCGCTCGTCACGATCAAGAGGCCGCGCGTCGGCACCGCAGCGGCGAGCAGCTCGGCGTCGAGCCGCACGTGCATGCCGCGCATGAAGTCGCGATCGAGGATCTTCTCGGCCGCGTAGAAGCTGCCGCTGATCACGAGCATCTCGAGGTCACCGGCCCGCGCCTCCTCGATGTCGACGTGCTCGCCGGCGAGGTTCGCGATTGCCTCGTCCATCGCGCGGTCTGGCGGCTTGTCGATCGCCTCGCGACGGATCATCCCGAACGTGTTCTCGCCGTCGATCCCGCACACGATGATCGGCAGCTCGGCGGGCGGGCTGTCGGACAGCACGGGCTCCCACACGATCTCGTCGAGCTCGACGCTGCGGCGATCGCGCAGGCTCGGCATCAGCCTGCCGGTGCGGCCGTCGCCCGGCTCGCGCATCGTCTCCTCGGCCGCGAGCAGCAGCTTGAACAGGCTCTCGTCGGAGCCGTCCTCGATCACGCGCTGTGCGCGGTTCGTCGGAAACATGATCGTCGAGCCATCGAGCTGGAAGCCGAACGGCACGGTTGCGCGATCGCTGTGCATCCAGCCGGTCGCGTGCGGATACTTCGCGCGCAACAGCTCGCCCGCGAGCGCCGCGAGCTCGAGCACGCGCTGCCAGTACGAGGGCTCGTCGTCGCGCGCCGGCGGATCGGCGAACGTCTGGTCCTCGAGCATCCGGAGCGCCATCGCGAGATCGCGGCTGCCGACGCGGGTCGCCGCACGTCGCGCGAGATCGGTGAACGCGCGGTTCGCGATCGTGCCGACGGCCTCGTGCGACAGCTGCCCGAGCTTCTCGAGCTTGCCGCGCCGATCGCCGTTCGTGCTGCGGCGTTCGATCGTGGCGCCGACCGCGCGCAACGCCTCGCGCAGCGCCGGTGGCGCGTCATCGGGCAGCACGTAGTGGACCGCCGCATCGACGACGCCATCCTCCGCGAGGTGGCCGCGCGCGTTCAGCACTCGCGCCATCGCGTAGAGCGTGGACAGCTCGGGTTCGGCCTCGATCTCGTCGCGCGACCGATGATCGGTCTGGATCGCCACCGTCTGCCCGTCGACCTTCGCGGCAAGGTCGATCTTGTCGAGCGAGCAGTACATGCCCTCTCGGAGATACCGCGAATCAGCCGCCGATCCAACGACGACGTTAGGGCTCGCCTTCGCCCTTCTTGCGCTTCGCGTTCGCCTCGCGGAACCTGTCGGCCCAACCCTCGACGTTGACCTGCTTGACGCGGGTGATCGCGAGCGCGCCGCGCGGCACGTCCTTGGTGACGGTCGTCCCGGAGCCAACGTAGGCATCTCGGCCGATCGTGATCGGCGCCACGAGCTGGCTATCCGAACCGATGAATGCGCCTGCCTCGATCGTCGTCTTGTACTTGCCGACGCCGTCGTAGTTGCACGTGATCGTGCCGGCGCCGATGTTCGCCTTGCTGCCGATCGACGCGTCGCCGAGGTAGGCGAGGTGGTTCGCCTTCGCGCCCGCCATGAGGTGCGTCTTCTTGGTCTCGACGAAGTTGCCGAGGTGGACGTCCTCGTCCAGCCGCGAGCCGGGACGGCAGTGCGAGAACGGGCCGACCTGCGCACGTGGTCCGACCGCGGTCTCGGTGAGGATCGAGTACGGCTTGATGTTGGTGTTCTCGGCGACCTGCGCGTCGGTGAGCACGCAGCCAAGATCGACGCGGACGCCCGCGCCCAGGCTCGTCTTGCCGCGCAGCGCGACGTTCGGGCCGAGCCAGGTGTCCTTGCCGAGCGGGCCGACGTCGGCATCGATGTACGTGCTCGCCGGATCGACCATCGTCACGCCGGCGCGCATCCACGCCTCGTTGATCCGGCGCCGCGCCTCGACCTCGACTCCGGCGAGATCGCTGCGGTCGTTGATGCCCGCGACCTCGGTGAACGGCGCGTCGATCGACGTCGCGCCGCCGCGCTTGTGGGCATGTGCGACGAGATCGGTGAGGTAGAGCTCGCTCTTCGCGTTGTCGGCACGCAGCGCGGCGAGATCCTTGCGGAGGTGACCGAGCCGGATCGCGTAGAATCCGGCGTTGGTGTCGGCGATGCGCTTCTGGTCCTCGGTGGCGTCCGAGTGCTCGACGATGCGCTCGAGCACGCCGTCCGCATCGCGCACGAGCCGGCCATAGGGCATCGGCCGCGGCGGAACGGTCGACAGCAACGCGAGCCCGGCGGGTGATGCCTCGCACGCAGCCGTCAGCTCCGCGATCCGCTCGCTCGCGAGGAGCGGTGCGTCCCCGGTGAGGATCAGCACGATGCGATCGTCGGGCTCGTTCTGCACCGCAGGCAGCGCGCACTGCACGGCGTGACCGGTCCCACGTTGCTCGGGCTGGATCGCGATCTCGACGGAGCCCGTGCCGAAATCGGCGTCGAGCGCCGTCTGCACGACGTCCGCCTTGTGGCCGAGGATCGCGACGACGCGACCCGCCCCCGCCGCGCGTGCCGCAGTCACGACCCAGTGGAGCAATGGCCGGCCTGCGACGCGATGCAGGACCTTCGGCGTATCGCTCTTCATGCGGGTCCCCAACCCGGCCGCCATGATGAAGACCAGAGGAGTTTGACGACTCATGTGGGCGGGAACGTAGCATCCCGCCGCGTCCCGGCGACCTCGCGGGCCCCCGTGAAGAAGCCGTGGTCCGTGAGGGGCAAGTTGGGTCACAATGCTTGGATGCTGCGGTCGGCGCTCTGCTCGGTCCTCACCCAGGTGGCGGGTGCACTGCTGGCTGGCGCCCTGCTTGGCGGCTGTGGTGTCGAGATCGGTGGTGGTGGCAGTGACAGCGGGCTGGACTCGCCCAGACCCGTCGACGCCGCGGTCGACGTGGCGGTCGATGCGCGCCCGTGCACGGGTGGCGATGCTGCGATGACGAGCTCCGACGGCTCGTGCTTCCTGCTGTTCACGTCCGCGCGCTCGTACGCCGATGCGACGACCGCGTGCCTCGCGATCAACGCCAGGCTCGCGGTGACCAGCACCGCCGATCGTTATGCCGTCGCGAAGACCCTCGCAGGCACGCGTGACGTCTTCATTGGACTCTCCGATGCGGTGACCGAGATGACCTTCGCTTGGATCGACGCGACGCCGGTCGTGTTCACCGCCTGGGATCCGAACGAGCCGAACAACAGCGCAGGGGGCGGCTACGAGGAAGATTGCGCGGTGATCGCGGGCGGCCGCGCCGGCGACTGGGATGATCGGCCGTGTGCCGCGGGGATCGGTCCGGTGGGTACCGGGCTGTATCCGTATCTCTGCCAGTTCTGAGCGTGGACGCGCGGAGCCCGGCACTCGAGGAGGCCATCGTCCGCGATCCGGACGACCTCGCGAGCTACGCCGTCTATGGCGACTGGCTCGGCGAGCAAGGCGATCCGCGCGGCGAGCTGATCGCGACCCAGCTCGCCGCCACCGCCACCGCCGATCCCGAGCTGCAGCGCGCCGCGTTGCGCGTGTTCGCGCGCCATCGCGCGGCCTTCCTCGGCGAGCTTGCCGACACGATCGCCGCCGAGGCCTTCACCTGGCGCGCCGGCTTCATCCAGCGCGCGATGCTCTCGCACGACGCGTTGCTCTTCGTGTCCGGCGTCCGCGTCGCGGTCACGCTCGTCGAGGTCGTCACGAAGCTGCTCGCACATCCGTCCGCGCGCTTCCTGATCGAGCTCGAGCTCGGCGCCGTCGATCGCGATCGCTGGGGACGTCCGCTCGGCACGCACCGCGCCGCGATCAAGCGCATCTTCGCCGCCGCGCCGCGCACCCTGCACCGTCTCGCGCTGACCGATTCGACCATCACCCCAGCGCTCGTCGAGATCCTCGCGCGGGCTCGCTACCTCGTGCACCTGCACGATCTCGATCTCGCGCGGTGCGAGCTCGGCGACGGCGCCCTGCGCGCGCTGATCACGCACGCCGATCACTTCGCGCACCTCACGCGCTTCGCCCTCTCCGCATCGCAGCTCGGCCCCGCGGCCGCCACCCGCCTCGCTCGCGCCTTGCCAAACCTCGTCCTCGAGAACCGCGCGCACTGATCGCACCTGCCCGATCAGCCGATGCGCCGCGCGCCCACGATGCTTCTGTTATCACCATGGCCCTTCCGAACCAGATGCTCACCAGCTCGATCGCCCAGCCCGGCGTCACCCGCAACCCGGACCCCGAGCTCGACACCCTGCTCCTGCGCGCCGCCAAGCTCGCCGCCGATCACGGCGTGCCCGTCGAGGCCTTCGTACAGGCCGCGTGGTCCGCCTACCTCGACGCCCGCCCCGGCCTCCGCGAGGAGCTCGCCACCAAGGAGCTGGTCGACGAGCTGCGCGAGCTGCGCCGCCGCGGCAAGCTCGGCACCGCCTAGGGTCAGACGCAACTTGCGCAACTTGCGACTCGTAAGTGGTCGATCTCGTTCAGGCCAAAGGGACAGACGCAAGTAACGCAACCTGGGCGGTGATCAGTAAGCAGATCGCCGAGCTGATCGCGTGACCCTCGTTGATCAAGGGATCACGAAGTTACGAACCGTAAGTTGCGCAAGTTGCGTCTGACCCCCTTTCTGTTGTGGATGGGTTGGGTGCTCGCGATCGCGGTTGTCGCGGCTTTGGTGGAGCCGGCCGCGGCGCATCAGAGCTCGATCAAGTACGTCGACATCACGGTCGATGGGGCAGCGGCGCGGGTGGCGTTCACGGTGGCGCCCCCGGACGTCAATGAGGGGATCGGGCTGGCCGCGGATGCGCAACCCATGGTGGGCGAGGTGCTCGCTGCGGCGGTGGCGCCACGGGCGGCGGCGTATGTGCAGGGCTGGCTGGGGCTGACGGCGACGGGCCAGCCGTGCGTGGCGGGCGCGGCGCGGGCGCGGCCGGATCTCGACGGCAAGTTCGTCGTGGTCGAGTGGACGGCGACGTGCGCGGCGGCGATCGAGGTGCTGCGCGTCGATCTCGCTCGGTTCTTCGCCCTCGATCAGCGACACGAGGCGATCGTGACGGTGCACGCGCCGGGGAAGCCTGGCGAGCCAGGAATCGCGCGGGCCGCGACGCCGGTGCTCGAGCTGCGCGCGGGTGCCGCGGCTTCGTTCACCGGGTGGATCGGCTACGGGATGGACCACATCTACGGCGGCCTCGATCATGTGTGCTTCGTGCTCGCGTTGCTGCTCGTGGTCGTGCTGGTGCGCACGCCGGAGGGCTGGGAGGCGCGGTCCCTGTGGCCGACGCTACGGGCGACGGCGGCGATCATCACCGGGTTCACGCTCGCGCACAGCGTGTCGCTGATCGCGGCGTCACTTGGTTGGATCGCGTTGCCGTCGCGGCTCGTCGAATCGCTGATCGCTGCGTCGATCGTGTACACGGCGATCGAGAACACGGTCGTGCCGGATGTCCGGTGGCGGTTCGCGATGACGGTGGGGTTCGGCCTCATCCACGGGCTCGGCTTCGCGAGCATGCTGGCGGAGCTGTTGCCGGCCGAGGATGTGCTGCTGCCGCTGATCGGCTTCAATATCGGGGTCGAGATCGGTCAGCTCACGATCGTCGCGGTTGCGCTGCCGGTGTTCGCCGGCGTGGCCCGCTGGCTCGGCGCCCCGCGTTATCGCCGGACCGCGCTCGCGGTGGCCGCGATCCCGCTCGCCCTCATCGGCATGAAGTGGCTCCTCGAGCGGGTATTCGACCTCCCCCCGCTGTTCGACATGTAGGCGGACCTGCGCGGATCGCCTGCTGAGAGCCCTTCACACAAACGACACGAAGGCCGATACTAATTTCACATTGGCAGTAGTCGACTCCGAACAGCCGGGGGTGAAGGGGGAGATCACAGACGACGCGGCGAAGCCGATCGTCATCTGCGTGGACGACGACCGGAACAACCTCCAGGCGTTGGGCCGCGTCCTGCGTGCGCGCTGCACGGTGTTGCTCGCCGAGTCGGGGCTCGAAGCACTCGCGCTCGTCGAGGCAAATCCCGACGTCTCGTGCGTGCTCGCTGATCTGCGAATGCCCGGGCTCGCCGGCGCCGAGCTGCTCGCACGTGTCGCGAAGACCCATCCGCAGTGCCGCCGCGCCGTGGTCACCGGCTTCCCCGAGTCCGACGATCTGATCGCCGCGATCAATGCCGGTCATCTGCATTACGTGATCACCAAGCCGTGGAAGCTGCAGGACCTCCTTCAGGTAATCGATCAGCTGGTCCACACCTTCAAGCTCGAGCGCGACAACCAGCGGCTGTTCGCCGAGCTGCGGCTCGCGAACGATCAGCTGCGCGAGCACGAGACGCAGCTCCAGACCCAGCTCGACGCCCGCGGCCTCGAGATCTCGGCGAAGACCGAGCAGCTCGCTCAGATGGGTCATCAGCTCGACGCGCTCACGCTACGCGACGGCTTGACCGGCCTCTACACGCATCGCGCATTCCAGGAGCGGTTGCGCGAGGAGGTCGCGCGCGCGCTGCGCTACGGCCAGCCGATGTCGATCCTGATCGCCGACATCGATGGCTTCGCGACGGTCAACTATGACCTCGGCTACCAGATCGGTGACGACATCCTCCGCCGCCTCGCCGGCGTGCTACAGGAGGACGACACGCCGATCCGCACGTCGGATGTCGTCGCGCGCTACTCCGGCGAAGAGTTCGTGCTGCTGCTACCCGAGACCGGCAAGTCCGGGGCGCTCACCAAGGCGGCGCGGTTGCGCGATGCGGTCGCCGCCGCCGAGATGCCCGGTGGCCGCAAGATGTCGATCTCGATCGGCGTCGCGTGTCTTCCCGAGGACGCCGCTGATCCCGAGGGTCTGCTGACTGCAGCGGAGGCCGCGCTCCGCGGCGCCAAGCGTGGCGGACCTGGACGAGTGCACTTCTTCTCCGACGACGATCGCGCCACCGCTGGCACGCAACGCAACCAGACGCGTGCGTTCAGCCGGATCCGCGAGCCCGAGGTCGATCGCTTCCGTTCGTATCAGGAACGGATGAACGAGGTCACGACGATCCTCAAGCGCGATCGTTCGCTCGCGTGCTTGCTCGTCGATCTGTCGCGACTGCATCGCGTCGAGCTCGATCTCGGCGTCGCTCACCACAGCGAGATCTACGATCACGCCGCGGCGGTTCTCGATCGACTGCGCGGCGCGGTGCTCGATCCGTCCGATCTGATCTGCCGCACCGGCGACGGCGACGGTTACTTCGTGATCCTCGCGCCTCGCGACAGCAAGGTCCGTGTCGATCTCGAGCAGCTCGCAGCGACGGTCGAGAAGGCGATCGAGGAGGCACTCGCGCCGATGGTGACCGAAGTGCTGCGCGAGCAGCCGCGGATCACGGTCGGCTCCGCGCGCGTGCTCGGCAACTCGCTGCTCCGGCCCGAGCGCCTCACCGCACGGCTCGTCGCCGACGCGATCGCCGCCACTCGCAACCTCCGCGAGCGCAAGGCGCACCGCGACCGCTCGACCCTGCAGGACATCATCCTCGGCGATGGCCTGACGTCGGTGTACCAGCCGATCGTCGATCTCGGCACCGGGGACATCTTCGCGTACGAGGCGCTGACACGCGGCCCGCGCGGCACCGCCCTCGAGTCGCCCGCGACGTTGTTCGCGATCGCCGACGAGGTCGATCTGACGGTCGAGCTCGATCGCGCATGTTTCCGCGGCGCGCTACGCAGCGCGAAGACCCTCGAGCCGGTGCATCGGCTGTTCGTGAATCTGCTGCCGATGTCGTTCTATGACCAGGCATTCATCGAGGTCGAGGTCGGTAACCTGCTTGCCGCCGCGGGCCTGACGCCCGCGAACATCGTCTTCGAGATCACCGAGCGCCTCGCGATCGAGAACTTCGCATCGTTCAAGCGCGCGCTCGGCGCGTACACCGCGATGGGCTTTGGGATCGCGATCGACGACGTCGGCACCCGGCACTCGAACCTCGAGACCGTGATGGCGCTGCGTCCTCACTTCATCAAGATCAGCGACGTCCTCGTCCGCGGCATCGCCCGCTCGACGGTGAAGCGCGAGATGTTGCGCTCGCTGCGTCACATCGCCGAGACGATCGACGCGGTGATGATCGCCGAGGGCATCGAGCACCTCGAGGACGTGATCGCGCTGCGCGACCTCGGGCTGCGCTACGGCCAAGGCTACTACATGGCACGGCCGGCACCGCCGTTCGTCAACCTGCGCGACGACGTTCGCGCCGAGCTCCGCAACGTGCAGTCTCCGAACTCGCCGCGGACGCCGCCTCCGCCGCAGGACAACGACAACGACGACGAGGACGACGACGATCGCGTGCTCGCGATCCCGCACTCCAAGCCGGCCAACCGGCAACTGTTCGGCACCGGCTCGCAGAGCTCGATCCCGCCCATCGGGATCCCGAAGAACGCGTTCGGCCGTCCCGACGACGAGATCACCAGCGACTTCAAGCTGCCGCCCGAAGCGGGCGCTGATCAGCGACGGCCGCGTGCCTCCCAGCCGCCGGCAAAGCCCGATCCTGCGCAGCCGCAACCGTGGCAACCGCTCAGCGATGACGAGGGCACGGGCGAAGCATTGATCGAGAGCCTGCGCAAGCCCGCCGAAAACACCCCCGAGGGCGAGCGCGGACCAGGGCGACCGGGTTTAAACTGACCCGGCCTTCATGGACCGGACCGCCTTCCACAAGCTCCTCGGCTTCGGCATCGAGCGGGGTGTTTCGGATATCCACTTCGAAGTCGGCTACCCGCCACACTACCGCCTGCACGGCGAGCTGCTCGGAGCGATCAAGGTCCCGCCGCTGAGCGCGCAGGACACCGAGGCGATCGCCCGGATGATCCTCGAGGACCGCAACATCACCGTCGACTTCACGCGTCGCTTCACCGAGATCGACGTTTCCTACTCGCTCGCCCAGCGCGGCCGGTTTCGCGCGTCGATCTTCCGGCAGCGCGGCTCGGTCGGCATCGTGATGCGCCTGATCCCGATCCAGGTGCTCTCGATCGAGCAGCTCAACCTGCCGCCGGTGCTCTCGGAGATCGCCGATGCCCGCCGCGGCCTCGTGCTGATCACCGGCGCGACCGGCAACGGCAAGACCACGACGATGGCCGCGATGGTGCGGTACATCAACGAGACCCGGCACGCCCACATCGTGACGATCGAAGATCCGGTCGAGTTCATCCACGAGCCGCAGAAGTGCATGATCATCCAGCGCGAGGTCGGCGCGGATACCGAGAGCTTCCGTGACGCGATGACCGCGGCGATGCGCCAGGATCCGGACGTGATCCTCGTCGGCGAGATCCGCGATCGCGAGACCGCAGCCACCGCGCTCAAGGCCGCGGAGACCGGGCACCTCGTCATCTCCGCGATCCATACGCCAGACTCGGTCGCTACGATCCAGCGATACGTCGGCCTGTTCGAGACCGACGCCCAGGACGTGGTCCGCGACCGGCTCGGCGATTGCCTGCAGGCAATCGTGTCGCTGCGCTTGCTCGCCAGCAAGGATGGCCGCCGTCGGATCCCGGCCGTCGAGATCCTCCGGGTGACCCGCACGATCCGCGAGTGCGTGCGCGCCGGCCGGCTGGGCGATGTCCCCGAGCTGATCCGCAAGGGTCGCGATCTCTACTCGATGCAGCTCTTCGATCAGCACCTGATCGACCTCGTGAACAGCGGCCTGATCTCGATGGAGACGGCGATCTACGCGTCGTCGAATCCCGAAGAGTTCGAGCGCGCGCTCCGTATCGATTAGCGACCCCAACGTCGGGGCAACGACGAAACGCCAAACGGGCGTCTCGTCGGGGGGACCGATAGACGCCCGTCGTTCACGGCTGTGGTGTGAAAACTAGCGGCCGCGCAGGCGACCTGGTGCGCGAGTGTCGTCACTCCCGGCCCGTGGCGGCGGCTGGCTCGACGCCGGCGGCGGAGCGGTACGAGCCGGCGGTGGCGACGTACGCGCTGGTGGCGGCGACGCGGCCGGCGGTGGCGCCGATGGACGGTTCGGCTGTGGCGTGCTGATCGGCCCGCGCGACGGCGGTCCCGAGGGGCGATCGCCGCCATAGACCGGCGGCGGCGCCGACGGCCTCTGCGGCGATGCTGGACGATCGCGCACATCATCGGGACCGCGATGAACGTCCGGCTGCCCGCGGGGCGGCTGCGGCTGATCGCGCGGCGGCTGGTACCCACCACCCGTCGGAGGCGTGTGCGAGCCACCACCGGGATGACGTGGGCCGACGACGGGCGGCGGCTGCGGCTGATCACCTCTCGGCGGCGGCTGATAGACGCCACCACCACCACCGCCAACGGGTGGACGCTGATCGCCACGCGGCGGCGGGACATAGCCACCACCATCGCCACGCGGGGGCTGATAGACGCCACCACCACCGACAGGCGGACGCGCGTCGCCACCACGCGGCGGCGGGAGGTAACCACCATCACCACGCGGCGGCGGCTGGGCAACGCCACCGCGATCGCCGGGGCGAACCGGCGGCCGATAACCACCGCCACCCGACGGCGGCACGACCACGGTCGGCCGACCATCGCGATGATCACGAACCTGCCAGCCACGAGGCGCGCGATCGCGCGAGACCCAGTAGCCGGGCGTGTAGACGTATGAGTTGTTCGAGTAGTCGTAGTACGGCTGCACGTAGACGTAACCGGATTGCTCGCGCTCCCAGCGACCGCCGACCCACACCCACTCGTAACCGTTCCAGTGCCAGTAGCCGTCGATCCACACGTTGCCGTAACCGGGCGACACGCTCATCTGCTCGTAGAGCGGCTCCGGCGGCATGCTGGAGACGTAGTAGGGAGACGGCTGTCCGACGGAGACACTCGCAGAGGCGTAGCCCTGGTTGTATCCGTACCCGTAACCGCTGTTCACAGGTTGCGTCTCGCGGACGACACACGCTTGCGTGGCAAGACAGAGGCCTACGACGCCGAGAAACTTTGCAAGGTGTTGCATCCGCATGACTTCCTCCTGGTGTCGACGGGGCGTTCGACAAGACTTCGACGGTGAATCCACCCCGGTCATTCACAGTCTAGTTGACGGGTTCGAGCGTCACAAGTACACAGAAAGCCGATGAAAACGGTCGAGCAGCAGAGCCAGTCACCGGCGTTCTGTATCGGGACACGTTGCAAGACCAGGACCGTGGGCCGATGGCACTTGCGCTGACCTCACGACGGTCGACGATCGCCGCGGTTGCGAGTGCGCTCGCCGCAATGGCGCTCGCGGCCGCGGTCGCCGGACGCAGCTGTCGGGTCTCGCAGCCGGGTCCCGAAGCCGCGGTGCGCGACGTCCTGCAGGCGGCGAAGACCGGGGATCGCGACACCGTGTTCGCGATGCTCGCACCCGCGACCCAGCACCGGCTCGAGGTCGAGGCCAGGCGCGCGACCGATCTCGTGGGCGCCGCGATCCGCTACACCGCGAAGGATCTGGTGTCGATCGGCAGCTCGGACGGCGTCGCAGCACCGACCGACATCACCGTCCTCGAGGAGCGCAACGATCGCGCGGTCGTCGAGGTGGTGTCACCGTCGGGTCGCGCGCGCATGCAGCTCGTGAAGATCGACGGTCGATGGCGTGTCGACCTGCCGCAGTACGGCAGCGTGCACTGACCGTAGACCGCGCAGGTGACCCGTGACCGCGCAGATCACAAGTGACATCACGTCGCGTTCGGCTTCGCGTTCGGCAGCGTCGCGCGGATCACGAAGCCGAGCAGAAACGCGCCACCAGCGACGGCCCAGAACGCATAGGGCGCATTCCAGTGCTCGAAGCCGTGGTCGAGGTTCATGCCGAGCAGCGCACCGAGCGCGGAGATCGGCAGGAACGTCGCGGCGATCAGGTTCAATCGGTGCTGCGACTCGACGACATGCTGCGAGCTGCGTGCGTTCTCCTCGGAGCTCGCCGCGATCGAGTAGTCGAGACCCGCGCGTGCGTGGCCGTGGATCAGCTCGATCGCGCGCTCGTTCTCCTGCGCGGTATCGCGGATCGCGATCAGCTCGCGGTCGTCCTTCACGAGGTCGCGTGCTTCCTGGAGCGTCGCGCTCTGACCTCGTACCGCGCGGAGCAGCGGCGCCGCACCGTGCATGATCTCGAACCAGTCCTTCGCGCGCGCAGCCTGCTTGGTCTTCTGCTCGATGGCGTCGATCGCGACGACGTAGTCCTCGACGTGGGCGCGTAGCGCGGCGATCGTGGTGGCCCCGGAGCCGCTCGACTTCCACGTGCCATCGGGCTTGCGCCAGTGGAGCCTCGCCTCGCGATGATCGGGCAGGTTCGGATCGGGCACGTCGTGGAGGACGATCAGCACGTGACCGTCGGCGGACATCACGCGCTGGCGGCCTGCGCGCGCGCCGAACCGATCGCGGAAGACCTTCGGGACATCCCAGTTGTGCGGGATCGGATTGGCCATGCTTCCAACCTACGCATCCGGCAAGCCTCGCGCGACCGCGGACGCCATAACGTGACGGCGCCGTTTCCGGGCTGTCACAACGCGGCGCGGTCCGCGCGCTGGCTCCTGCGTTCCGAGCCGGGCGCTACGTGGTAGTACACGTGGCATGCGCAGGCTGCTGGTGTTTGCGACCCTGTCCGCATGTAGTGGAGGTTCGACGACGAGAACCTTGCTGCCTGTCGATCCTCCTCCCACCCCTGCGAAGGCTGACGTGACGCACGCCCCCGAGAAGCTCCCATCGGCGCGCCCATGGCCGGCGACTCGCATCGACGCCATCGTCGACACCGTGCACGGCGTCCAGGTCGCCGATCCCTACCGCTGGCTCGAGGACGAGAAGAGCGCCGAGGTCCAGGCATGGATGGACGTCCAGGACGACTACGCGCGCGCGGAGCTCGCGAAGCTGCCGGGGCGAGCCGAGCTCGCCGAGCGGCTGAAGAAGCTCTTCTACTACGACGCGATCAGCGCGCCGGCGCATCGCAAAGGGCGGTTCTTCTACACGCGCAAGCACGCCGACAAGGAGAAGACGATCGTCTACTGGACGCAGGGCGAGGCCGGCGCCGAGCAGGTGCTGTTCGATCCGAACGCGTGGAGCAGCGATGGCAGCGTCGGGCTCGGTGGCTGGTGGCCGAGCCACGACGGTAAATACGTGGCGTACGCGAAGAAGCTGAATAACTCCGACGAGACCGTGACGCACGTGCGTGACGTCGCGACCGGCAAGGATCTGGCCGATCAGATCGAGGGCACGAAGTACTCCGGGGCGTCGTGGACGCCGGACAGCAAGAGCTTCTATTACACGTGGGTGCCGCCGGTCGCGGGCAAGGTGACGATCGCGGAGCGGCCCGGCTTCGCAGAGCTGCGCTACCACGTGCTCGGCACCGACCCGGCGTCCGATCAGATCGTTCACGAGGCGACGAAGAATCCGCAGACGTTTCTCGGCGGCGGCATCTCGCGGGATGGTCACTGGCTGATCGCGACGATCCAGCACGGCTGGAGCTCGTCGGACGTCTACGTCAAGGACATGCGCAAGCAGGCGGCGGCCTGGACGCCGCTCGTCGAGAAGGTCGACGCGAACTTCGACGTCACCGTGTGGCGCGATCGGTTCTACATCACGACCAACGACGGCGCGCCGCGCTATCGCGTGTACAAGGTCGACCCGAGGAAGCCGCAGCGCGAGGCGTGGCGGGAGATCGTGCGGCAGAGCGACGCGACGCTCGAGAGCGCGACCATCGTCGGCGAGCGGCTGATCCTGACATACCTGCGCCACGCGGCCACCGAGGTCGAGGTCCACGATCTCGAGGGCAAGCTCGTGCGCAAGGTCGAGCTGCCGCCACTCGGTACGTCTGCCGGGATCAGCGGGAACCCCGACGAGGATACCGGTTACTTCTCGTACACGTCGTTCACCGATCCGCAGGTGATCTTTCAGACGTCGATCAAGACCGGGAAGGTGACCGAGTGGGCGCGCGTCAAGCTCCCCATCGACACCTCCGCGATGGTGACCGAGCAGGTGTTTTTTCCGTCGAAGGACGGCACGAAGATCTCGATGTTCATCATCCGCCCGAAATCCGCGAAGCGCGACGGCAAGAACCCGACGATCCTGTACGGCTACGGCGGCTTCAACGTGAACATGACGCCGTCGTTCGCGTCGTCGCGTACGGTGTGGCTCGAGCAGGGCGGCATCTACGCGATCCCGAACCTGCGCGGCGGTGGCGAGTACGGCGAGGACTGGCATCGCGCCGGCATGCTGCTGAACAAGCAGAACGTGTTCGACGACTTCATCGCGGCGGCCGAGTACCTCGTCAAGGAACGCTGGACGTCGAGCGCGCATCTCGCGATCTCCGGTGGCTCGAACGGCGGGCTCCTCGTCGGTGCGGCGATGACGCAACGACCGGAGCTGTTTCGCGCGGTGATCTGTGCGGTGCCGCTGCTCGACATGCTGCGGTTCCAGCTCTCGGGGTCGGGCAGGACGTGGGTGCCGGAGTATGGCTCTGCCGACGACCCAGCGCAGTTCAAGGTGCTCCACGCGTACTCGCCGTACCGTCGCGCCGTCGATGCCGGACCGACAAAGTATCCCGCGTTGCTGATGGACACCGCGGATCACGACGATCGTGTGGATCCCGCGCACGCTCGAAAGTTCGCCGCGCTGATCCAGGCGACCACCTCGAGCGGCGCGCCGGTGCTGCTGCGGATCGAGCGCAATGCGGGCCATGGCGGTGCGGACTTGGTGCGGCAGCAGGTCGAGCGCGTGACCGACCAGCTGGCGTTCCTGAACGCACTGCTGAAGTAGCGCCTGGTTGCCATTCGACGCCGTGTCGATCACGCATTGATCGAGCTCCCTGACACGCGTCGATCACCAGATCGATCACACCTCGGCACCGCCGGGAACATCCGGTCGCGTGCCTCTGGTATCAACCGCGGATGAGACTCGCTTCGATCGTGTCGGTTGTGACCATGGCCGTGCTCGCATGCGGTTGCCCCGGCAAGGGAGGCACGTACAAGCAGCCGTCGAACATGCCGACCGCGGAGGCTCTCGTCGCGCAGCTCGTCAAGACGCGC
The DNA here is from genome assembly GCA_046590445.1 of Kofleriaceae bacterium. Classification (GTDB taxonomy): domain Bacteria; phylum Myxococcota_A; class Polyangia; order Haliangiales; family Haliangiaceae; genus JABFXX01. Next base: position 18,224 of record JBKJUF010000379.1, read on the forward strand.
GAGGCCCGCAAGGCGTTCCGCGCCGAGAGCGTGATGGACTACTGGCTCGGCAAGCAGCGCGTGAAGGGCACCGTCTACGTCATGGGGACGTCGCAGCGCCAGGTTCGCTTCAACGCGATCTCGCCGCAGGAGGATGTGCTCGCGGACATGGCGTGCGATGGCGCGAACTTCGCGCTCGTCGACATGCAGAACAACTGTCAGCTCACCGGGGCGTGCAACAAGCAATCGATCGCGACGCTGCTGCGCGTCGAGCTCGAGCCCGAGGACGTGCTGCACCTCGCGCTGGGTACGGTTCCCGTGCTCGGTCAGCCGAAGGGCACGGTCACGTGGGACGCGAACAAGGGGTACGAGCGGCTGAAGCTCGAGTCGCCCGAGGGCACGCAGAACATCGTGATCGACGCGCGCGAGGGCCGCTCCGACATCGTGTCGAGCGAGCTCGTCGGCCGCGACGGCAAGGTCGTGTGGTCGGTCGAGAACACCGACTTCGAGGCGGTCAAGGACGAGGCCGGCGGGACCCACCGGCTGCCCGCGAAGACCCGCTTCAAGTCGCCCGCGCAGCAAGCCGACCTGCTCGTCGAGTGGAAGGAGCGCGTCGTCAACCCGACGCTCGATCCGGCGAAGTTTCGCGTCACCATCCCCGACGGCCTGCCGTCCTGTCGCTGAGCTCGGGCGGCCGCTTCCGAGGAAAAGGTCGTCCCGTACTGTCGCCCTGGTAGAATTGCCGGGCGAGCGTTGGCACGTCATGCGCGAGGACCCAGAGGAGCGGACCGTTGTCGAGCGCATCGACCCGCTGGTCGGTCAGCTGTTCAGCGGTCGGTTTCGGATCGTCGAGAAGATCGCCGCGGGCGGGTTCGGCGCGATCTACCGCGCGCAGTACGTCGCGTCGGGCCATGCCGTCGCGATCAAGGTACTGCATCCGTCACTCGCCGCCGATCCGAACGTGATCGCGCGGTTCCGCCGCGAGGGCACGACCCTGTCGCAGCTACGCGCGCCGACCACGGTGACCACCTACGAATTCGGCGAGACGCCCGACGGGGTGCTCTACATCGTGATGGAGCTGTTGCGTGGGGTCAGCCTTCACGAGCGGCTGCGGACCCGAGGCCAGCTCGACTGGCGCGAGGCCCTCGCGATCGCGCGGTCGGTGTGCGACTCGCTCGCCGAGGCCCACGAGCTCGGCATCATCCACCGCGATCTCAAGCCGGCGAACATCCAGCTCGTGCGGCGCGGTGACCTCGAGGCCGTCAAGGTGCTCGACTTCGGCATCGCCAAGATCCGACGCGGCGCCGGGATGGATGACGGCGCAGAGCTGACGAACGCCGGCCAGATGGTCGGCACGATCGATTACATGGCGCCCGAGCAGATCCTCGGCGCCGCTGCCGATGGACGCTGCGACTTGTTCACGCTCGGCATCGTCATCTTCGAGATGATCGCGGGGCGTCGGCCGTTCGCGGACTCGGTGACGCCGACCAGCATGCTCGCCGCGCTACTGACCCAGACGCCGCCGCGGGTGTCGTCACAGGTCCCGGTCCCGCCGGAGCTCGACGCGCTGGTGAGCCAATGCCTCGCACGCGAGCCGCACGATCGGTTCGCGAGCGTGCACGAGCTCGCGGCCGCGATCGACGCGATCCTCGGCGACGCGGTCGACGACGGCGAGACCCGGCAGATCGACGTCTCCGCCAGCATCCGGCCGATCATCGTCGACCAGGAAGCCACGATGATCGCGGCGGAGCACTACCTGCCGCCCAGGGCTCGGCCGCACCGCGCGGCGACGTTCGCGTCGTCGTCACCACCGGCGCCGGCTGTGCGGCCGACGCCGGCTGTGCGGCCGGCGCCGGCTGTGCGGCCGACGCCGCGCGCGCAGCCTGCGCCGCCCGCACAGCCGGCGTCGGCCGCTCCACCTGCGCCGCCCGCTGCGCCTCCGTCGTCCGCTCCGCCTGCGCCGTCCCCGCGGCCTGCGCCGCCCGCTCCGCGAGCGCCACGCGAATCGGCGCCGCCACCGCGTCGTGCGGTGCAGCCACTGTCCGGGCCTCGCTTGCCGACGCCAGCGCCGATGCCAACACCGCGTCACGTCCCGTCGAACCCGCCGCCAATCGTCGGACCGCCGCGGTCAGCGACCGTGAACCCGAACGCCGCGCAGTCGCCGGCAGCTCCGACCTGGCAGCAGTACGCCAGCACGTCGACGACGGATGGCCGCGCCACGCAGCCGCAGACACCCCCGGTCGCGCCGTCGTTCGCGCAGCCGGAGCGTGCCAGTCAGGCGATACCGGCGAGTCAGCGATTCGCGCCGACGCCGTTTCCTCCGGCGCAGCCGTTTCCGCCGACGCCGGCTCCGAAGACCTACGACCGGAATCGTGACGCGGTGGTGGGTCGGATCGTATGGATCGTCGTGCTCTCGATCGTGGCCGCACTCGCGCTCGCGCTCTACACGTTCATGACCTGACCACGTGATAGCGTCCGCGCGATGTCGTCGATCGCTGGCGTGCTGCTCGGACTGCTCGTGGGCCTGCGCCACGCGTTCGAGCCCGATCACCTGACCGCGATGGCCACGCTCGTCGGCGACAGCCGCGATGCCCGACGCGGTGCGATGGTCGGCGCGATCTGGGGCGTCGGCCACACACTCGCGCTCGTCGTCGTCGGCATCGTGTTGCTGGTCGCGGGCGAGGCGCTCCCGGTGCGGCTCGCGGCAGCGTTCGAGCTCGCGGTGGCCGGTGTCCTCGTCGTGCTCGGCGTTCGCGGGATCGCGTGCGCATGGGGTGAGGGCCGGCACGGACCGATCCGCGATCACGGACACGGCACGCGGCGCCACGTTCACGGCGGTCCGCTCGCGCACGTCCACGTCGGTCGCAAGACGCTCGCGTGGCGTCCGCTCGCCGTCGGTCTCGTGCATGGACTCGCCGGGAGCGGAGCGTTGACCGCGGTCGTGTTCGCGCAGCTCGCCTCCTCGGGTGAACGTCTTGCCTACATCAGCTGCTTCGGCATCGGCTCGATCGGTGGGATGGCAGCTGCATCGGCGATCGCGAGCGCGTCACTGGGCGCCGTGCCTGGACGTGCGCAACGCACGCTGATGCTGGGTGCAGGTGTGTGCTCGATCGTGCTCGGTGTTGCGTGGAGCGTGCCGCTGTACGGGCTCCTGTAAGGCCGCGGATTACCGCTCGCTGCCACTCAGATCGCGCCGCACGGCTGTGCGTTAATCAATCTATCGGCCTCCAAAGCCGGTGGGAGATCGAAGCAAAGATGAGGGCCTGCGGCGCCTTGGCGGGTGACGATCCGCCTCACCGGCGACCTCGTACAGGCCGCGCGCGGGCAGCTCGCAGCGTCATCGCAGATGCCGCACCCCGTCGCACCGTGCCGCTCGGGCACGGTGCGTGTCCTCACGACAAGACGATCGAATCATGCCGAGATCTTCAGCCATCGCCGTCACGGAACCGCGAATACCTCGCGCGATGCGAAGGTTCAAACGGGGTACGGCGATGACCACGTGCCCTTGCTGCAGCGCGGAGCTCGAGCTCGATGCCACGTTCTGTGGTGCGTGCGGACGGCGCGTGCGCGTGCGGCGGGTGACGCTCGTCGGGACGCAGCTCGGAGACGCCGGACGGACGCGCTATCGCGTCGATGCCAAGCTCGCCGAGGGCGGGTTCGGCGCGATCTATCGCGCGACCGCGCTGTCGACCGGTCACGAGGTCGCGCTCAAGGTGCTGCACGACGACCTCGCGAACGATCCAAACCTCGCCGCCCGGTTTCGTCGCGAGGGCGCGATGCTCGAGAGCCTGCGCCATCCGCACACCGTGACGACGTACGAGGTCGGCGAGACCAAGGACGGCACGCTGTACATCGCGATGGAGCTGCTGCGCGGCGTGAGCCTGCACGATCGGTTTCTCGCCAGCGGCCCGCTGGCTTGGCAGCGCGTCCTCGCGATCGTGAAGGCGGTGGGTCAAGCGCTCGGCGAGGCGCACGCATTCGGCATCGTGCACCGCGATCTCAAGCCCGCGAACATCCACCTCGAGGATGACGACTTCGTGAAGGTGCTCGACTTCGGCATCGCGAAGCTGATGCAGGGCAGCACGATCGACGATGGCACCGAGCTGACGCGGGTCGGCCAGGCGATCGGCACGCTCGAGTACATGGCGCCCGAGCAGCTGATCGGCGGCACCTGCGACGGCCGCACGGACATCTACGCGCTCGGCCTCGTCGCCTACGAGATGCTGACCGGCGAGCGGCCGTTCTCCGACGCAACCGGGCCGACGAGCCTGATCACCGCGCTGATGACGCAATCGGTCCGGCCGCCCTCGTCACGGTTCGGTTGCAGCGGCCTCGCGCCCGAGGTCGATCAGCTCGTGCTGCGTTGCCTCGAGCGCGACCCCGCGGCTCGGTTTGCGGACGTCGGCGCGCTGATCGACGCGATCGACTGCGTGCTCGAGCTCGCCCCGCTCGCGCGGGGGTCGTGGTCCACCAAGCTCGACGACGAGGACGTCACATGGGTCGATGCGATCCCGCCCGCGTGCGCGCCGCGTCCCATCGCGGTTCTGTCGCCGGTTCCGTCGCCGGTTCCGCGCGGCGCCGTTGCGCAGCTCCCGCTCGTGAACGAGCCCGTTCGCACGCCGTATGCGCTCCGGCCGCGGTCGCCGATGACCGATCCATATCCGGCGCGGCTCCGCGATCCGACGCCGTTTCGGTTCGATGTCGAGGGCAGCAGCGTCGGGGCGATTCCGACCCCGCCGCCGGGCACGCTCGCGACGTTCTCGCCGGTCGCAGCACCATGCCAGGCGCCGATCGTCGCGCCAACCGTGGCGTCGTTCGAGCCGATCGCGTCACCGCCTGTGCTCGCGCCGAGCGCGGTCGTGGTCGTGACGCCGCCGGCATCGCGTAGCGTCGTACGGTTCGTAGTCTGGGCTCTCGCGCTGCTCGCCACGGGAGCGGGCCTCGGCATGGCGCTCGCCACCCTCGCGTCGTGAGCTGCCGACCGGGTGATCACTTGGGTGATCCAGTGAAACGCCTGGTAGCGGTTACTGGTGGTTCGCTTCCCAGGCATCGGCCCAGGCGGCGATCAGCGCGAGGTCGTTACCCTTGACGGATCCGACGCTGCCCTTCGGCATCGTCGGCTTGCCACCACCGATCGCGAGGACCTCGCGGATGTCCTTCGCGTTCGCGTGCTTGCCCTTGAACGGGTACGCGGTGATGTCGAGCTCGGCGAGCTTCTTCGCGGTGGCGTTGCGGTTGCCTGTCATGTGGCAGCTCTTGCAGAACTTCTCGAAGACCGGCTTGGCGTTCTCGTATGCCGCGGTCTCGGCGGCCGCGAGCGCGATCTTCGGGTCGGGCGGCGGCGGCTCCTCCTTGGCGATCGGCTCGCTCGTCGGGGTCGGCTCGGCGACGGGCGTGACCGGCGCGGGCTCGACCGGCGTCGCGACCGACGTCGGCTCGGGCTTGGGCTGGGTCTTCGAGCCACCGCCACAGGCGGTGAGGGACGCGAGCAGGCAGAACAAGATCGTCTTCATCATGAATTCCTAGGCTTTGATTCCGTCGCGCGAGCTCGTCGGCGCTGGCTGCGCCGGCGACGGTGCCGGCCGGGTGTTCATACCATCCCGGATCGCTGTCACCGGCGACCGGCGGTCAGGTTCAGGGAAGAGACGTGAGCTGGACGACCCGGACGTGGTGATACGGCATGCCGTCCCCGATGTTGCCGTCCGCGATCACGAGCCGCGCCGCGTCGGCATCCATGCCCTCGACGCCATAGAAACGCGCGGTGCGAGGCTCGTTTGAATCGAGCCAGCCCGGTGTGCCGTCGCCGGCGATCGTCGTGACCTGGCCGTTCGCGATCCGCCGGATCAGCCGGCGCTTGACGTCGCTCACGAACACGACGCCGGTCGGTAGCACCGCGAGGGCCTGCGGTGCATCGAACGTGGCGACCGCGGCAGGACCGTTGATCGCACCGACGTCACCACTGCCCGCGAGATCGCTGACCTCGCCGGCGAGCGTGACGCGCCGGATCCGGTGATTGTCCATGTCGCTGACGGCGAGCGCGCCGTCAGGGAGCGCGACGATGTCGTAGGGCTGCGCGAACCGCGCGACGTCGCCGGTGCCGTTCGCGTGGCCTGGCTGATCGAGCGCGCCGGCGAGTGGCGTGACGATGCCGGTCGAGGGATCGAGGAGCGAGACGACATGGTGCACGTGATCGGCCATCGCGATCCGGCCGTCACCGAGCACCGCGAGACCGCGCGGGCGGCCGAGGTTGCGGGCGATCACCGTGGCCGTCGCCGTGGCGAGGTCGATCCGCCAGATCGTGCCGGTCATGTTCGTGTGCTCGCCGGTATCGTTGTCGTCGGTCTCGACGTAGAGCGTGTTGTTCGGACCGAGCGCGATGCCGAACGGGCTCGTGAACGTCGGATCGACGAACGCCGTGGTCGTCGTGCCGGTGCGATCGATGGACCGCACGCGATCGCTGTCGAAGTCGGTGATGTACGCGGTGCCGCTCGGTGCGATCACGACATTCGTCGGGTTGTCGAAGCGTGCCGCGCCACGCGGACCATCGTCGGTGCCGCGCTCGGAGCAGCCCGCGAGCGTCGCGACGGTCTGCGCGAGCGTCGTCAGCACGCACGGCTCGGGCGCGGCGTCGTCGACGAGGGCAGCGTCCTGGACTGGCACTTCCCGTCCGCACGCTGCCGCGACAAGCAGCACGACTGGGACAGCTCGCGACACCATGAGCTGCGGAGTGTATCAGGCTCGTGCGGTTCGGCCCGCGACCGCCCAGCCAGTCAGTCCACCGGCATCGCCGCTCGCATCGGCGAGGGCATAGGTGGGGATCAGGAGGCCGAACAGGACAGCGAGGTTTCTGAGGTGCTTCATGTCCTGTCTGGGCGCGAACCGGCGCGACCGTGACAGGTGTTCCTGAAACATCGTGAACGCGGTGAGTCAGCCGACGCTCAGGACAGCGGTTCGGCGCCGTAGCCGGCGGCATCGACCGCGGCGACCAGGCTGGCCGGAGATGTGTCGAGATCGTGGACGACCTTCGCGCGACCCTCGGCGAGGGCCACCTCGACCGCCGAGACCCCCGCGATCCCGCGCAGCGCCGCAGCGATGTGCTTGACGCACCCGTTGCACGTCATGCCGGTAATCCGCAGTGTGGTGATCACCCGGCGAAGCTAGCATGAGCGAATCCACCATCGACCTGCCCGTTCTGGGGATGACGTGCGCCGCATGCGTGCGTCGCGTCGAGCAGGCCGCGCTCGCCGTGCCGGGGATGACCGGTGCCGAGGTCAACCTCGCGCTGTCGCGGGCGCGGCTCGTGTTCGATCCCGCGGTCACGACCGCACGGGCCGCCGCGGCCGCGATCCGCGATGCCGGGTACGAGGTGCCGGCAGACGCGCTCGAGACCACGGCGTCGGGCGAGGCGCGGCTACAGACGATCGCGCGCGCGCACGACGTCGAGACGACCGGGCTGCGGCGCGATGCCCTGATCGCGATCATCGCGACGGTGCCGCTCGTCGTGATCGCGATGGCGCACGGTCTGCTCGCGAGCACGCCATCGGTGATCGCGCAGCTCGCGCTCGGCACGCTCGTCGTGCTCGGGCCCGGATCGCGTTACCTGCGTGCGGGCTGGCGCGCGGCTCGCCATCGCAGCCCCGACATGAACACGTTGATCGCGCTCGGCGCCGGGACCGCGTGGCTGTCGTCGACGATCGTCGCGGCGCGCTGGCTCGCGGCCGGGCGTGCGGGCACCGCGGCCCCCGAGCTCTACTTCGAGGCGGCCGGCGCGATCGTCGCGTTCGTGATGGTCGGCAAGGTGCTCGAGGCTCGTGCGCGGTCACGGCTCGCCGACGCGGTGCGCGGGCTGATATCGCTCGCACCTGCGATCGCGCACCAGCTCGTCGATGGCGAGCAGCGCGATGTCGAGGCCGCGCGGCTCGCCGCCGGCGATGTCATGGTCGTGCGGCCAGGCGAGCGGCTCGCCGCGGACGGCACGGTCATCGAGGGCCGTTCGGCGCTCGACGAGTCGATGCTGACCGGCGAGGCGCTGCCGGTGGACAAGGCCGAGGGCGCGCCGGTCTACGCGGGAACGCTCAACCATCACGGGGCGCTCGTCGTGCGGATCGCGCGCGCCGGTCACGACACCGCCCTCGCCCGGATCGCGCGTGCGGTCGAGGACGCGCAGGGCAGCAAGGCGCCGATCGCACGGCTCGCCGACCGGGTGTCGGCGTGGTTCGTGCCGGTCGTGCTCGCGATCGCGGCCGCGACGTGCGGCGCGTGGCTTCTCGCCGGTGTCGAGGTGACCGTGGCGATCGAGCGGATGGTCGCGGTCCTCGTGATCGCGTGTCCGTGCGCGCTCGGGCTCGCCACGCCGGCAGCGGTCGCGGTCGGCACGGCGCGCGGCGCCGAGCTCGGCGTGCTGTTCCGCAGCGGTGGAGCACTCGAGGCAGCGAGCGCGATCGATCTCGTCTGCCTCGACAAGACCGGCACCCTGACCGCGGGGACGCCAACGCTCGTCGCGGTGACCGCGCACGGCTTCGACGAGGATGCGATGCTCCGGGCGGCGGCCGCAGCGGAGCAGGCGAGCGAGCATCCGATCGCGCGCGCGATCGTCGACGGCGCCCGCGCGCGCGGGCTGGAGCTGCCGTCACGCGTGACGGCGGTGACCGCGACACCGGGCTCGGGCGTCGCTGCTGTCGTCGATGGCAAGCGCGTGCTCGTCGGCACCCGGGACTTCCTCGCGCTCGCCGGCGTCGCGGTTCCGGAACCTGCGGACGAGCACCCGGCAGCCTCGCTGTCGTACGTCGCGATCGACGGCGGGTTTGCCGGCACGCTCGCGGTCGCCGATCCGCCGGCGCCCGGTGCGCGCGAGGCGATCGCGAGGCTGCGCGCGCTCGGCATCGAGTCGATCATGGTCACCGGCGATCGCGAAGGCGCGGCGCACTGGATCGCGGGGCAGGTCGGGATTTCTCGGGTCCATGCCGGTGTGCGCCCGACCGAGAAGTCAGCGATCGTCGCAGGTGCGCGCAGCGGCCATCGGGTTGCGATGGTCGGGGATGGCATCAACGATGCGCCGGCACTCGCGACCGCGGACCTCGGCGTCGCGCTCGGTAGCGGCACCGAGATCGCGGCGGCCAGCGCCGACGTGACCCTGCTGCGCGGCGGGATCGCCAGCTTGCCGGCTGCGCTCGGGCTCGCGCGGTCGACCCTCCACACGATCCGCCGGAACCTCTACGCGGCCTCGGTCTACAACGTGATCTGTATCCCGATCGCGGCCGCCGGCCTGCTCTCGCCGGTCCTCGCGAGCGCGGCGATGTCGCTGTCGAGCGTGTCGGTCCTGGTTTCGTCCCTGCGCTTACGTTCCTGGCGACCCCCCTGACCGGGATGCGCCCGGATGTGACCGAGATCTCGATGCTGGGCGGTCGGAAGTCCTGCTGTTATCTTGTGGTTCGGGACGGGGGCCAGCGATCATGCGATCGGACCCTTCGGATGGGCACACCTATGTGGCAACGCAGCTTCGTTATCTTCGTCATCGTGCTCGCGACCTCGTGCGAGTTCAGCGCGGCGGTCGCTACCGACGCGACGGTCACGACCACCATCACCGTTGGCTTCGAGAACGGCGCGACGACCGCGGACGAGAAGTCCGGCACCGTCGCGGTCGCCATCGTGCTCTCCGAGGCCTCGGCCACCGAGATCACCGTGCAGTGGGAGATCGCCGGAGGCGGCGCGCAGCCGGTCGATGACTTCACGCCGATCAGCCCGGCGACCGTGCGGTTCGCAGCCGGCGAGACGCGGCAGACGATCGAGCTCGCGATCCAGCAGGACACCGCCGAGGAACCCGACGAGTCGATCCTGCTCGTGCTCGCGGCGCCGATCGGCGCGCGGCTCGCGACCAACGCCCACGAGGTCAAGATCAGCGCGAATGCCTTGCCGCGGATCCGGTTCGCGATGCCGGCGTCGACCGCCGACGAGCCAACCGACGCGACCCTCGAGGTTTCGCTGGACGAAGCGTCGTCGTTCCCGATCACCGTCGACTTTGTGATCGCGAACACCAGCACGGCGAGCAACGCGGACTACACGCTCGTGCCCGCGACCGTCACGTTCCCGCCGGGATCGACGGCGCAGCCGCTCGCGCTCGACGTGCTGCAGGACGCGCTCGACGAGGATCCCGAGACCGTGGTCGTCACGCTGCAGAACGCGACGAACGCGATCATCCTCGATGCCGAGAACACGCGGACGCACACGATCGCCGATGAAGATCCCGAACCCAATGTCGCGTTCGCGCTCGCCGCGTCGACGGTCACCGAGGGCGGCACGACGACCAACATCACGGTCACGCTGACCCCGGTCAGCGGCCGCGCCGTCACCGCGCCGTTCACGCTCGACGGCGGCAGCTCGGCGACCGCGACGACCGACTTCGCGGTCGCGACCGCATCGCCGCTGACGTTCGCCGCCGGCGAGACGACCAAGAACATCACCGTCTCGATCGTGCAGGACACGATCGACGAGCCGAACGAGACCGTGGTCCTCGCGCTCGGCAACGCGACCAACGCGGGCGAGGTCGCGCCGCTGACCCATACGCTGACGATCACCGACGACGACCTCGTCTGTTACGGCGCCGGCACGAGCATGGTGTGCTTCGACTCACCACCGACCGGCGCCCAGGCGCTCCCGAGCTCGATCGACACGACCAACGACCCGCTGTGCGCGGCGACCCAGCCCACCGGGTGGACGGCGAACCAGGACGCCGCGTGTGTCATCGCGCGCGACACGCTGACGATGTCCGGCGCCACGACGGTCACGGGCTCGCGTCCCCTCGTGCTGGTCGGCGTGACCTCGATCAGCGTGACCTCCACGATCGACGTGGCGAGCAAGCAGGGAGGTGCAACGGGCCCTGCTGCGCCGTCCAGCCTGTGCAAGCCGTTTTCGCAGACCCCGTCCGGTAGTAGTAGCGGCGGCGGTGGTGGCGCCGGCGGGAGCTTCATGGCGGCGGGCGGCGACGGCGGCACCGGCGACGGCGGCAACCGACAGGGTGGGACCGCGGCGACCGTGGACATGGCTGCGCCGACGCGGCTGCGCGCAGGTTGCAGTGGCCAGCGGGGCGGCAACGGTGGGGGAGGGCTCAACTCCGGGGCGGTCGGGCTCGGCGGTGGCGCGATCTATCTGGTCTCCGGCGGCACGATCACGCTCGGCAACAACGCCGTCATCAACGCTTCGGGCGCCGGTGGCACCGGCGGTGACAGAAACACCGGTGGGAGCGGAGCCGGCTCGGGTGGCATGATCAAGCTGCATGCCGCGGCCGTCATGATCATGGGCAATCCGAAGCTTGTCGCCAACGGTGGCGGTGGCGCGAGCGGTGGCGACAACGCCGCAGGCGGCACGGCCGGTAACGATCCCAGCCCGGCGACGCCAGGCACCGGGGGTAGCGGTGGCAGCGGCGGCGGCGGGGCCGATGGCGGCAATGGGTTCCCCGCGGCAAGCCGCGGGGGCGCCAACGGCGGCGGGAATAACGGCGGCGGCGGCGGCGGCGGCGGCGGCGGCTACATCCAGAGCAACCTCGCGCTGAGCGGAGTGACGACGAGCGCTGGCCTCGTCAGCGCGCCGTAGCTGCTAAGGTCCGGGCCGGTGCCCGAGGCCACGCCGTCATCCACAGCCGATCCACGCTCGCCGGCGTCCGGCGACTCGCTCCACGGCGGGCCCGGCTCGCCGGCGTCCGCCGACTCGCTCCACGGCGGGGCGCTGCTCGAGGTCACAGATCTCGTGACCGAGTTTCGCAGTGACCGCGGCACCGTGCGCGCGGTCGACGGCGTCTCGTTCGCGATCCCGCCGCGCACCACGCTCGGGATCGTCGGCGAGTCCGGGTCCGGCAAGAGCGTGACTGCGCTCTCGATCATGCGGCTGGTCAGTCCGCCGGGCCGGGTCGCGAGCGGTCACATCCGCTACGCCGGCAAGGATCTGCTCGGGCTGCCCGCCAACGAGATGCGGCGGATCCGCGGCAACCGGATCGCGATGATCTTCCAGGAGCCGATGACGTCGCTGAACCCGGTGTTCACGGTCGGCGATCAGGTGGGCGAGGCCGTGCAGCTGCACCAGCGCAAGACGTATCGGGAGGCACGCACGATCGCGCTCGAGATGTTCCGGCTCGTCGGCATCCCGTCGCCCGAGGAGCGCATCGACAACCACCCGCACCAGCTCTCCGGCGGGATGCGGCAGCGCGTGATGATCGCGATGGCGCTCGCGTGCAAGCCGGATCTGCTGATCGCCGACGAGCCCACGACCGCGCTCGACGTCACGATCCAGGCGCAGATCCTCGATCTCCTGCGCTCGCTGCAGGCCGAGCTCGGCATGAGCATCCTGCTCATCACCCACGATCTCGGCGTGGTCGCCGAGACCTGCGACGATGTCGTCGTGATGTATGCGGGGCGCGTCGTCGAGCATGCGCTGACCCGCGATCTGTTCGCGGCGCCGCGCCACCACTACACCGCGGGGCTCCTGCGGTCGGTGCCGAGCTATGGCGACGAGGCGGCGACGTCGCGGCGCGAGCGGCTCGTCGAGATCAAGGGCATGGTGCCGTCGCTGTTCGAGCTCCCGGTGGGCTGCAAGTTCGTCGATCGCTGCCCTGCCGCGGAGCCGCTCTGTCACCGCGAGGAGCCGCCGCTCGTGAAGCTCGGGCGCTCGCTCGTGCGTTGTCACTATCCGCTCGATCCGCCGGCGGGGACGCCGCCATGAGCGATCAGGTCAAGGGCGAGGTCCTGGTTCGCGTCGCGAAGCTGTCGAAGCACTTCCCCGCGAAGCTGGCGTGGCCGAAGACGGCGGCGGCGCCGCACGTCATCGCGTGGCGCGCGGTGAGCCGGATGAACGCGACCGTCAAGGCGGTCTCCGAGGTCGACCTCGAGATCTACCAGGGCGAGACGCTCGGGCTCGTCGGCGAATCGGGATGCGGCAAGTCGACGCTCGGCCGCACGATCCTGCGCTTGCTCGAGCCGTCGGCCGGGACGATCGAGTTCGCGGGCCGCGATCTGACGCGGCTGACCCGCCGCGCGTTGCGCCCGCTCCGCCGGGAGATGCAGATGATCTTCCAGGATCCCTACGCCTCGCTCAATCCCCGGATGTCGATCGGCGCAGCGATCGGCGAGCCGCTCGAGATCCACGCGCTCGCGAAGACGTCGCGTGAGCGGGCGGCCCGGGTCCAGGAGTTGCTCGCCCGGGTCGGGCTCCGCGGCGACGCGGCCGAGCGCTATCCCCACGAGTTCTCGGGCGGCCAGCGCCAGCGGATCGGGATCGCGCGCGCGCTCGCCTGCCGGCCGCGCTTCATCGTGTGCGACGAGCCGATCAGCGCACTCGACGTCTCGATCCAGGCGCAGATCGTCAACCTGCTCGAAGATCTCCAGGACGCCGAGAAGCTGACGTACCTGTTCATCTCGCACGACCTCAAGATCGTGCAGCACATCTGCGATCGCGTCGCCGTGATGTACCTCGGCCGGATTGTCGAGCTCGCCGACGCCAAGACGCTCTACCGCGACCCCAAGCATCCCTATTCGATCGCGCTGCTGTCCGCCGTGCCGCGGATCGACCCCGCGAAACGCCGTGACCGCGTGATCTTGCAGGGCGACGTTCCGAGCCCGCTGTCGCCGCCACCTGGGTGTCCGTTCCATACACGGTGCCCGGTCGCGAACAAGCCGCGCGCGTGCTTCGAGGAACTTCCGCGACTCCGCGTGCTGTCCAATGGCTCGCAGGCCGCTTGTCACGTCGCCGAGTGATAGAGTTTTTGCATGCCCGCGCGCTCGGGAGAGCTTGCGATGCGACCGTTGCCGGCGGTCCTGCTCGATCTCCATGAGGATTTCGCGACCGGGAAGCTGATCCTGAAGCGCGGCCGGGTCTCGAAGACCGTCGACCTCGTCAACGGCAACCCGGTCAGCAGCGCGTCGACACCGCGCGACGAGACGCTCGGCCACTTCCTCGTCAACACCGGCGTGATCACCGAGGAGCAGCATCGCGAAGGCATCGCGCGCGCGGCCCAGCTCGGTGGCAAGCTCGGCGAGGCGCTGGTCGCACAGCAGGTGCTCACGGTCGAGCAGCTGATCGAACAGCTCGGGCGCCAGGCGCGCCACAAGCTGATCCAGGCGCTGCGCTGGCCGCAGGGCGCGTGGCGGTTCGACGAGACCGAGGCGATCGAGGGCATCCAGCTCCGGATGGTGGAGGTCGTGCTCTCCGGGTTGCGGGACACCGCCGTCGAGGATCTCGAGCGCCTCGCGCGGCTCGATGGCATGAGCTTCGAGCTGACGACCCGCGGCAACCGGCTCCAAACCGAGCTGAAGCGCACCTTCGGCGACGCGCCGATCCTGATGCTTGCCGAGGGTTCGGCGCTCCACGACATCGAGCGCGCATTCGGCGATCGGGCCAAGGCGCGGCTCGCCGTCGACGCGATGATCATGTGCGACGCGGTCTCGGCGATGGCGCCCGAGGCGGTCGGGCTCGGCGCGGGATCACCTGGCCAGGTCGCGATCGGGCGAGCCCTGACCCGTCCGGCAGCCGCGGGCTCGTCGCTGTTCGACATCCTGTTCGAGGATCTCGGCGAGGAGGGTGACGGCGCCGCGCCGCTCGCATTCCCCGAGGGCGAGTTCATCGACGCGGACTCGGGCGTGGTCGCGATGGCGGACGTCACGGCTGCCCAGACCGGCGGCGATCAAGCGCTGGCAGCGCGGCAGGCGCTGACCGCCGAGCACCAGCGCATCCAGGGCGCCGATCACTACGCGGTGCTGCTGGTCGGCCGGAAGGCGCAGCAGGCCGACATCGAGGCGGCCTTCCAGATCCGCACGAGCCTGCTCGAGCGGGATGCGCAGGCGCTGACCGAGCTGCGAGATCGCGTGAAGCTCGAGGAGCTGCGCCAGCTCTACCTCGAGGCGCGCAACACGCTGGCTGACGAGCGCCGGCGCGCCGGCTACGACCGCGAGCTCGCGGGCGGTGAGCTCGTGCAGGTCGCGCCGGCGATCGACACCGAGCTCAACTTCCGGATGGCGGAAGAGCAGATGGTGAAGCGGCAGTGGAAGGCCGCGATCGGGCTGCTCAAGGGCGTGATCGCGCGATCGCCGAACGAGGCGGATTATCATGCGGCGCTCGGCTGGTCGGAGTGGATGGCCGCCGACGGCCAGGTCGAAGCCGCGGAGGTCGCGCGCAAGCACCTCAACACCGCGCTCGAGATCAACCCCGACCACCCAGCTGCCCACGACTACAAGGGCCGGATCGACGGGGCGTTGCATGACGACGACGCCGAGGCGCTGTTCCACCTCGAGCGCGCGATCGATCTCGATCCGTCGCGGATCGAGGCGCTGGTCGCGATCGAGGGGCTCCTGCTCGGGCGCGGCGAGCTGCGGCGTTACGAGCGCGTGATCAAACGCCTGCTGTTCCGGCTGCGCGGGCGCGGCACCACTGCCGAGGCGAAGGCGTGGGCACGGCTCGCGCGGCTCTACCTCGATCACCTCGACGACCCGCAGAGCGGCGACGCGGCCGTCGCGAACGCCCTGCGGCTCAGCCCGCGCGATTCCGACGTCGCCGAGCTCGTGGCACGCACGGAACGCCGCACCGGCGCGCTGGAGCCGCTCCGCGCGGGCTGGCGCGAGGCGATCGGCGATCCGACATCCGGATCCGCGCTCGTCAAGAGCGCCGAGGCCAGCGGTCATGCCGACGCCGCGTTTCTGGCCGCCTCGGCGATGGTCGCGATGGGCACCGCGGACAGCCAGATGGCCGCGCTCCACGAGGGCCGTCGCGTGCGCGGCGTCGCGTCGCCGACGAGCCCGCTCGGTCGCGAGCACTGGGCGCTGCTGCGTCACCAGAACGATAACGTCGAGATCGGCGCGCTGATGGAGCTCGTCGCGCCGGCGGTGCACCGGGTCGCGCCGATGACGCTCGCGGACTCGGACCTCGATCCGAGCCAGCGCATCGACGATGCCGAGCTGCCGGCGTCGTTCTTCCGGCTGCGCCAGCGCTTCGCGGGTCTGCTCGGCGTCCAGCCGGCGCCGGTCTACCCGCGCGTCGAGCTCGGCTCGCAGATCCACGTGATCGCGTGCGACCCGCCGGTCCTGATCGCCGGCGACGAGGCGCTGACTGCACCGGAGCGTCCGGAGCTCGTGTTCCGGCTCGTCCGCGCGATGACATTCTTGTGGCCCGGTCGTGCGGTAGGCGCGTCGCGGCCGGGGCGCGTATTGCGCGCCGTGGTCATGGCGGTGTTCCGCGAGGCATCGGGGTCGCCGATCGGCAGTGACGATCCGCTCGCCGGGGTTGCCGCCGATGCGGTCTCGAGGCTGCTCCCGCAGGCGAGGGTGCAGGCCCGGGCCGCCGCGCTGCGCCTGCTGTCACGTGGCGAAGGCCTCAACCTGTCGCTGTGGGCGCGCTCGCTGTCACGGACCGCGGACCGCGCCGGCATGCTGCTGTGCGGCGACGTGCCCGCTGCCTTCGGCGGCGCCAAGGAAGTCGGCGACCTGGACCGTGACCTCGTCGAGTTCTCGTACAGCGCGGCCCACGTGCAGCTCCGTACCCAGCTCGGGCTTTCTCGCGGTTAGGCGTAGGCGGCGCGGGGCGGGCGGCTATAGTGCGACGGTGAGCGAGGACCGTCCCCTCTCGAAGCCGGCGCACCTCGGGCCGGTCGCCGCCGAGCCCTGGCTCGTGCGCCGCAAGGCGGCCGCGGCCGCGCTCGCCCTCGGCGTGCTCGCGTTCTTGATCGCCGCGATCGCGCACGGCGAGCTGACGTCGATGCCCGACTGGCGGATCACCGTGCCCGGCTTCGTCGCGACCGCGGTCGCCGCGGGCATCTCGCTCGCTCGCCGCGAGCCGCAGGGCTACTGGCTGTGGACGCTCGGGCTCGGGCTCGCCGGCGCCGCGGTCGTGCTCGGCTGGTTCCTGATGCTCGGGATCGTGATCGGCGCGACCGCGATCGTGATCCTGATCCTCCACGCGGTGATGTAGGAGATGACGATGCATGACCACGAGCTGATCTACGACTGGAACTCGGTGGAGAAGGTCGCGCCGATCTCGCCGCGCCGGAAGATCCAGTTCCTCGACGAGACGCTGCGCGATGGCATCCAGTCTCCGTCGGTGGTCGATCCCTCGATCGAGGACAAGCTGCGGCTCGTCGAGCTCGCGAACGATCTCGGGATCGACACGATGGACATCGGCCTGCCGGGCGCTGGCAAGCGCGCGATCGAGGACGTCACGACGATCGCGCAGCACATCAAGTCACAAGGCCTGAAGGTCAAGGCGTCGTGCGCGGCGCGCACGCACGTCAACGACGTCCAGGCGATCATCGATATCTCGCAGGCGGTCGGCATCGAGATCGAGGTGCTGTGCTTCATCGGCAGCTCGCCGATCCGTCAGTACGCCGAGGACTGGGATCTCGCGCGGATGCTCGAGCTGTCGGCCACCGCGATCGATCTCGCCCGTCGCTACAACCTGCCGGTCGCGTACGTCACCGAGGACACGACGCGGTCGCGCCCCGAAATCCTGACGAAGATGTTCTCGTGCGCGGTCGAGCACGGCGCCCAGCGGCTGATCGTCTGCGACACCGTCGGCCACGCGACGCCCGACGGCATCAAGAACCTCCTGCGGTTCACCCGCAACATGCTCGACGGCATGGGCCGCCCCGATGTTGGCATCGACTGGCACGGCCACAACGATCGCGGGCTCGGTGTCGTCAACTCGATCTTCGCGATCGAGTACGGCGCGGATCGCATCCACGGCACCGCGCTCGGCATCGGCGAGCGGGTCGGCAACGCCGCGCTCGATCAGATCATGCTGAACCTCAAGCTGCTCGGCGAGCTGCCCGATCACGATCTGACGAAGCTCGTGCTGTGGTGCAAGACCGCCTCGCAGGCGACGCGGGTGCCGATCCATCCGCAGTATCCACTGGTTGGCGAGGATGCGTTTCGCACCGCGACCGGCGTGCATGCGGCGGCGATCATCAAGGCCGAGAAGAAGGGCGACTCGTGGCTCGCCGATCGCATCTACTCGGGCGTCCCCGCCGGAATGTTCGGCAAGGAGCAGCAGATCGAGATCGGCCACTACTCCGGCGAGTCGAACGTCGTCTACTGGTTGAAGAAGCGCGGCCACGAGCCCACCAAGGCGCTGGTCGCGGCGGTGCTCGCTGCCGCAAAGCGCGGTAACCGCGTGCTGAGCGACGACGAGATCGTCGCCGTCATCAAGACC
This sequence comes from Kofleriaceae bacterium, assembly GCA_046590445.1. Classification (GTDB taxonomy): domain Bacteria; phylum Myxococcota_A; class Polyangia; order Haliangiales; family Haliangiaceae; genus JABFXX01. The sequence continues at coordinate 36,383 of JBKJUF010000379.1, forward strand.
CACTCGCTGTGATCCGACACATGCAGCGATGGGGCCTGCTCGCGACCGTCGTGGTCGGGTGTGGATCGCCGAC
>JBKJUF010000602.1:0-3493 GCA_046590445.1 Kofleriaceae bacterium
GCGCTGTTTCGGCGAGCCCACGTGGGCGCGCCATCGCCGCGCGGGGCCGAGGCCCGCGAAATCACGGCGCCGCGGCCGATTCGTCGACGGAAAACCTCGATCTGGGATCCGAACTAATTAGCTCGGCTCAGTGCCAGTGGCCGTGCTCGACGGACCATGTGGTCTTGCCCGCAGGCGGCGGACCCGGGGGCTGCGGGGTCCCCGGAACGCCCGGCGCCTCGGCCGGTGCCGCCGGTGCAGCCGCACCCGGTGCACCTGCGGGTGCCGGCGCGAGCGCGGTGAGCCCCTTCTTCATCACGAACTCGTCGTAGTAGCTCGCGGCGGTGGCCTCACCCTTCGCGATCCGCTCGTTCGCCTTCTTGAGCTCCTCGTCGATGATCGCCTTGAACGACTCGATCGGCTGCGCGCCCGAGAGGAAGCGCCCGTTGATGTAGAACGCCGGCGTTCCGGTCGTGCCGACCTTGCCGACCTCGGCCTGATCCTGCGCGACGAGCTGCTTGCAGGGTCCGTCCATGTCCGCCTTGAACTTCGACATGTCGAGGCCGACTTCCTGCGCGAGCTTCTCCATGTTCTCTTGACCGAGGTTCCGGTTGGCCTTGAAGCCCTTCTCCCAGATCAGATCGTACATGGACTTGAACTTGCCCTGCCGATTCGCCGCGCACGCCGCGAGCGAGGGGGTGGTCCCCGCCTGCGGATGCACGAGGTAGTGCTTGAACACGATCCGAACGTCGTCGCCGTAGTCCTTCTGCAACTGCTGGAGGGTCGAACCGACCTTCTCGCAGTAACCTCACGTGAAGGTGAAGGCCTCGACGATCGTTACCTTCGCGTGCTTCGCGCCGATGACCGCGGACTCGCCGATCGGGATCGCGTAGACCGCCGTCGGATTCGGCTGTGCACGCTGGGGCTGCTGCGCGCGGGGAGCTGCAGCTCCGGAGGCTGGCGCATTGCCGATCTTGTTCTCGATCGCCGCGAGACGCTGGCTGATCTCGTCGAGCTTCTGGTTCACGCCCTTGTTATCCGCCTGGCAAGCGAAGACGCCGGCGACGAGGGTGGTGACGAGTGCAAATCTAATACGGTTCACGAGAGCTCCTGAGGGCGTGAGTGGTGCAGCATCATATAGCGTGGCTATTGGGGAACGCACGCGTGCGTCGTGCCCTCGGCCGGCGACTTGAGACAGCCGTCGGTCTGACCGGCCGGGCATTCGAGCGCGATCTCCTGCTCGCAGGGCACGCCCGCGGCCGCGGGCATCTTGTCAGCGCCACCGCTCGTCGTCGTCGAGGTTGCAGGCGCCGGCTTGCTGCTGCCGCCGCAGGCCGCGAGCGCGAATGCGCCGATCATGATTGCCGTGCCGAGTCTCATCTCCGGGACCATAGGGGACGGTCCCGGCAGCTTCAACCGTCCACGCGTTCGATCTGAGGCGCGTGGTAAGCGTCGCCCAGGGTGACGCACCACACACGCTCGCCGCTGTTCTGCCTGCTCGCCACGATCGGCTGCAGGGAGCCGCCGCCTGCCCCGCCCGTCCCTGGGCTCTCGACCAGCGAGCTGCGCGAGCTGGAACCCGCTACAGCGCCCGCGGTGCCGGCTCGTCGAGGTCATGGCGCGTGCGATCGAGGAAGCCGCGTCGACCACGGCACCCGCGGTCGTGGCGATCGTCGATCACGGGCCGACGCCTCCCGAAGCGGCCTGTCAGCACGCCGGTCTCGAGGGCCCGAGGGCGTGCTGCGGGAAATGACTCAGCGACTCACGGTCGCGACGAGCCCCAGTGCAGCACCGAAGCCGGTGGTGATCACGGGGTTCGATCGGGTGAGTCAACCGCTGTCGCAGCCGAAGAACCAGTAGTACGCGAAGCCTGCCGCGGCACCGACGATGGTGCCGACGATCGGGACCACGCGGCGCGGTCGCAATCGAGGCGCGGAGGGCTCGGCCATTGGTAGAGCGTAGCAGGATCACTGCGCCGCGCTGCAACCCTGGATCTCGCCGGTGCCGTTGCGGACCGCGGTATCGAGGCAGGCCTTCGCGGCGCGCTCGACGAGATCGCGGGTCGGCAGGAAGCAGCTGCCATCCTTGGCGGTCTGGCTGATCCACTTGATGAGGCCGGTGCGCCACGCCCACAGCCGCGCGCCACTGGCGGTGCCGAACGAGCTCGGGTTGCTGAAGTCATCGTTCCAGTTGAAGAACGATCCGCCCCAGGCGGTGTCGGCGTCGAGCTTCACGAGGTCCGGGGGCGGATCCTTCATGATCTCCTCGAAGCGATACGCGGCGGCCTGCATGCAGAGCCGGCCCGCATCGGTGCCCTCGGAGAAGCTGTACGTCGGGTTGTGGCCGCCGCTCCACTTCTGCCAGAACTCGGTGCCGCCGAGGTTGAAGCCGTTACCCTCGGGGTAGTCGTAGCTCGTCGGCGCGGCGGTGCCGGGCGGGAACGTGATGCGTGCCCTGGTGACGTCACGCGCCTCGGCGTACGGATCGGCGACGCAGCGTGCAGCGACCGCGGCGGCGAGCTGGCCGAACGCGGTGCGGCCGACATAAGCGACCTCGTCGACCTCGTCGATCGCGTCGAACAGATCATCGTCGGCGGTGCCGAACGTCGCGTCCTCGCCGTCACGATGGGCGGCGAGCTCCTTGGCGGCGCGGGTATGCACGCCGGCCGTCTGCAGCGCCTCGGCGGTCGCGCCTGCATTGAGCAGCGCGAGGATCTGGCGGGTCTCGCACTCTGTGAGCTGCGTGCCGTCGGCCTTGCCGTTGACGCCGGGCTCATCGATGCCATCGGGGGACGCATCGTCGGTGACACAGCCGGCGAGCGCAGCAAACACGAACGCGAAGATCGGGGCCTGGCGCATGTTGGCGTCCGATTGAGCAAGCGGCGCGCCAGCAGATGTATGCAGGATCACATGCGGTCACTGCGGCGGCTGGAGTTGCCGGCGTGGGCTGTGGTCGGCGGGTCGGCGCGCCGCTGGCCTACTCGGCGTACAGCTTGAGGTCGTCGACGACCGTCTGCATCATCCGGCGACACGTCGCGAGGTCGGGGTGGCGGACCGCGATCCAGCCGTCCGACAGCAGCGTGTTCCGCCAGTCGCGGCGCGGCGTGCCGATCGTGAGCAGCGCGTCCTCGATGATGTGCGGACCGAGCGCGGCCCGCAGCTGATGATGGCCGACGATCTGCGTGATCCGGCCGCGGCCGAGCGCGCGCTTGAACACGCACGCGACGTGAAACCGGCGGTGCGCCACCTCGCGGAACGTGCCGTCGAGAAACGCCTGCGCCCACCCGCGAAACACGTCGAAGTCGTTCGCCCAGTTCATCTGATCGACGAGCTTCGCACCCGGCGCGCGCGATGCGATCTCGCCGAACACCGCCTCGCCGTTCGCCGTGCGGAACCACTCCATGTGCGTGAACCCGGTCTGCATCCCGAGTGCCGCGAGCACCTGGCCGCCGAGCGCGATGCCGGGTGCGAGCTCGGGTTGCGCGTGTGGATCGCGAAACACGATCTGCGCGGGG
>JBKJUF010000168.1:0-19543 GCA_046590445.1 Kofleriaceae bacterium
AGCGGCATCCTCGGCGCGCCGCGCGGCGTAGTCGGCGAACTTGCGCATCGCCGGCGCCACCTGATCGAGTGGCGGCCCCGTCGTGTAGACGGTCGCGACCACGACGTGCTCGCCGGCCGCGATCCACGACGCCATCGATCCACCGATCGACAGCACCGCATCGTCGAGGTGCGGCGACACCACGAGCGTCGTGCCCACGCCTTGAGTGTACGGCCCACCCCCCGAATCGTGGCAAGCTTTTGCGATGACCCGGATGGCGCGCGAGGCGGCCGAGGCAGCGGACGGGGCGATGCGACAGATCGCGCGGTGCGGGCCGCCGCTCCGCGACCTCGGTCGACGGCTGCGCGACCGGCCGCCGGCCGTCGTCGTCACCTGCGCGCGTGGCAGCTCGGATCATGCGGCGACCTACGGCAAGTACCTCCTCGAGCTGACCGCCGGCTGCGTGGTTGCCTCGGTGGGGCCGAGCGTCGCGACGAGCTACCGGCGAGCGCCGATCGACGACCGCGCGCTGTTCATCGCGATCTCGCAGAGCGGCGCGAGCCCCGATCTCCTCGCGCTGACCGCGGCCGCGCGTGCCGGCGGCGCGCTCACCATCGCGTTCGTCAACGACGAGAGCTCGCCGCTCGCGACGGCCTGCGACGTGATGATCCCGCTGTGCGCCGGCGAAGAACGCAGCATCGCCGCGACCAAGTCGTTCTTGCTCGCGGGTGTCGCGTTCCTCCAGCTCGCGGCGGCCTGGACCGACGACGCCGAGCTCCACGACGCGGTCGCCGCCACGCCGGCTGCGCTCGCCGCTGCCGCCGCGCTCGACTGGACGCCCGCGCTGCAGTCGCTCGTGAAGGCGACGAGCCTCTACGTGCTCGGACGCGGGGTCGGGCTCGCCGCCGCGCTCGAGATCGCGCTCAAGCTCAAGGAGACGTGCCGGCTCCACGGCGAGGCGTTCAGCCTGGCCGAGGTCCTCCACGGTCCGCTGGCGCTCGTCGATCGCGGGTTTCCGATCATCGCGCTCGGTCAGGACGACGCGACCACCGAGCCGGCTCGCGAGACCCTGACGCGCCTGGTCTCGCTCGGTGCCGACGTGCGGTCGACGCTCGCGGTCCCCGGCACCACGCCGCTGCCGACGGTCCCTGCGATCTCGCCGCTGCTCGCACCGCTCTGCCAGGTGCAGAGTTGCTATCTCGCGTTGCCTGCGCTCGCAGCCGCGCGCGGACTCGATCCGGACACACCACCACACCTCGCGAAGATCACGCGAACGCGCTGATCACTTCGCGTCGGGCTTGGGTCGCGCCAGGCCGTAGATCGCGAGCACGATCGCGTCGAACGTCGACTCCATGCTGTCGAGGGCCTGATCCGAGATCCGCAGCTCGCGGGTGCCGTCGGCGAACCTGATGAGCTTGACGCCATCGGCGGCGAACACGATCTCGCCCTCGTGCCGCGTGAGGTCGAGGTCGCTGCGCCGGATCTTGACGGTCTCGCTGTCGTGACGCTTCGCCATGCCCATACCAGGTGAGTCGCCCACTCCCGCCATTTGTGAAGGGCCCACGGCCTGGCCTAAGTGGTTGATGAACCTAGAACGAACCCGGCAAACCGGTGCCACGGCTACGAACGCGCTTCGCAGGTTTTTCGCTAGCCGTTCTTATGACTTAGGGGCACGTGCTGCCAAAGTCGAACACGAGATCCGGCACCGCGAGGGTGCATCCCATCGGGTGCGGCGTCGGATCGGCGGTGGTGGTCTGTTCGCGCAACGTGAGACCGGTGATCGAGCCAGCGACGCCTGCGGCGCAACGTCGGCTCAGGCGCAGCGTCCCCTGCGACGCGAACAAGGTCGATCGCGTGGTCTGCGCGATGACGTCGACGTCGTAACCGATCCCGACGAACGGCGCATTACCTTGGGGCGAGGTTGGCAGTGCGATGTCGGTGTCGAGTGGCGTGCTCACCGGCTCGAACCCAATGACGAGTGCGTGGAGCAACCCGTCGGTTCCGTCGATGACGCCAATGCCGAGCACGTCCGGCGCCTGCATCACGGTGTCCATCTGATCGATCACGGTCGAGAACGGCTGTGGAACGATCTCGGCTGGACACTCACACGCTCCGCCGGCGGGCGTGCAGTTCTGTGCTGCGCTCGCACAACAGGTCGCGCCGCACATCATCGTCGTGCACACCGCCGCGCCGTCGGTGGGCGCGTCGATGACAGTCGGCGCGTCGATTGTCGTTCCGTTGTCGCCACCGCCGCCGCAGGCCGCAAGCAGCATCACGACGACAACCCGCCCCATGCTCGTTATGATACTCTCTCTGAGGGCGGGATGGACAACGCTGATCAAAGTGATCCGGACCCGACGCTCGAGGCCAACCGAGGCGAGTCCCCACGCGATCCCGCCATCGCATCGGCGGGTCCGCAGGCTAGCGCCCGCAAGCCGCACCACCACGCATTGATGTCGACTCTCGTGGCGACTCCGGCGCCAACTCCGCTGGCGTTCGGCCAGACCGCGCCCGAGGCGCCAAACGATGGCGGGCTCACCGCCGACACCGCCGACGCCCAATTCCCGGCGTTGATCGACGGCCGCTACCGTGTCGAGAAGCGGATCGGTGCCGGTGGTTTTGGTGTGGTGTTCAAGGCGATCGACGAGCGGCTGCAGAAACCGGTGGCGATCAAGGTGCTGGGCGCGAGCCGCGCGAGGGACCAGAACGCCCTGGAGCGGTTTCGTGCCGAGGCGCTCACCACGGGCCGCATGAACCACCCCGGGATCGTCGCGGTCACCGACTTCGCGCAACTCGACGACGGACGTCCGTACCTGGTGATGGAGCTGGTGGAGGGGGAGACACTCTTCGAATTGCTCCATCGCGAGAGCAAGCTTCCTGTGATGCGGGCGTGTCGCTTCGCCTGGCTTCTGTGCCAGGCCCTCGACGCCGCACACCAGCAGGACATCATTCATCGCGATCTCAAGCCCGCGAACATCATCGTCCGCGAGGACGTCCGGTCGTCGGATCCGGTTCAGCTCAAGATCCTTGACTTCGGTATCGCCAAGCTCGCCGAGGCGCGACGCGAGGCCACGCTCACTCAGACTGGACAGGTGCTCGGCACGCCGGCGTACATCGCACCCGAGCAAGTGAGGGAGTCCAGTACGATTGATGGCCGGGCGGATCTCTACGCGGTCGGCGTGATCCTCTACGAGCTGCTGACCGGTGAGTTGCCGTTCGTAACCCGCAACGCGGCGAACCTCCTGGTGTCGAAGATCGTCGACCAGCCCGATCCGCCGTCCAAGTACGTCCCGGATCTCCCGCCGGCGCTGGTGAAGCTGGTGATGCGCGCGATCGATCGCGACCCGCAATCGCGGCCGGAAAACTGCGGCGAGTTCGCGCTGGCGCTCGAGGCGTTCCTCCTCGATCCCGTCGTTGCCGTCGCGGGTCGGTCCCGGCGACGATGGGTGTTCCCGGCCGCGATCGCAGTCGTCGTGGTACTCGGTGTCGGCATGTGGCTCGGAACCGACGACGACAATCCCGCGCCGCCGATCACGCAGGAGCCGCCGGCGGTCATGCCGTTCGTCATCCCCGCGGCAGCGGTCGACGCCGCGGCAGGCGCAGCGCCCCCCGATGCAGCGCCCCCCGATGCGGCGCCCGTCGATGCGGCGCCCGCAAAGAAACTGCCGCCGAAGAAACAACCTCCACGCAGACCCATGGACTTGTCTGACTCGCCCCTGGCACCGCGCCACAAGTGAGTACGTGAACTGATGGGTCGAATCATGCGAGCGTCGGCGATCGCGCTCGCGTGCACGGTCCTCGTCGCGACGGTGGCCAGCGCCGGCCCACAAGAGGACGCTGCGGCGCGGCGTCGTGTCGAGCAGGGCAACAAGCTGTACCAGGACGGCCGCTACGAGGACGCGCTCCGGCTCTACCTCGCGGCATACGACCTTTCGCCTGACGCGGACACGCTGTTCAACGTCGGCCTTGCCCACGAGAAGATGCTCGACTTCGAGCACTGCGCCCTGACCTTCCGGCGCTACCTCATCGAGGGCAAGGACCCCACGGTGAAGGAGCGGGCCGCCACGCGCGAGGCGCGTTGCCTCGAGCGCGCCAAGATCCCGGTGAAGATCTCGTCGAGCCCACCGGGCGCTGCGGTCACGTTGACGGTCGGCGCCGAGCCAGCAACGTTCCGCGGCCGGACCCCGACCCAGCTCGACCTGGGGCTGGCGACGTACAAGGTCAAGGTCGAGATGCCCGGCTACATCGTGATGGAGCAATCCGTCACGCTCGATGTCGGCGCGCGACCCGAGATCGACTTCCCGCTGGAGAAGCTCTCGACCCTCGCGATCGACGCGGACCCCGCCGGTGCGACGGTGCAACTCGACGATACGCCAACCGAGCTGGCGCCGTTTCGCCGCGAGCTGCGCGCCGGGAAGTATAAGGTCCGCTTACGCAAGCTTGGATATCGCGACGTGGTACGGGAGATCGTGATCGCGCCCGGCGAGCTGTCGACGCTGGCCGTCACCCTGCCCGCACTACCTCTCGTCCGCGAGCTCGCGGTGCACGCCGTGATGGGTGCCGAGGTGAAGATCGATGGAGCACCGATTGCGAAATCGATCCGGCTACCCGCCGGTGGTTATCGGATCGAGGCGCAGGCGCCGCACCGGCTGCCGTTCTCCGGCGTGGTCGAGATCCCCGGCGACCACGGCACGATCCTCGATGTGCGCCTCGAGCCGCATCGCTCGACCACCCAGCGGGTTGCACTGTGGACGATGACCGGCGTCGCCGTGACCCTCGTGATTGCCGGCTCGGTTTACGGCATCATGGCTCTCGACGCCCAGCGCGAGTATGACCGGATTCCGTCGGTAACAGTCGCCGATCGAGGCGATGCGTACGCCCAGCGTAGCGATGTGCTGGTCGGCATCGCGGTGACCGGTGCGCTGGCCACCGGCGTCCTCTGGTGGCTGACGCGCCCGCAACAGTCGTCCGTCGAGGTGCGATGACGCTGCGGATCGCGGCCGCGATGGTCGTCGCCGCGTGCTCGGGTGGCAGCGGGCAACCGGACGCACGGGTCGGCGGGGACGACGACGGCTCGTTCGCTCCGCCACCCTGCCGGGTGACGCCTGGTCGCACGTTCACGATGACCGAAATTCGCTTTTTCGGTTCCGGCGCCGGGTTCGATCTCGATGGTGATGGCGACATCGACAACGCGCTCGGATTCCTCGCGCCGATCATCAACCAGGTGATCCGCACCACGATTGCGAGCGGCTTCTCGCGTTATTTGTTCAATGTCGAGCGCTGGGACAACGCGCCTGCCGACGATGCCGATGTCGCCATGGTGGCGTACTTCGGCGTCGACGCCGATCAGCCAGCCGATCTCACCAACGACTTCGGTGGCCACGGTGAGTTTTACGCGATCGGCCGTGACTTCGACGTCGAGTGCAATCCGCTCAACGCGTTGCCCTCAGGAACCGTCACCGGTCGCCGGTTCGAGACCGAGTCCGATCGCTTGGGCCTGTTCGTCCGCAACGTCGGTACGGTGGAGCTCGTCGATATCAGGGTGCGATTTCAGATGTCCGTGGACCTGTCGACTGCGGACGCCGAGCTCGGCGGCGTGATGACTAGCTGCGGGCTGTCGCGTAGCTATCTCCCCCAGGTCGACGCCACCACGCTCCTCGATGTCGCGCTGTCCGACGATCGTCAGGCCGACATCGACGTCGATGGCGACGGCCTCGAGACAATCGGCTACGCCGCCGGTCGTGTCACCGGTTGCGTCGACGGCGATGGGACGCTGATCGAAGGAGCGCTGTGCATGTGCGATCCGCGCATCACCGATGGCTACTCCTTCGCGGCGCTCGCTCACGGCGTGAGTTGCAGCATCCTCGGCGTCGTCGACACCCAATGAACCGCCGCGCCGTATTCGTCATGATGTCGGTGGCGTCGGCCTGTTCGCTCGCGACCAACTTCGATCGCGACAAGACGGTGGAGGAGACCGCGATCCTGTGTGGCGATGGGACCGACAACGACGCAGATGGGCTGTTCGATTGTCAGGACTGGAAGTGCGCCGTGCAGCCGTCGTGCTGCAAGATCCCGGTCATCGTGCTCGACGACGACTTCGACGACGCCGCGTGCTCGGCAAAATCGTGCGATGCGCCGGGATCGTGCAACGCGTCGGCGGAGCGGTGGCAGGAGTGGGGCTCGCCGCTGCCGCAGCTATGCCAGGGTGGCTTCATTCCAGGAAAGACCGAGCAATGCTACGACGTCGGCCTGCTCAGCGTGCAGGCAGCGCCGCTGGGTCCTGGCCTGGTCCTGACGGCAGGCCTCGCCGGCGTGCCGGAGCAACGTGGTCGTGTAGTCGTCGGCTTGACGTTCCAGACGCAGGTATTCGGCTCGCTTGACCCGTGCGCGCCGATCGAGCCCGCAGTTCTCGCCCTGTCGATCTCCATGGTATCGGCCGAGACCGGCCATCGGTTCATCGCGGGGTTCGGCGAGCGCGAGGCGGGCGCCACCGTGATCGTCACCGACGGTGATCGCCACGAGCTCGTGATCCGCGTAACCGGCGACCGTCGCGTCGAGTACGTGATCGACGGCACGGTGTTCGCGACATCGTCGGAGACCGAGACCGTGCCATCGATGGAGCGCCCGGTCCGCGTCGTGGTGATGGGACGCGGCAGAACCGCCCGAGTCGACGACGTGAAGCTGACGATCGGCGCGCGATGCGAGGCGCCTGCCGCGTGGGCCATGGCGCCGCGCTTCCTCGACTTCGACGTGCGCTCCGCACCTGACGGTTGGGACAGCTTCGCAGTGTACGGCCCGTCGGTCGGATCGGAGAGCACGACCGAACCGTCGCGGCTCTACTTCGGTGGGTGCGGGGAGGCGTTCGGCACCTGCAATCCGGTGATCGGTGGTTACGGTCGCGCCACTCTGGGCATCGACGGTACTTTCGAGCGCGATCAGGAGTGCCCGATCGTCAGCAACCCCGGCCTGGTGTGCCCTGACGGCGTCGTGTCTCCGTTCACCGACGTCTACAACAACGTGTTCGACGTCGACGTGGTGCGGGGGCCTGCGGGGCTTGCTGGCGTGCTGTCGCAGTCGCAGCGCGGCACCGAGATCGCACTCCTTGTCGAGCAAGGTGGAGTGCTAGGGATCTCGCCCGATCCGGGGATCGACGTCGGCCCTGCCGGCAGCTGGGATGCCGCCGAGGTGTGCTGTGCCGCGGTCGTCGTCACGGACGACGGCCGGCGTCGTGTGTGGTATTCGGGCCGCGCCGAACCCGACGGGCCGCACCGCATCGGCCTCGCCGAGTGGACCGACACGGGACTGGTGAAGAGCCCCGACAATCCGGTCCTTAGCGAGGGCGTGCCCGGCGGCATCGACGATCACGGCGTGTCGGACCCCGATGTCCTGTGGGACGCCAAGCTCCACCTCTATCGCATGTGGTACGTCGCCAACGGGTCGCTCGGGCTGACCAGCGTTGCCTACGCCGTGTCGACGGACGGTGCCCAGTGGCACCGCGCGCCGCAGAACCCGGTGGTGACCGCCGAGGCCCTGTCCCTTCGCCGGATCGGAGCACCGGCGGTTGTCTCGTTCGACGGCTACCTGCGGATGTGGTTGGAAGGTGTGCCGCTCGACCGTCCCGGCACAAAGATCTACGCACTGGAAAACGGCGGCGTCGATCCGTAGGGTTGTCCCATCGAGGGTGATCCCAGCAGGAATCGAACCTGCGGCCTACGCTTTAGGAAAGCGCCGCTCTATCCAACTGAGCTATGGGATCCTCGCAGCCAGCCCGGCCCGCGAAGCTACGCACTCTGCCAGCGGCTCCTGCCGACTGCAAGCGAAGCGCTGCAGGGTGGCGCAGCGCCTATGGCCAGGCCCCGGAATAGACTACGGACGGATGAGGCGATGGATGCCGGCCTGGCGGCGCGGCACCGACTTCACGATCGGGTCGCAGCCCGGGCCACCGTCGCCGCCCGCGCACGCGACTGCGTCGGTGAATGACGCAGGCTTGAGGCTGATGTGGGCATGGTGGTGGTGGAACGTGTACCAGCCCTGCCCCATGTTGGTGGTCTCGTAGGCCAGCGCGACGTTGCCGCACGACAATCCGCTGAGCCAACCCTGCTGGCAGAGCGTCGACAGCGCGGACAGCAGGATCGGGCCGGCCTTGCCGTCGACGCCGATCACGCGCGTCCGCGACGACTCGAAGATCGCGCCGAGGAACATGGCGGTGCGCCACGGATCGAGCTTCGTCGGGTCGCCGGTGCAGTGATAGACGTCCTGCCCGTTCGCGTTCGTGTGCGTGCAGATCGGGCGCAGTCGGTTGTCGGCGGTGCCGGTCTGGTAGTAGCCGAGGTCGATGTCGTAGCCGTTAACGTGTGTGCCCGGCGGGTGGCCCGGGTCGTTGATCGAGGTGCCGGGGATTGCACCATTGGCCTCGCTCATGTCACCGAGCCCGAGCGCGCCACCGTTGCCCGTGGTCCACGCGGCCGACTTGCAGCTCGTCTTCGACGTCGCGTAGCCGACGAGCATCATCAGATCGCGCCGCAGGTAGCTGCGATACTGGTTCGCGGCGGTCTCGCCGTTGATCGGATAGTCGTCCCACGCGGTGTTCGTGCGCGGGTTGAACGTGACGAGCTGACCGCAGGTCGTGCCGGTGCAGTCGCGCGCCGGTAGCGACGTGCACGCGGGTCCCGGGCCCGGGCCAGGGCCGGCGCCTGCTTCGGGAACGCACTCGCCGTTGACGCAGGTGTTGCCGATACCGCACGAGGTCGCCGTGCACGAGCACGCGGTGCCGCACGTCGGATCGCAGTCGCTCGCGGTGCCCGGCGCGCACGAGCCATCGCTGTCACACGTGCCACTGCAGGGGTGTGCCGCGCAATCGGGCCAGCACAGCGAACCGCTGACGCCATCGAGGTTCCAGCATCGCGAACCGGTCGCGCACTCGGCTTGCGAGCCGGCGGACGCGCACGCCGCGGACGCCTTCGTCATGCAGACGCCATAGATGCAGACGCCGGGATGCGTGCCGTCCGCCGCGCAGTCGGTGTCGCACGAGCAGGTACCGCCAGGCGCGACGCCCGTGGTCGTCGGTGGCGCATCGCTCGTCGGTGCGACCGGCGCGTCGACCGTCGGGTCGGGACCGTCATCACCAGCAACCCCGTCATTGTTGGAGCCGCTGCTCGGCCCGCATGCAGCCAGCACCACGAGCCCGAGAATCACCACACCACGCACCAGAGCGATCATCACGTCGCGGGCAGTACCGCAGGTCGACGCGCAGCGTCAACGAATGATCGCGCGACCTGACGTCGAAGTTTGCGATATCGATCCGGCAGGTTCGGCGCTACGGTCGGCCGTGAGCGTGGCGTGTCGACCGGCCTGTGGTGCGTGCTGTATCGCGCCCTCGATCTCACCGTCGTCGCCGGCGCTGCCCGACGGCAAGCCCGCCGGCGTTAGCTGCCCTCACCTGCTCGCGGACATCACGTGCGCGCTGTTCGGCAAGCCCGAGCGTCCGAGCGTCTGCTCGGGACTGCGCCCGTCCCAGGAGATGTGCGGTGACTCGGCGAGCGATGCGATGGCGATGCTGATCCGCTGGGAGACGCTGACCGCACCGCGACGGTGATCGCTACGAGCTCTTCGTGTAGGCGAGTGAAATTGCTCACGAGATCGCGTGAGTCACGTCGAACGTTCCGCGATTCGAGAGTGAGTGATCCGTGAGCGACTACCGTTCACAGCGCACGACCTGTATCCGTCCAATCGGGTGATCATGATGCGTTCTACGCTGATCGTTGCGGCGTTCTGCGCCGCCGCTGGGTGCTCTACTGCTTCTTCGACCGACGCAACACCGACCGGCCTGCTCGCCGACGTGGTGCGCCCCGGCGATGACATCGCGACCGGTCGACTCGATCGCGTCACCGGGATCCGGGTCTGGCGCGACGCCACCGGACGCGTGAGCGGCATGAGCGCGTCCGACGACGTGCTCGTCGCCGACGACGTCAGCCGCGAGCCCGCAGATCGCGCGAAGCGGTTTCTCGGCGACTACGGCTCGGTGATCGGGCTGACCCGTGACGAACGCCAGGCGCTACCGCTACGCGAGCTCGACGTCTCGCACGATGCCAGCAACATCACCCACGTGCGCCTCGATCAGCTGCACGACGGCATGCCGGTCCTCGGCGGTCAGCTGATCGTGCACGTGACCGATGCGGGGATCGTCGGCGTCAACGGAACGTGGGTCGCAGGCCTGAAGATCCCGGCATCGCCGTCGATCAGCCGGCTCGACGCGGCCGGCATCGCGCACGGCGCGGCGCTCAAGCAGGCACAGCCCGCGTCGCTGATGTCGCTCCGCGTCGGCGGCGCCGAGCTCGCGGTCCTCCGCGACGGCATCCTCGATCCGCGCAAGGCGCGCCGCGATCACCTCGCGTGGCGCGTCCAGATCGACGGCGACGAGCGCTTCCAGGTCTGGGTCGACGCGACGACCGGCGAGCTCCTCGAGACGCTGCCGCTGAACCATCACGCGAGGAACCGGATCGCCTATCTCCAGTCGTACAGCGACGATGTCGCCGGGCAGCCCGGCCCGACCGCCGTGTGCTTCGAGAACCAGATGAATGGTGGCCTTGCGTGCCAGGGCGCACCGCGCGATCTGTTCCGGTTCTCCGGCCAGGTCTACGACATGTTCTTCGCTGGCTTCGCCCGCGATTCGTACAACGGCGCCGGGATCACGATGCGCACGGTGAACCTGGTCAGCAACGCCTGCCCGAACGCTTACTGGGACGGTACGTCGACGAACTACTGCCCCGGCTTCGAGCTCGACGACGTCGTCGCGCACGAGTGGGGCCACGCGTACACGCAGTTCACCCACAACCTGATCTACGCCTACCAATCCGGCGCGCTCAACGAGTCCTACTCGGATATTTGGGGCGAGGTCATCGATCTCAACAACGGCGAGGACGGCGTCGGCGGCGGCGGCGCCATGAACGCGGAGCCCGCGCCGACCGGCGTGCGGTGGGCGGTCGGCGAAGACTTCGGCACCGGCAGCGGCGAGTACGAGCTGCTGCTCCGTGACATGTGGGATCCGGATCGCCTGCTCTACCCCGGCAAGGTCACGTCGAAGAACTACGAGTGCGGCAGCGGCGACGGCGGCGGCGTCCACAGCAACTCCGGCGTGCCGAACCATGCGTTCGCGCTGCTCGTCGACGGTACTGATCATCCGGCGACCTGCACAACAAGCCCGAACAACTGCCGCGCGCCGCTGACGTGCAACCCGACGACGAACAAGTGCGAGTCCAACGGCCAGTCGATCACCGCGCTCGGCTCCGTGAAGGCCTCGCACATCTACTACGCGGCGAGCCTGCTACAGGGTCCGACGACGAACTTCCCGCAGCACGCCGACGCCCTCGAGATGGCGTGCACGATGCTGACCTCGACCACGCCGCGGAAGGGCTTCCTCGGGCTCGCCGCCGAGGCCATCACCGCCGCCGATTGCGCCCAGGTCGGCAAGGCGATGCTCGCCGTCGAGATGCGGACGCCGCCGAACTGTGGCTTCGAGCCGATGCTCCAGCCGAACCCACCGCCGGCCTGCCGGGGTGCGACCCCGGTGATGACCGAGAACTGGTCGGACGGCCTCGCTGGCTGGACCCGGGCGAACGCCGGCACCCCGGCCCTCGAGGCCGCCCCCAACGACAAGTACAACTGGACGACTGCGACCACGAAGCCCGCCAACAAGCCCGGCAGCGCCGCGTTCGCACCGAACTTCAAGGAGGGCACGTGCGCCGGCGACGGCGATTACTCCGGTCTCTACACCCTCGATAGCCCGACGCTGACGGCACCTGCCAGCGGCACGGGCGTCGAGCTGCGGTTCGAGCACTTCGTCGAGACCGAGCTCAACTACGACGGCGGCCAGCTGCTGATCAGCGTCAACAACGGCGCGTTCACGCTGGTCCCCGAGAACGCGTACCGGCACAACGCGCCGAACCGGAACTTCGAGGCGCCGCCGCCGGTGGGCCTCAACACCAACCCGAACGCGGGCGAGCGGGCGTGGACCGGCGCCGACGGCGGCGCGAGCACCGGCTCGTGGGGCACCACGGTCGTCAACCTGGCGAGCCTGGTGACCGCGGGCCAGACCTACAAGCTTCGCTTCGAGTTCAGCATCGATGGCTGCAACGGCGTGACCGGCTGGTACCTCGGCGACCTCGTCGTCCACCACTGCCCACCGCTCCCCGGCCCGACGCTCTCGGTCACGAACTACGAGAACGCGCCGAACGGGCCTGACACCGACGGCGCCTACAACCTCAACTGGACGCGGCCGACCGGCGGCGGTCCGCCCGACACGCTGCAGGAGTCGACGGTGTCGTGCGCACCCGCGCTCGTCGAGAACTGCGAGGCGGGGTTCTCGAAGTGGACGCGTGCCAGCGAGGGCGCCGCGTCGTGGGGTACGGGCACCAAGCCGGCGCACGCGACGAACACGTTCCGCGTGGTCGGTGTCGAGAACGCGGTCGACGAGAGCACGACCCTGACCACGCTGGCAAACATCACCGTCCCGACCGGATCGACCACCACACTGACGTGGGAGGAGTGGTTCGTCAACGAGTCCGACGATCGTGGCTTCGTCGAAGTCACGACCAGCACCGCGTGCACCACACCCGGTCCGAACGAGGCGCAGTGCGGCCTCAACGCGAAGGGCGACGCCAACCTGTGCGATGCCAGCGTGTGCTGGACCGAGATCTACAGCGTCGATCGCGCGCTCCTGGCCGGTGAGGCCGACGCCGCGTTCGCGATCGAGGACCTCGCGCCGCGACGGGCGAGCCTCGACCAGTTCGCCGGCACGTCGATCAAGCTCCGCTTCCGCTATTACCTTGGACCGAACAACAGGGCCGGCTCAAAGCCGACGGGGTGGTATCTCGACAACATCCGCGTCGACGTCGACAAGTGGACGACGATCGCCAACGGCAACATCACGACGCGCGCGATCACCGGCAAGGCGGACGCGGCGTACTGCTACCGCGCGACCACCACGCACACGATCAACAGCGTCGCGATCGAGAGCGACTTCAGCAACATCGTGAACGTGGTCGTCGATCGCGCCGTGAACCTGCCCGATCAGGACATGGATACGGTCGTCGACGCTTCGGACAACTGCGTGACGACCGCGAACACCGATCAGGCGGACGCCGATGGCGATTCGATCGGCGATGCCTGCGACCCGTGCTTCGGCACCCCGAACCTCGACGTCGACACCGACGGCCGCTGCAACACGAGCGATAACTGCCCCGCGATCGCGAACCCGACGCAGACCGACACCGACAACGATGGTCTCGGCGATGCGTGCGACTGCGCGGTCGGCGAGGACTCGGACAGCGACCTGGTCTGCAACAACGGCGACAACTGTCCGATGGTGTCCAATCCCGATCAGGCGGACGCCGATGGCGACACCGTGGGCAACGCGTGCGATCCGTGCACCGGCGCCTCGAACCTCGACGGCGACGCCGACAGGGTGTGCAACGAGGTCGACAACTGTCCGACCGTCGCGAATCCAACGCAGGCCGATGCCGATGCCGACATGGTGGGCGACGCGTGCGACTGCGTGGCCGCCAACGATCAGGACGGCGATGGCGCGTGTAACGCGACCGATAACTGCCCGATGGTCGCGAACGCCGACCAGCAGGATACAGACGCCGACGGTGTCGGCGATGCGTGTGATCCGTGCGCCGGCGCGTCGAACGTCGACGGTGATGGCGACAAGGTCTGCGACGCCGATGACAACTGCCCGGCGGTCGCGAACCCCGACCAGGCGGACGCCGATAGCAATGGCACCGGCGATGCGTGCGCCGATGGCTGCGCCGACGCAGACGACGACGGAATCTGTGACACCGAGGACAACTGCCCCGATATCGCGAACCCCGACCAGCGCGTGTGCTTCGCGGACGACGGCGGCTGTGGCTGTCAGTCGCAGCAGGGCGGCGCTGCCGGCGTCCTGCCGTGGCTCGTCGTCGGCTTCGTGCTGTTGCGGCGCCGCCACAAGGCCCGCACCGCGGCCCTCGGGACGCTCGCGATCGTGCTGCTCGCCATCGCACCGCCTGCGCAGGCCGACAGCCCGCGCAAGCTCGGCGTGCAGCTCGGTGGGTTCGTCGTCGGCTTCGTCGCCGATGACGATCACGAGTTCTACGACTACATGAGCTCGACCCAGGTGCCGATCGGCGCGGTCGCCCCGGGCTTTGGCCTGCGCGCCGCGCTGTTCCCGCTGCCATTCCTCGGCATCGAGGCCGAAGGCGAGTGGATGCGGTCGTCGACCGACGACCGCGGCTCGGTCAACCTGTTCGGCTTCGGCGGTCACCTGATCGTCCAGAAGCCCGGCAAGCTGCGACCGTTCGCGCTCGGCGGGCTTGGCGCGATGGCGCTGCGCTCGAAGGACGCGACGCTCGGTAACGACCTCGACGCGATCGGCTACGCCGGTCTCGGCGTCGCCTACGACATCACCCGCCGGCTCGCGCTGCGTGGCGACGGCCGGTGGTTGCGCGGCCCCGCCGCGAACGTCCAGACCGGCACCCAGCACTTCTTGTTCGGCGTCGGAGTCTCGGGGCTGTTCGACATCGGCGGCGGTGATGCGCCCGCTCGCCTGCCCGATCCGATCGAGGCGCCGCCGCCGGCGCCGGTCGACGGTGATGGTGATGGGCTCCTCGGCGCGGCCGACAGCTGTCCCGATCAGGCCGAGACCATGAACGGCTGGGAGGACAGCGATGGCTGCCCCGACACGATCCCCGACACCGACGCCGACGGCCTGAACGATCTCGTCGACAGGTGCCGCGATGTCCCCGAGGACGTCGACGCCTTCCAGGACGACGACGGCTGCGCGGATCCCGACAACGATGGTGACGGTGCGGCAGATGGCGCGGACAAGTGCCCGATCGTCAGCGGGCCGCTCGCGAACCAGGGTTGTCCCGACAGCGACCGCGATAGCGACACCGTCGTCGACCGCCTCGACAACTGTCCTGACGAGGCCGGCACCGTCGCGAACCACGGCTGCAAGGCCAAGCAGCTCGTCACGATCACGCCGACGCAGTTGCAGATCCTCGACACCGTGTACTTCCAGACCAACAGCGCGAAGCTGTTGCCGCGGTCGAACAAGCTGCTCGACAACGTCGCGCGCGTGCTGCGCGCGCATCCGGAGATCGGCAACATCCGCATCGAAGGCCACACCGACGACCGCGGCGATGACGCCTACAACCTGAAGCTGAGCCAGCAGCGCGCCGAGTCGGTGCGCGCGTACCTCGCGAAGAAGCAGGTGCCGGTCGAGCGCCTCGACGCGAAGGGGTTCGGCAAGGGCGCACCGCTCGATCCGCTGCGGACACCCGATGCACGGGCCGCGAACCGCCGCGTCGAGTTCCACATCGTCCCGCCGTTCTGAGGCCGCGGTCGGTTCGCTGACGAGCGCTACTTTGCGGGCGCGGCGTTGAGGTGCTCGAGACAGCCGAGCAGCGGGCCGCACTGCGGTTCGGATTCGAAGCAGACCTCGAGGACGCGGACCTGGCGCGACGACATCTGCACCTGGCAGCCCTCCATCCACTTCTTGCCGAGCTGCGCGCGGATCTCGGGAGCCGTGTTGAGGTCGTAGTCCTTCTTCGACATCCGACCCGCGTCGAGCTCGGCCTTGGCATCGTCGACCGCGCACTGCACGAGCCGGGGCTCGAGCTTCTCGCAGGCGGTATCGCGCCGGCGTTCGAGCTCCGTGCGGGTATCGGCGACGACGCCTGGCGGATCGCCCGAGCCGTTGCCCGCCGGGGTCGGTTGCTTGCCGCCACACGCGGCGAGCGTGACGCCCAGGCCGGATGCAACGACAGATGCGACGACAGATGCGACGACAGCCACGACAATGGTGGCGGCGATCGGTTTCATGATCGAAGAGACACTGCGAGCGGACGCTGGTTTCACTTGCGCAACGCCTCTCCCTCGGTGCCTTCGTCATCGAGCTGCACGAGACAGTTCTTCTCGAGCTCCGCGATGGTGGTCGCGCCATTGATGCACGCGACGACCTTGTCGGGCGCCTTGGCGCAGTCGTTCATCACCATCGCGGTGTTGTCGGCGATCGAGCCCTCGAGTCGCGCCGCATCCTTGTCGGTCGACTCGCTCCGGTACATCCGCTCGACCTTCTGGCGCGTGGCTTCGCAGCCGGTCAGCGCGGGATCGGCGCCCGCGCTCCCGCTGCCGGGCGTGGTGCCCGTGCCGGTGCTTGCCTGCTTGCTGGGGCAGGCGCAGGCCATGAGCACGACGAAGCACGCGAACGATAGTCGAGCCATGGTCACGCGGAGCCTACCACCACGCGAAACCCATCCACGACCCACGGTGGCGTCGCAACGCGACCACGATCGGTCAGATCGAGGTGCATCGGCGTGATGCTGTTCCAGCCCTGCGCGATCGCGACGCAGTCCGTGCCATCGACGTGCTCGTGCCCGGCGGGGCCACCGCCGACCCAGTAGTAGGGCCGGCCGCGCGGATCCTTGCGCTCGGCAATGTCGTCGTCGTAGAGCCGGCGCCCCAGCGTGGTCCACTGGTACGCGTCGCTGGCGTCACCGGGCATGTTGACGTTGAGCACCGTGCCCGGTGGGATCGGCTCGGCGATCGCGGCGCGCACGACGGCCGCGGCGAACCGGATCGCGGCCTCCGGGTGCGCGGCGCGCGGAGCGAGCGAGCACGCAATCCCGGCCGCGCCTCGTAGTGCGCCCTCGACCGCGGCGGCGACGGTGCCCGAGTAGAAGACATCGCTGCCGAGGTTGAAGCCGTCGTTGACGCCCGACACCACCACTGCCGGCTTGCGATCGCACAGCTTCAGCACACCGAGATAGACGCAGTCGACCGGCGTGCCCGAGAGCGAGTACCGGTTCGGCGCGCGCTCGGTGAGCCGCAGCGGCTTGTGCAGCGTGATCGCGTGCGACGCCGCCGACCGTTGGCGCTCGGGCGCCACGACGATGACGTCGGCGAACTCCCCGATCAGGTCCGCGAGGGCGCCGAGAAACGGGCTCTCGATGCCGTCGTCGTTCGAACAGAGCACGAGGGGTCGCGGCATGGTCGATCAGGCGCCGGGCACGGCATGAAAAGGTGCCGGTCGCCTGGGGGGCGACCGGCGGTTCTCGTCGAGGCGACAGGATTTGAACCTGCGACCCCCAGACCCCCAGTCTGGTGCGCTACCAGGCTGCGCTACGCCTCGTCAGAGGACGTGTTGGATACCCTCATCTACGAAGACCGTCAAGCGAACGCGGGACTGGCGCGATCGGGTTTACGGCACTACACCCCGCTCAGACGGGCGGCAGGCCGTTGAGGATATTCTTGAGGACCTGGCTCGGCTTGAACGTCAGCACGCGCCGCGCCGGGATCAGGATCGGCACCGCGCGTTGCGGATCACGTCCCATCCGGTCCTTCTTGTCGCGGACGACGAAGTTCCCGAAGCCCGAGATCTTGATCTTCTCGCCGCGCTCGAGGGTTTCCTTCACGACGTTGAAGACCGTCTCCACGATCTCGGCGGCTTCCTTCTTCGAGAACCCACCCACCTTCTCGTAGACGGCCTCGATGATGTCGGCCTTGGTCATGCGTGCCATGCCCAAACGCTACACGAGTCCCGGCGCGCCGCGCAATAAGCACCTGAAATCTCTACCGATCCCCGTAACCCGAGTGAACGGCTCGGGTTAGCGGACGCGCTCTCAGTTTGCCGCGTCGAGCGAGTCGCAGTGGGTGGCGAAGATGTGCCCGGTCACCGTGCCGTTCGGGAAGGTCAGCATCACGTCGAGCGCGACGAAGCCGTCGAGGTCGCTCGGCGCCGGCATGCCAAAGCAGGTCGGGCAGACGTCGGCCGCAACCGGCGCGATCGTCACCATCGTTGCCTGGGCGCCGAGCGGACCGCCGAGCAGGTCGCCCTTGAAGTCGAGGATGTTGGCGGGCGACGTCGACGCCGTCGTCGAGGTCGGGACCGGGACGCGCCCGAGGATCAGCGTGTAATCGGTCGCCGGTGAGGTCTCGGTCGGACAGCCGGGCGAGCCGCCACGATAGGCCTCGATGTGGAGGCTCGGCGGCGACCGGGTGAAGCCATAGACCGCGCGATCGAGCATGCGGGTCGCGCTGAACATCGCGGTGAGCGCGGTGGTCCGGCACGTCCCCACGCAGGTTCCGAAGCCAGCGCCGGCCGCGTCGCGCGCGGGCGCGTCGGGGACCGGAGTGTCGCCACCGCTTCCACCACCGCCACATGCGGCGGCCGTGAGCACCGCGAGGATCGCGAGGCGCTTCATCGGCGCTGCGCCGGCACGTTGTCGACGAGTCGCGCGACGATGTTCTCGTGGGCCTTGTCGACCTCGACGTCGGTCAGCGTGCGATCGGCGGCGCGGTACGCGATCGACCACAGCATGCTCTTCTTGCCCTCGCCGAGCTTGGCGTCGCGATAGTCCTCGAGGAGCCGCACGGCGGCGACCAGCGGTTCGTTCGCCTGCTCGATCACGTCCTCGACCCGCGCGGCCGGGATGTCCTCGCCGAGCAGCAGCGAGACATCGCGCGCCGACCCCGGGAACCGCGCGATCGCCTGCATCTGCGACGGCGCGGTGAGCGCGAGCTTCGTGAGATCGAGATCGAACGCATACGCGGGCCCCTCGACGCCGAGCCGCTTGCGAACCTCGGGGTGGAGCTCGCCGAACCAGCCGACGATGGCCGCATCGATCACGAGCTCGCCCGCGACGCCGGGATGCAGGTAGCTGACGGTCTTGACCGCGCGGGTGCGGACGCGCACGTCACCGGCGACGGCGCGAATCGCGACGAGGGCGAAGCCCTTGGCGTCGAGCGCATCCCACGGCGTGCCCGGACCGATGTGGCCGGGCCGGCGACCGGCCAGCACACCCGCAGCCCACACCGGCTCGTCGGCAAGCTCGTGGAGCGGTCGCTCGGAGACCCCCTCGCCACGGCGCAGGAACACGCTGCCAACCTCGAACAGCGCGCCGTCAGGACGCCCGTGGCTCGCGTTGCGCGCGATGGCTGCGACCAGGTTCGGGACGAGCGAGGTCCGCATCGCGGCCTGGTCGATGCTCATCGGGTTGCGGATCGTGATCGGCTGCATCCGGCGATCGGTGGCCGGCAGCCCGAGTGCGGAGTTGCGCTCGATCGACTGGAAGCCGAACGTGATCGCCTCGGCCATCCCGGCCTGCGCGAGCGCGGCACGCGCGAGCTCGGCACGATCGCGAGGGCGCACGCCCGGCGCCTGGCGCATCACGGGCAGCGTCGACGTGACCTGCTCGTAGCCGACGACGCGGAGGATCTCCTCGATGACGTCGACCTCGCGCGTGAGATCGACGCGTGCGGACGGCGGCGTGACATCCAACGTCTCGTCGCCGCTGACCGTGCAGCCGAGCCGCTCGAGCGCGTCGCGGCACGTCGAGGACTCGAGCGCGACGCCGGTCAGCATGCGAACGCGCGACAGCCGCACCGGGATCGTCGGCACCGTGCGGCGCAGCGGATACGCGTCGACCACGTCACCGAGCACCCGGCCTCCGCCGACGAGACAGAGCAGCCGGGCTGCCCGCGCGGACGCGAGCTGCGCGAGCTCGGGATCGACGCCGCGCTCGAA
>JBKJUF010000172.1:0-9829 GCA_046590445.1 Kofleriaceae bacterium
AGCGATTCCTTCGCGCTCTGGTTCAGCGAGTAGTTGAGCGCGTTGTCGGTCGTGCTGAGCATGCTGCCGATCCACAGCGTGGGGAGCGCGAGGAACAGCCCCGAGTTGCCGAGGATCACGATCGGCATGATCAGCAAGGCGACGCGGATGCCGAGCCGCTTCATGATGAAGGAGGTCAGGAAGATCTGGACGATGAACGCGGCGGTGTTGGTCAGCGCATAGACCGAGGCGAAGTGGTCGCCGATCGCGCCCTTGAAGATCGCCTTGCCCTCGGGAGTCCCGCGGCCACCGACGGCGTCGGTCGCGGCGCGCACGCTCTGCTCGATGTAGTACGTGACCGTCGAGGTCATCTGGTAGTCCATGATCGTCGACACCATCTCGTAGAGCCCGACGATGGCGACGATCGCGAGCAGGTACCTCGACTTGAACACCAGCTTCGCGCCGGCGAGCGCGCCCATGTTCTTGGTCTCGCCGTCTTGCTCCTTGGCTTTGGCCGCGGCCGCGGCGATCGCGTCGGGCGCCTTGCGCTCGACCCAGCGGCCGGCAATCGTCGCGAAGACCGCGATGAGCCCGGTCGCGACGATCGCGGCGATCATCCAGAACTGCGGGGTCTGCGCCAGCGCCTTCACCCCGACGGTGCCGGCCATACCGCCGGTAAGCCCACCGAGCACGATGGGACCGTAGAGTCGCTTGCTGTCCTCGGGCGCCACGCTGTCGTTCAGGAATGCGAAGAACGTGGCGACCATCAGCGTGTTGAACAGATCGCCGAACAGGTAGAACACCCAGCCCTCGATCTCGCTCATGTTGCCGATCCGCATGGCGAAGTAGGCCAGGACGATCGCGCTGAACGCACAGAACACGTACGACAGGCGATGGCGGTGTAGCTTGCGCGCGAGCAGCGTGAACACGATCACGGCGACCGCCGCGATCACCATGTTCATGACCTTCGCGACGAGCTCGGCCTCCTCGCCACCGAGCCGCATGCCGAACAGATCGAGTGCGTGACCTGCCGGGTTCTTCTCCGCGTCGTACGGGTAGTACGCGACGAGCTGCGCCTTCTTGATGGGCTTCAGGATCCAGAAGACCGTGATGACCAGGAAGAAGTAGAGAAACATCGATATGACGAACGGGATCTCCCGGCGCTTTACGTCGAGGAACGATTTCAAGGCGCTCATATGTCGCCAGTAGGCGCTAACCGCAGCTCACTCGCAACACGCTTGGCACGCTGTCACCGTGCGTGCTGCGTGAGGCGAGCGAGATTATTGTTCGAGCAATGCGTCGCGCTGTGGCGCACGCGCTCGCGCGACACGAACGCCACAGCGCAGCAGCTCCAGGCGCGTCTGGCGCAGCGTCTCGCCGTGGTCCGTGAAGCGCTCCGCACTCGCGATCACGGCGTGGAACGCCGAGGCGATGTCGTGGCTCAGCCAGCGCGCGCGAATGCCATCGATCAGGTGATGGACGCTGCGCTGCCGGCGCTCGACGAGCCAGCGCTCGAGCTCGGCTTTGTCGCCGCACTCGTCGGCGCGCAGCCACTCGAGGAACGGCGCGCGCGCGTCGAGCTTGGGCCCGTCCGCCCAGCGCTCCTCGAGGTCCGCGAGCATCCGCGCGTACTCGGCCACGACGAGGAGATGGCGCGCGGGCGGGACGCAGCGCGCCAGCGCCTCGGCCTGGTCCCGGAAGAACGGTCCCCACAACACCTTGTCGACATCGCGATCGTCGATGTGATCTTCGTATGGCGTCTCGATCGCCGTGTCGCCAGGCACCACGGCGCCGTCACCCCGGACGACGGCGAGGCTGTCGTCGCGTCCCGCGAGCCCCCAGTACGTGTCGGCGGTACCCATCGAGCCGTAGGAGACGGCGCGCTTCACACGCCGGTTCGCGATCGCGACGCGCAGCTCGTGGTCGGGAACGTGGGCCGCTTCGAGCGGCACGCCGAGGGCCCAGAGCTCGGCGACCTCATCACTCGACAGCAGCCAGGCGACCGGCGGGCCGGCCTGCACGGCCTCCATCGCCGGCCCATCCGGCCTTGGCACGCTCGGATCGATCGAGAAGCCGCTGCTGCGCCACCAGGCATCGACGGGACCGCCGGCCTGGTTGCGTACGAGAAATCGGCGATCGACGCCGAGCTCGGTGAGGACGCTCGCGACGGAGCTCGCGCCGCAGCGTGAGACTCGCGCGTGTTCGTCATTCGTGATCGGTAGCGCGAGCCAGGTCAGATCGTCGCCGCCATCGCGATAGTTCACGCGTTCGGTGAACACCACGGCGAAGCGCTGCCCGCACGAGCACGCCATGATGTCCACGGCGAAGTGCACGTCGCTGATCAACGAAGCCTCGGTGGACGAGTGGATGGCGTCCCACGCCAGCTTGGCGTCCGTGCCGAAGCAGCGTTCGCAGCCGACGGCCAGTGCGATCGGCGGTCCGGCGGCCGTCGGTGCCGGGACCTCGACGCGCCTGGTGGGCGGCTTCGCGGCACGGATCGCGTTGACCGCGCGTTCCACGGTCGTCCGGACCTTCGCGCTCGGCTCCTTGGCGAGGCGTGCCTCGAGCACGGGGAGCGACACGCGCACGTCCTCGTTGCGCTCTGCGAACACGGCGAGCGTCCACGCCGCGTTGCTGCGCACCGCCTCGTCGGCATCGTGGAGGCACGCGATGATGGCCGGCACGAGCGAGAGCTCGCGTGATGGTGTCCCGAACGCCGCCGTCGCCGCCGCCATGCGCACCGCGACGCTCGGATCCGTCGATGCAGCCGCTGCTCGAAAGTCGAGCGATCCGCGATGCGACTGCATCGAGTACAGCGTGTCCTTGCGAACCTCCGCACGAGCGTGGCCGAGCAACCGGGCGATCGCCGCGATATCGGGCGCCGCGATGTCGGACTTGCCGAGGTGCAGGTCGACGAGCCTGCGGACCGCGTCGTAGCTCGTGCGCGGCTCGTCGAGCTCGGCGTGCAGCTTGGTCATGATGGCCGCTTCGCCGTCGACTACGCCGAGCCGGGCAAGCGCCTGGAACACCGTGTCCGAAGGCGGCGCTGCGAGCAGGACTTCCTTCACGCGATCGGGCTCGATCCGCCGGAGGCGCACATCCTCCCAGCTGGGGCCCAGCGCGTTGTACTCGTACTCGTACTGGTAGAGAAACCATGCGTCGCACGTCGGGCACCGGCGCGCATCACCTCCCGCGATCGGCTCGAGCTTGCTCGCCGCGGCGGGCAGTGCTTCACCGGCGGCCAGGTTCGCGTCCACCCGCTCGCCCAGCTCGCCGCACGTCGCGCACTCGCTCATGCGTATCGCGCCGCCGTCGCCGGTACCCGGAGCCGCACGGTGAGCGGATCGTGGTCAGACGGGAAGCGACCGCCGGGCGTGACGCGGTCGATCGCGGCGGCGCGCACCTCGGTTGCGGGCGGCGGCGGCGCCAGGATGTAGTCGATCTTCCGCTCGCTGGTGTCCTTACCCCAGCCGTTGAAGGTACCGGCGGCGACGAGGGCACGCCGCGCCGCCCAGACGTTCGCGCCGTCGGCGGGGTTGTCGAACCGGATGTTGAACGTCATGAGGTCGAGCTCGAGATCCCGCGTCGTCGCGGCACTCGCGCCAGCCGCCGTCGTCAGCGACGCGGTCGGCGGACTCGGTGTCGACGACGAGCACGCACCACATGCGGCCACGAGCAACGGCAGCGTGAAGCGCAGAATGAGGCGGCGCGGGGTCGGCATCGGCGCGCAGCGTAGCAGGGCCGAGTCTCAACCGTGTCGCAAGCCGAAACGCCTCTGCGCGTGGCGCATGGCGATGGTCGAAGCGCTGTCCCACAGCTTCCACACGACGACGCCGCCGGCGACCGCGATGATGACCATCACGAGCACCTGATCGCCGAGGCCGAGGTTCACGAGCGCCGACCCGATCTGATGATCGGTCAGGTAGATGAAGAGCGAGGCGGTGGCGACGAGATTGACCAACCGCCCGACGTACAGCGGCAGCGCGACGCGCGAGCAGAAGATCAGAAAGCATGCGGCTGCGAACGGGAGCCAGAGCAGTCGCTCGGTCTGCCACGCGGCGTCCGCGAACGTCAGCACGGTCGCGGCGACCACGAGGAGCCTCCGGCGCAGCGACTCCGCGTGGACGATCGCCCAGCCCAGGCAGATCGCGCCGAGGTACATCTGCGGAACGCGATCGAACAGCCGCGACGTGTCCCAGACGGAAGGCGCCACGAACGCGATCGCGGCGAAGCATACCGAGGCGCCGAGCGCGAAGCCAAACGGATCGCGTGCGATGAGCCGCCGCACCCACCGCACGGAGAGCAGCAGGGCCAGGATCACGAGGCTCTGGAGGAGCACGTCGATGAACCAGAAGCCGATGCCGGCGACGGCACGGTCGGGACTGACGAGGTTGTTGACCAGGAACATGCCGGGCAACTTCGGGCGATGGAACACGATGTTGACGAGCAGCGTGTAGAGCACCGTCGGGATCGCGATCTTCAGCACGAACCGAGCGATCGGCCGAGCGACGAACGTGCCGGTCTCGCGCAGGACCTGCGGGACCAGGTAGCGGCCGAAGCTCATCCCCGCGACCACGAACAACGCGCGTACCGAGCCGGGCGGATCGGGCCACTCGAAGTGACCCGCGGTGACGAGGACGATCGCGATGGCGCGAAGCAGCACGGACGAGTCGATGCGGGTCCACCGGCTTCGCGTCGCTCGCTTCTCGCGCGCGAGCTCGCGGATCGAGCGCTTCTCCCATCCATCGGGCAGCGCGCCGAGGAGCGTCTCGAGCTGGACGGACGCCTCGATGAACGAGAGCGAATCGCCGCCGAGCTCGACGAAGCTGGAGTCCGCGTCGATCGTCGGGCGCGCGAGCAGCTCCTTCCATTGCGCGGCGATCGTTGCCTCGATGGCATCGAGCGGCTGCGCAGGATCGGGAGTGTGCTCGATCGGTTCGAGGGTCGCGAGCGCCACGCGATCGAGCTTGCCGTTCGGTAGCAGCGGGAAGCTCAGCAGCCACGTGAAGCGGGCAGGGACCATGTACGCCGGCGCGGCCGCGACCATCGCGTCGCGCACCGCGGCGGTTGCGGCCGTGTCGGTTGCTTCGCCCGGGCGGGCGACGAGATATGCGACGAGCCGGCTCTCGCCGTCCGGCATGCGCTCGGTCAGGACGACCGCCTCCTTGATCGAGGCGATGCGTTCGAGGTGATGGACGACGTCGCCGAGCTCGACGCGGAACCCGCGGATCTTGACCTGGTCATCGAGGCGGCCCTCGACCACGACCGCACCGTCGGCGCGAAAGTGGCCGACGTCGCCGGTCAAATACAACTGGTCGCTCGGGTCCTCGGTGTGGGCCTGCGCGTGTGGATTGATGACGAACTTCTTGCGGGTGAGGTCAGGGTCACCGCGGTAGCCCGCCGAGAGGTACCGGGTCCGGATCGCGATCTGCCCGCGCGCATCGATGGCGGCGAGCGCGAGCGCGTCGTCGACCACGAGGAGCTGCACGTCGTCGATGCCACGGCCGACCGGGACCTCGAACCCATCGTCGACGCGCGGATCGAAGACGTGATGCCCCATCGCCTGCGGCGTCTCGGTGGACCCGTAGAAGTTGACGACGCGAGCGCCGGGCGCCGCCGCGAGGATCTCGGTCGCCTGCTTGCTGCGGAGCTTGTCGCCGCCGGAGAACACGAATCGCAGCGCTTCGAGCGTGCCGTGATCGCGGCGACCCGCGCAGAGAATGCGGCACAGCTGCGGCGTGACGTGCGCGTGGGTGACGCCCGAAGCCGCCATCCACCCGTGGAGCTTCACCGGATCGAGCACCGTCGCCGGCGGCGGAACATGCAGCTCGGCGCCGATCGACAACGGCACGAAGATGTCGCGGAGGACAGGGTCGTGCCCGAGCCCGGAGAGCATCGAGAACCGACACCGCTCGTCGACCGCAAATGCCTTCGCGTACCAGTCGATGAAGTGCACGAGCGGCGCGTGCGAGGTTGCGATGCACTTGGGCACGCCGGTCGTGCCCGACGTGAACAGCAGATAGCCGATCGCCTCGGCGCTGACGTTGTCGAGGCGCCCTTCCTGAGGGCCGTCGCCGCCCAGCAGACCGTCCATCATCGCGGCGTCGAGGCGGACCGCGATGCGTGGCAACGTCAGCTGCGCCAGCACGCGCTCGTCATCTGCGGTGGCGCCGATCGCCACGAAGCGCCCGGGGCGCAGGACCGCGAGGAGCTGTGCGAGCCGCTCGACGGGATACGCGGCGTCGAGCACCGCGAACGTCAGACCCGCGCGCAAGCACGCCAGCATGCCGACGACGAGCTCGCCCGATCGACGCGAGTACAGCGCCACGACTTCGTCGTCCGCGGGCCGCGACAGCAGCTGTGCAGCGAGCCCACGACTCGCGCGTTCGAGCTGCGCGTAGGTCCACGTGCCGCGGGGGTGGACGATCGCGGTCGCGTCGGGACGCGCGCGACACGCCGCGAGGAAGCGATCGAAGATCCGCGCGCGCGTCGCCTGCGCAGCCAGCGGCATGTCGAGCCGCGGCCGAAGATCATCTACAGACACGAAGGGAGCGGTCAGCGTCGCCCATTCTACGGCGAGTGCCACCACCCGTCCTCGCCGGCACGATGTGGCAGGTGCGATCTCGCGCACGCGTGAGGCGAATCTGTCTGCCTGGAACGGCGCCATCTAAGAGATTCTCGGGGTAACGTGTACGCGACGTGCCCGGGGGGGTACGCACCGAGGAGGTTCTGTGGGTTCGACACTGTCCATCGTGACTGTGGTGGTGGGTCTTGCTGTTTCGGCTGCTCCTGCACTGGCGCAACGGCCGCCACCGCCGGCTCCGACACCCGCGCCCATGCCGGCACCCGCGCCTGCTCCGCCATCGGCCGCCGAGCTGGCGCGCCAGGGCATGGACCTCTATCGCAGCGGCGATTTTGCCGGTGCCGTCGAGCCATTGCGGCGCGCGGACGAGCTGGACCCCGGCAACTTCGAGGTCAAATTCACGCTTGCGCAGGCGCTCCGACACTCGGGCAACTGCAGCGAGGCGGTGCCTCATTACCGGGCGCTCGTCGATGGCGCGCCGAGCCCGGAAGCCGCCGCCGAGGTGCGCACGGCGCTCGGGCAGTGTCCGGACACCACCATCCGCGAACAGCCGGTGACGCCGCCTCCGCCTGCGCCGGTCGAGCCGCAGATCGTTGTTCGCAACGACACGTTGCGTACGAACACGGCGCTGCTCCTCGGCGCGGGCGCCGGCATCGGGCTCGCGGCGGGATTGTTCGTCGCAGCGCGCTCCGATGACGCCGACGCCGATGCGGCGGCAAGCTTCGCCGACCACGAGCGGATCTCGGCGCGCGCCGATCGGCTGAAGGTCGCCTCGCTCGTCAGCGTTGGCGTCGGCATCGGGCTCGGCGCACTCGCGCTGTACCGGATCAAGGTCTCGAAAGAAGGCCCCGAGCTCGCGCTGTCACCTCACAAGGGTGGCGGGACGCTCGTGCTGGGGGGCCGGTGGTGACAGGGGTGAACGTTCAATCGACGAGGGGAGATCTCATGCGTGTAGCCTGTCTCGCGTCCGTACTCGCGTTGGTGGTTGGCTGCGGTGGTGACGACGGCGTGTCGATCAACGCCTCGGAGAACAACGTCTGCGACGAGATCGCGGAGGTCGCCTGCCACAACCTCTACCA
The DNA here is from genome assembly GCA_046590445.1 of Kofleriaceae bacterium. GTDB lineage: Bacteria > Myxococcota_A > Polyangia > Haliangiales > Haliangiaceae > JABFXX01. The sequence continues at coordinate 7,642 of JBKJUF010000172.1, forward strand.
GTGCTGCGCCGAGGGTGAGATCGAGGATTTCCTCGGCGTCAGCGAGCCGCGCACCGAGGTGCAGTGCCGCGAGGACGTGCGGCGCCTGTGCGAGCGTCGCACCGGCACCCTCAACGATTCACTCGACGCCGGCCGCGTGTCGTTCAACGCGCAGCTGATGAACGACTGCCTCGGCGCGATCGTCGCGCCCCAGGACACCTGCGCGACCGTGGTGTCGGTGTTGCCGTGGACGGCAGCGTGCATGAACTTCGCTTGGGTCGGCACCGTCGCGACCGGCGGCTCGTGCTTCTTCGCGCACGACTGCGCGGATGAACCGGACAGCTTCTGCGGTCCGAACCAGAAGTGTCAGCAGAAGCCGACGGCGGGCTTCCCGTGCGGCACCGGCTGCGCGAGCGGCTTCTACTGTGCGAGCGGCATCTGCCAGGCCAAGCTCGCGGCCGGGGCACCGTGCTCGTCGACCTCGCAGTGCGGCACCGATCTATTCTGCGATTTCGAGGCGACGCCGATGCCGATCTGCACTGCGGAGGCAGCTGGCGGCTCGACGTGCCGCTCGAACGCGGGCTGCGTCTCGGGGACGTGCATCCCCGGCCAGTGCATGGGGACGTCGAGCGGCTGCTTCGACGATACGGACTGCTCGAGCCGGTGCGCCGACGACGGCTCGTTCTGCTCGACCTCGGCGAGCTGCGCGCTCGGCACGTGCTCGGTCGGCGGCAACAGCTGCTCGAGCAACAGCAACTGCGTGGCCGGCTCGGGTGATACCTGCGTGTTCCCCGTGCTCTGCCTGCCCGGTGACTGCATCGGCGATCCGGTGTGCACGGCGGCCACGATCACGGTCGACTACTGCACGGGCGCGCTCGACGTCCTGCCGCTGTTCTGATCCAGTTGCTACGGGAGGGAACTCATGCACATCAAGCTCGTGTTTGTGGCGGCCTGGCTGGCGGCATGCGGCGGTGGTGGAACGTCGACGCCCGGTGACAGCGGGTTTGATGTGCTGGTGATCGATGCGCCCGAGAGTGCGCCGATGATCACGTCGTTCGTGCCGACCCCGTCGTCGCTGCCGTCGGGCGTGCCGACGAACGTGACGTGGACCTGGACGTACGCGGCGGATCCCACGATCCCCGAGCCGACGTGCATGATCGACAACGGCGTCGGACCGATCACGCGCGGTCAGGCGACGAGCGTGACATTGACCAGCGTCACGACGTTCACGCTGATGTGCAGCAACCGAGCAGGGATGTCAGCGCGGCAGGTCGTGGTGGCCGTGCCACCGGTTGCGCCGGTGCTCGCGTCGTTCACGGCATCGCCGGCGACGCTGATGCCGAACACCGCGACGAGCGTGACGTTCAGCTGGACGTTCACCAACAGCCCCTCGCCAGCGCCGACATGCACGATCGATGGGGTCGCCGCGACGTCGGGTGCCGCGAGCTCGTTGACGCTTGCACACGCGCGAACGGTGCGGCTGCGCTGCACGAACCCGCTGGGCACAGCGACGCGAGACCTCAACGTCGCGGTCAACGAATGCGCCGGCGGCACCCACGACTGCCAGGCCAACGCGAGCTGCACCGATACCGCTGACAGCTTCACGTGCACGTGCAACAACGGCTTCACCGGCAATGGTGACGTCTGCAGCGCGCAGGTCGCGTGCGGCGTCACCCCGAGCCTCTGCGCCACGAACGCGACGTGCGTCGGCGGCACGAGCTGTCAGTGCAACGCGGGCTTCGTCGGCCCCGGGACGACCTGCCAGAAGCTGCGGACCGCCTTCGTGACGTCGACGACCGGCAACGGCAACCTGTCGACTGCGGGCGGCTGGGCCGACACCGGTGGCAACACCGGGCTCGCGGCCGCGGACGCGATCTGCAATGCGCGCGCGGCGGCGGGCGGGCTCACCGGCACGTTCGTCGCGTGGATGAGCAACGCGACGAGCGACGCCTACTGCCGCGTGCACGGCCTCACTGGCAAGAAGGCGGCGAACTGCGGCCTCGGCGCGCTGCCCAATGCAGCCGGTCCGTGGGTGCGCACCGACGCAGCGCGCTCGCCGTTCGCACCACCGATCGACCGCTTGCTCGCGCCGACGCGGCAGCTGTTCCTGCCGGCGAGCTTCACCGAGCTTGGCACCGAGGTCACGACGTCGACGCCGCTCGTCTATACCGGCACCGACGACGGTGGCGTGCTCACCTCGGCGGCTTGC
>JBKJUF010000187.1:0-4562 GCA_046590445.1 Kofleriaceae bacterium
CGAAAATTTCGACCCGATGGGCGTCCACACGGGAGACAGTATCACCGTCGCGCCGGCGCAGACACTGACGGACAAAGAATATCAGCGGATGCGCGATGCGAGTCTGGCGGTGATTCGCGAGATCGGCGTCGAGACCGGCGGCTCGAATATCCAGTTCGCCGTCCACCCGGAGACGGGCCGGATGATCGTCATCGAGATGAACCCGCGCGTCTCGCGCAGCTCGGCGCTGGCGAGCAAGGCGACCGGCTTCCCGATCGCGAAGATCGCCGCGAAGCTCGCGATCGGCTACACGCTCGACGAGCTCGACAACGACATCACGCGCGTGACGCCGGCGTCGTTCGAGCCGACGATCGACTACGTGGTCGTCAAGTGGCCACGCTTCGCGTTCGAAAAGTTTCCGTCGGCGACGCCCGTGCTCGGGCCGCAGATGAAGTCGGTGGGCGAGGCGATGGCGATCGGCCGGACGTTCCGCGAGGCGCTCGGCAAGGCGATCCGCTCGCTCGAGACCGGGCGCGCTGGCTTCGACCTGCCGATGGCGGGGCTCGCCGATGACCTCGCCGCGCTCGAGCGCGTGATCGCGACGGCGACGCCCGACCGGCTGTTCCAGGTCGGCCGCGCGTTCCAGCTCGGGCTGACGCTCGAGCGGGCCCACGAGCTGACCCGGATCGATCCGTGGTTCCTCCATCACATCCAGGCGATCGCGCTTGCCGAGCGCGAGCTCGTCGGCGTGGACCTCGCGACCCTTGGCGCCGACCTCCGGCGCTACAAGCGGATGGGCATGAGCGATCGGCGGATCGCCAAACTGACCGGCGCGACCGAGGAGAAGGTGCGCCAGGCGCGGCATGCCGCGAACGTCCGCCCGGTCTACAAGCGGGTCGACACCTGCGGCGCCGAGTACGAGTCGCACACGCCGTACCTCTACTCGACGTACGAGGACGAGTGCGAGTCGGAGCCCACCGACAAGCGCAAGGTGATGATCCTCGGCGGCGGCCCGAACCGGATCGGCCAGGGCATCGAATTCGACTACTGCTGCGTGCACGCGGCGATGGCGCTCCGCGAGGAGGGCATCGAGTCGATCATGGTGAACTGCAACCCCGAGACGGTGTCGACCGACTACGACACCTCGGACCGGCTGTACTTCGAGCCGGTCACGCTCGAGGACGTGCTCGAGATCTGCGCGGTCGAGAAGCCGTGGGGCGTGATCGTCCAGTTCGGCGGCCAGACCCCGCTCAAGCTCGCGCTCGCGCTCCAGCAGGCGGGCGTGCCGATCCTCGGGACCAGCGCCGATGCGATCGACCGCGCGGAAGATCGCGAGCGGTTCGGCGAGGTGATGGCGAAGTTGCAGCTGCACGCGCCGGTCTGGGGCATCGCGCGCAACCTCGACGAGGCGCGCCGGGTCGCGACCGAGATCGGGTTCCCGGTGATGGTGCGCCCGAGCTACGTGCTCGGCGGCCGCGCGATGGAGCGGATCTACGACGCCCGCAACCTCGAGGATTACTTCGCGCGCGTGCTCGGCGTCGGCGGGTCGACCGTCGGCGGCGGCGGCCGCGAGGAGTCGTCGAACGTCGGGTTCCCGCTGCTGATCGATCAGTTCCTCGCCGATGCGGTCGAGCTCGATGTCGACGTCGTCGCCGATCATACTGGCGCGGTCGTCGTCGGCGGCGTGATGGAGCATATCGAGGAGGCCGGCATTCACTCGGGCGACTCGGCGTGCGCGCTGCCGCCGTACTCGCTCCCCGCGGACATCATCGACGAGGTCAAGCGCCAGGCGCGCGCGCTCGCGACCGAGCTCGGTGTGGTCGGCCTGATGAACGCCCAGTTTGCGATCCACGCCGGCGACATCTTCGTGCTCGAGGTCAACCCGCGGGCGTCGCGCACGATCCCGTTCGTCAGCAAGGCGATCGGCCGGCCGCTCGCGAAGATCGCCGCGAAGGTGATGACGGGCCGCACGCTCGCCGACCTCGGCATGGTCGAGATCGAGCCGCGCCACGTCTCGGTGAAGGAGGTCGTGTTCCCGTTCGTGAAGTTCGAGGGCGTCGATACGATCCTTGGCCCCGAGATGCGCTCGACCGGCGAGGTCATGGGCATCGACACCGACTTCGCGCGCGCGTTCATGAAGAGCGCGCTCGCGGCCGGCACCCGGCTACCGACCTCGGGCACCGCGTTCCTGTCGGTGCGCGAGCAGGACAAGCCGCAGATCGCCGAGCTCGGGCGCCGCCTGGTGACCCTCGGGTTCCAGCTGGTCGCGACACACGGCACGGCGGAGGTGCTGCGCAAGGCCGGGCTGCCGGTGCGCGGCATCAACAAGGTCCTCGAGGGTCGCCCACACTGCGTCGACGCGATGGACAACCACGAGATCCAGCTCGTCATCAACACGACCGAGGGCGCCCAGGCGATCCTCGACTCGCAGTCGCTGCGGCGCGCGGCGCTGATGAACAACATCGCCTACCAGACAACGCTGCGCGGGGCCAAGGCGGCGCTCGAGGCGATCGCGGTCAGCAAGCGCGGTGACCTGCGAGTCGCCCCGCTCCAGGACTACGCGACGCGCTAGACTATCGCGGTGACCGCCACCCTCGGACGCTACGAGCTGATCGCCGAGATCGGGCGCGGCGGCATGGCCGACGTCAAGCTCGCGCTCCAGCGCGGCCCCGGTGGCTTCGAGAAGCTGGTCGTCCTCAAGCTCGTGCACGAGGAGCTCGCGAGCCAGAAGCAGGTCGTCGACATGCTGCTCGACGAGGCGAAGCTCGCGGCGCTGATCAAGCACCCGAACGTCGTCGACATCTACGAGCTCGGCGAGGCCGATGGCCGCTACTTCATCGCGATGGAGTACCTCGAGGGCGAGCCGCTGCTCGCGGTGCTCGACAAGGGCACCGGCGCCGCCGGCAAGCGGATCGATTCGCTGTCGATGGCGCGCATCGTCGCCGACACCGCCGAGGGCCTCGATGCCGCGCACCAGCTGAAGACGCGCGACGGCAAGTCGCTCGGCGTCGTCCACCACGACATCTCGCTCGGCAACATCTTCGTGCTCTACAGCGGGCAGGTGAAGCTGCTCGATTTCGGCGTCGCGAAGGCCTCGCGCACCGCCGCGAAGACCGATCAGCTGTTCGGCAAGCTCGCGTACATGGCACCCGAGAAGCTCGACGAGCGGCCCGGCGATCGGCGCAGCGATATCTGGTCGCTCGGCTGCGTGCTGTGGGAAGCGCTGACCTTCAAGCGGCTGTTCAAGGGCGCGACCGACATCGAGATCGTGCGCGAGGTCCGCTATGTCAACGTGCCCGCGCCGTCGCAGGTCAACCCCGACGTTCCGCCCGAGCTCGATCCGATCGTGCTGAAGGCGCTGCAGCGCGATCCATTTCGGCGCTACCAGACGGCGCACGAGATGGGGACCGCGCTCGAGGAGGTGCTCTCCGCGAAGGGCTATCCGTCGAAGAACTTCAGGATCGCGGCGTACATGATGGGCGCGTTCTCCGAGCACATCGCCGCGCGCGAGCGCCTGCTCCGCCAGATCTCCGGCGAGACCCGGCCGAGTGCCGAAGTGATCGACGCGGCGTTCAGCGACACCCACGTCCGCAAGGAATCGACGTTGCCGGTGATGGATCTCGCGCAGTACGAGCCCGCTCACCCCGTCATGCTGCCCGAGGGTCACACGGGCGCGAACGTGATGGCACCGATGACGCCGTCGCCATCGCCGGCCAGCGACGACTCGATCGTCGAGTTGCTCGACGCGGACGTCGACGATGATACCGGCACCTCCGCCCCGCAGCCGGCGCGCAACTCGGGAGCCCGTCCTGCCGTGGCGGGTCCCCAATGGCAGCGGTCGCTGCGGGACCTCGAGCAGCGGGCAGAGGAGGACCGCGAGCGCCCGGGCGATGCGCGACGTCGCCGGATGCTCCCGTACGCGCTCGGCGGCTCGATCGCGCTCCTCGTGCTCGTGATCGCGTTCGTGAAGTGCGGCGGCGATGAGGCGACGCCGCTCGCAGCGGGGCCGGCGACGCTCGACGCGGCCACCGCAGTGTCACCGGGCGTCGCCGACGAGCCGCGCGATGCCACGGCGGTTGCGAGCGCCCCCGACGCCGCCTCGGTCGACGCCGCATCCGACGATCGAGGTACCGGCGACATCGAGATGGCGGTCGACCCGACCGAGACCACCGACGATGGCGTCAAGAAGCACTCGGCGCGCCCGAAGAGCGATGCGCCGAAGCTCTACGCCCAGGGCCTCAGCGCCTGGAACAAGCGCGAGGTCGCGAAGGCCTACGGATTGTTCACCGAGGGGCGGCGGGCGAACCCGAGCTACGCGCCGAACTGGTATGGCATCGCGCTGGTCCACGAGAAGCAGGGTCGCAAGGCCGCGGCGAAGAAGGCCTACCAGCGCTACCTCGCGCTCGATCCGAAGGCACCGAACGCGCGCCAGGTCCGCGAACACATCGCCAACAAGCTGTGAGCTAAGTACAGCTCCCCGGAAGTTGGTGGCCATTAGGCCGCCGCCTTGAGGAACACATCGGTCCAATGCGGGCGCCGCCGATACGGATCGTCGACGCTGGCGAGCACTTTCTCGAACGACT
>JBKJUF010000229.1:0-8281 GCA_046590445.1 Kofleriaceae bacterium
CGCCGATGCCCACTCGAGGCCGGTCGACACGAACGGCGCGAAGTCGAACGTCGCCGCGCGCAACCAGGGTACGAGATCCTCCGCGCTCGCATTGATCACGTAGTCGGCCCATTCGGAGATCGGCGAGAATGCCGAGTCGGGGACGCGTTCGACGCGAAACGGCCCGCGGTTCGGATCGCCGATCGGCGCGAGCCACGCCACCTGCCCGGACTCGACCCCGAGGATCGTCCGCAAGCGCTCGCGGCGCAGCGGTGGCTCGACGATCGCACCGGCGGGGGCGTAGATATCGGGCATGTGCGCGAGCGGCGCGTAGACCTCGGCATCGAGCGCGAGATCGGGTGGCGCGTGTCGGCTCGAGCGCGTGCGGACGACGATGATCGACGAGCCCCGACCCGAATGGAGGCGCCGCGATTCACTCGCGGCGCCGGGCTCGGACTCGGGAGCAACCGCGGCGAACGTCAGCCGGCTGACGATGTCGTCAGGGAGGTATGCGAGCATCTTGTCGATCGCGGCGAGCCCGTGCTGCCGGATCACCCACAGGCTCGCGGGCTCGCGGCGCCCGGGCGCGAGCCGGAGCTCGACGCGGCGGCGTGCGGTGGGCTGGCCGGCGACCAGCTCGATCCGCTCGCCAGGCAGCGCGAGCTCGAGCACGGTCTCGAGGCTCCGCCAGCCGTCGTCGCGCACGCTGCGCCAGCCATCACCCGAGACCAGCAGCATGTGACCGGGGTCGGCCTGCACGCGGCCGACGAGCGGATGCCGATAGCCAAGCTCGGTCCACACCGTGTCCTGGCCCGGAGGATCGGGGGCGTACGCGCGGATACCGCGCTCGTGATCGACCGCGCGCATGATCGTGTACGTCGGTGGATCGGTCACGCGGAGCACGCCGCCGGCGGGGCCAAGCAGCAGCTCCTGGCGCTCGCAGCCGAGCCGGAGCAGCTCCGCCGCGAGATCGACGACGCCGGTCGGCTCCGGCGTGGTCAGCAGCACGAGCGACGGCAGCTTGACGACCGCCACACGATCGAGCGCGATCGCCTCCGCCCAGCAGCGCACCGCACGCGCGCCCGGCGGCAGCGCCGCATCGACATCGATCCCGGCGGCGCGTAGCGACGCGAGCGCCTGCTTCGGCAACGGGTCGGCCGGCGCGAGGATCAGCCCGCCATCACTCGCGCGAACCACCTGGGCCGGTCGTGCCTGGACCTCGGGCGGACACAGGCCAGAAGTCAGGACGACGCGCAGCGATTCGTCGTCACGAAATGCGAGCGCCACGGCGTCGTCGAGCGTACCGCATCGGCCGCGGTGCGCTCGCGCACGCGGGGCGGTATTCTTCGCGCGTCGTGCCGCCAGGCTCGGATCACGAGCTTCGCGCGGACGTCCCGGCACGGGGCAACGTCACCACGAGCTCGGCACCGTTTCCGAGCTCGCTGTCGACCTCGATCGTGCCGCCCATCGCGTTCACGATCTCTCGCGAGATCCACAGGCCGAGCCCGAGCCCCTTGTCACGGCTACCGGAGACCCGCTCGAACCGGCGAAAGATCCGTTCGTGATCGCGGCGGTCGATGCCGACGCCGTGATCGCGCACGCGCAGCACGTATGCCGACGCCGTCTCGCTCGATCGGATCTCGATCGGCTTGCCGGCGCCGAACTTCAACGCATTGCCGACGAGGTTCGTCACCACCTGCTCGAAACGCATGCGGTCCGCCTTGATCGGCTGCGAACCGGCGAGCTCGACGGAGATCGGCGTGCGCGCGGTAGCCGCCTGGTCGCGACACCGGGCGACGACCTCGTCAACGACCTCGTCCGGGACAACCGCCTCGCTCACCAGATCGAACTGGCCCGATATCACGCGCGTGGTGTCGAGCAGGTTCGTCACCAGGGTGTTCAATCGATCGCCCTGCCGATCGAGCACGGCGAGGCGAGCGAGCAGCTTGTCAGGGGGCAGCGCGTCCTTGCCGAGCTTCTCGCGCATGTTCGTGATCTGGATCGTCAACGTCGTCAGCGGTGTGCGGAGCTCGTGCGAGGCAATCGCGAGGAACTGGTCCCGGGCTTCGATCGCGGTGTCGCGCTCGGAAACAGCGGCGCCGAGGAACAGCGTCGACGTCGCGACAACGGCCGTGAACAACTGCAGGGGTAACAGACTCTGGCTGAGCGCACCGCTCGCAAACGGTCCGTGCGCCAGGATCGTGGCGACGATCGACGCGATCCACACGATCAGCGTCCCCGAGACTGCACCGCGCTGGCGAAACCGGATCGCCGCCCAGATCAGCGGCGGGAACACGAAGTACGGCGTGCGCAACACCGTCTCCGCCGGATCGGGCAACACCACCGCGAAGACGTAAAACGAGATCGCGACCAGCGTCACGCAAACCGCCGCGGCCTCCGCGAGCACGCGGCCCGAGTGCCGCGTGCGGGGCGTCGCCGTCCACACCATCAAGAACGTCGCGACGACGAGCACGCCGAGCATGTCGCCGATCCACCAGGCCCGCAACGTCGCCGAGAACGCCGTCCCCGCGATCACGCCTCCGCTCCACAAGCTGAACACGCCGATCGTCGCGCTGATCGCCGTACCAACCATCGTGCCGCACAGCAGCACGGCGGCATGGCGCACGTTGCAGATGGACGGATCGAACCGGTAGCGCGCCAGCAGCCAGGCCGCGACGACGGCTTCGAGCGTGTTCCCGGCTGCGATGCCGATCGCGACGAGGACGGGCGCTCCCGTCGTGATGTTCGCGATGAACGCGCCCGCCATGATCGCCGGCCACCACCTGCGATCGAACAACACGAGCGCCGCGACCGCGATGCCGGCGGGCGGCCACACGAGGCTGGCGAATCCGCTCACCGCATCGAGCGCCAGTCCGAGCTTTGCAGTCGCGACGTAGATCACGAACAGCAGCAGCAGCCCGAGCACGAACGTGAACCGCCGCCTCCGCGGCGGCTTCTGCGGCATGCCCAAACCTAGTCCGAAGGGCTCTGCGCGTCCATCCGCTACAGCAAGTCGCGCGGCCGATCAGCCGCGCGACTTCGTGCCTTCGCGCGCCGCTTCGACGCCTGCGGGCGGCGCGGCCGCGGCCGGAGCCTCTTCCTCGCGACTGACCTCGACGCCCGGCCCGTTCAGCCCGCCCTCGACGACCTTGCTCGCCAGGCGGCGATGCTCGTCCTCGTGCTCGATCGGCAGTGCGTCGGAGTCGGAGTGATAGTCCACGACGACCTCGCGACGGCCGGTGGCGGGATCGACGCGCAGACGCAAGACCAGATCAGCCACGGGGTTCCTCCGCCGGTTTCGTCGGGAACAGGTGCGCGAACGAGCTGCGATCGAGCACCTTCTTGTCGAGCAGCAGATCGCGGAGCGCGACCAGTAGCGGCTTGTTCGCCTCGAGCAGCTGCTTGGCGCGGGTGCGTTCGCGCTCGAGGATCGCCTGGATCGCCTGATCGATCCGCGCCCGCGCATGCTCCGAAGTCGGCTGATCCTTGTGATGGGACCACCGGCCAACGCCGATCTCGGTGCCGCCGTCGCCGTACTGCTCGACCATCGAGCGCGCGATCTGGGTCGCGTAGTCGAGGTCGCTCGCCGACCCGATCGAGATGTCGTCGAGCAGCAGCGCCTCGGCCTCGCGGCCGCCGAACAGCGTGCACATCGAGTCGCGTAGCTGGTTGTAGGTCACGACGTAGCGATGCGCGGGGTCCGCGTGCTTGACGTAGCCGAGCGCGCCGCCGATGTCGCCACGGATGCTGATCCGATCGATCGGGGACGCGTGCTTGCAGACCAGCGAGACCACCGCGTGGCCAGCCTCGTGGGTCGCGACCACCAGCTCCTCGGCGGCGAGCAGCTTCGGCAGATCGAGGTACTGCTCGATCGCGCGGTCGACGTGGTCGGGCGTGGTCGGGCCGCTGCCGCCCTCGCGGAGCCGGGTGCGCGCGAGCTGGCGACACAGCGCCTGCAGGTGATCGCCGGAGTAATGCGTGCCGCCGTTGGGACCGGGCACCGGCTCGCCGCTGCGCTTGCACGCGTGATCGAACGCGGCCTCGGTCATCTCGAGGTCGAGGCGGCGATCGTGGACGCGCAGGATCGAGCGGCGATCCTCGCGGTTCGGATACGGGATGTGCAGGGCGAACTCGAAGCGGCCGGGCCGCAGCAGGGCGGGGTCAAGCGACTCCACGAAGTTCGTGGTGCCGACGACGAACACCAGCTCCTCCTTGCGGAAGCCGTCCATCTCGGTCAGCAGCTGGTTGACCATCGAGTGTTCGACGCCCGAGCCGGTATACGTGCCGCGCGCGGACGCGAACGAGTCGAGCTCGTCGAAGATGATCACCGACGGCGCGCACTGCCGCGCCTTCATGAACACGCCGCGCAGGTTCTCCTCGCTCTCGCCGACCCACTTGCTCTTGAGCTCGGGACCGGAGACCACGGTGACCGCCGCGCCGAGCGCCGTCGCCATCGCCTTCGCGAACAGCGTCTTGCCGGTACCGGGCGGTCCCCAGAAGATCATGCCGCGCGGGATCAGTGACTCGATCTTCGCGATCTGCACGGGATCCGAGAGCTTGTCCTTGGCGCCGAGGATCGCGAGGATCTCGGCGGTCAGCCGCTCCTTCACTTCCTTGTAGCCGCCGATGTCTTTCTCGAGATCGACCGAAGGCAGCTCGACGTCGTTCGTCAGCGTCGCGGTGCGGAGCTGCGCGAACGCCCCCGACGGATCCGCGGGATAGTCCTCGCCGGTCAGCGACGCGAGCAGCCGCCGCAGCCGCACCGCGTTGACGCCCGAGATGTGCTTGTAGAGCGTGTAGGGATCGAAGTTCCTGCCGAGCTTGCGGGCCTCGCGCTGGGTGATCAGGTAGCGCAAGCGCTCGCGCGGCACGCCGATGATCCCTTCCATGTGCGGGAAGATGTTCTCGATCGGCGCGGGGAGCGGGAACGCCGGATCCTTGAAGCCGAGCCAGAGCACCTCGGGGTTCTCGTACATCAGCGGGATGACCTCGCGTGCCTCGGCGGTCAGCCCACCGCCGCCACCACTCGCGGTCAGGATGTCGAGGTGCGGCAGCACGACGATGCGCTCGCCGACCGCACCACGCACGACCTCGCGGATCTGGTGGATCATCGCGCCAACGAGCCCGACGCCGGGCGGGGGCGGCGGCAGATCGGCGGCGGCGCGGCCATCGAGGTAGAGGCACCGCGAGCCATCAGCCTTCAGGCGATCGCGAATGCTGCGATAGAGGAACGGCGCGAGCTCCTTCTCGCACTCGATCAGCACCGGCAGCCGGCGGCGCAGCGCCTCGTAGCAGCGGGTGAGCTCGGCCGGATACGCGGCATCGACGGCGGCGAACGCGGTCAGCTCCGCGGGGAGCTCGGTCTCGGCGAGAGTTCGTCCGGTCGTCATGGGTACTGGGCTGCCTCGGTGATCAGAGCTTGACCTTGATCGTGACGTTGCCGGCCTCGTCGCCGACCACCGACTCGATCTGGCCGAGCTGCGACGCACGCTCCGTCAACGCCGACACCGTGGCACGCCCGACCGCGCCGTCCAGCTCCTTGCGAAGATCGCCGAGCTTCTGCTCGAGGCGCTGCGTGATCTCGCGGCGCAGCTCCTCGGTGCGGACGGCGAGCCGATCGTCGAGGTCGCGCATGACGTCGTCGCGGAGCCGGGTCTCGGCAGCGTCCTTGATCTCGGCGCCGACGTTCTGCCGACGCTCGATCGACTCCTGGAGATCGGCGGTCGCGCCGATCTTGACGCTGACCGTCGCCGACTCGAGGTCGACGGTGATCTCGATGCCGTCCGGATCGGTACGCTTCACGGTCTTGCCGTCGCGGATGAACCCCTGGGCCTCGAGCTCGGTGGCGAGCAGCTCGCCCATCCGGTCCGGTGCGAGGATCGGCAGGATCTCGAGCGGTGACTGGACTCCGTCCTCGACGTGGACGGTGCGGACCACGGACTCGGACACACGGATTTGAATGGCGCGGCTCACGTCGACCCCGTCGCGATGGTATCCGACCCGGTGGGTGTCGTGGGCGCGAGCGAGGCCAGGTCGGCCAGCCAGCCCGTCACGCGTCCGCTCCCGGCGGCGCCGACAGGCTCGTATCGCTCGAGCAACAACTGCGCGGCTGCGTAGTTGTCATCGATGAAGCGCACCCCGCGGTGCTGCTGGTCCCAGTCGTACCAGCGCATCACGCCGCGCAACAGCGCACCGGCGGCGAGCCGGGCCTGCGCGCGCGTCGACAGCGCGGCCTTGGGATCGAGGGTCGCCGGGGCGGGCGACAGATTCTTGGCGAGCAGCGGGACGACCGCGTCGATCACGAAGGTCGCGAGGTCGCGGCGCCCCTTGGCGTCGCACGCGGCCATGAACCCGCCGAGCACCGCGTCCTGCGCGCCCCCGAGCTCGATCAGCTCCGCCGGATCGGACGCGGCGCGCTTCGCGAGCTCGGCCCCGTACCACCGCCGCGCGAGCTCGCCGGACAGCGCCTCGATGACGATCGCGCCTGCACCGCTGACCAGGCTGTCGAATGCGGGGCCCGAGATGGAGCGAGCCAGCGAAGGCTGGCGAGCGGGGTCCATGGTGTTGCGCCCGGCGAGCGTGGTCGCGAAGCCGAGCCAGGCGAGCGGCGCGGCGCGCACGAAGGGCTGCATCGCGATGCCGCGCAGCGCCGGAGTTGCGCGTGCCGCGTCGAGCGCGAGGTAGACGACGACCTGATCGCCGACCGAGAGCGGCGCGGCCGCCAGCTCGGTCAGCGTCGATGCGGGTGCCGCAAACGGCGTGGTCACGAGCCAGCGCAGGAAGCGCACCGTCGAGCTCGTGAACGCGAGGGGCGTCGGCGCGTGACGGTCCCACAGCCGGCCGCGCAGGCTCGCGCCATTCGCCGCGATCGAGGTCGCCGGGCGCGCGCCCCCGCGGATCCACAGCGCCCGCCAGACCTGGCGCAGGGTGTCCTCGAGGAGGCGCGCGCTGGTCTCGCCGATCTTCGGCGCGACGGGCCGGGTGGCGCACAGCAGCGCCCAGATGTCGTCGTGACCGGTGGGCCCGGCGATCAATGCGCGCGCCATCATGATCAGGTCGTGCTCGCTCGCCGCGACCTGCGGGAGCTCGTCGACCTCGTCGACGTCGTCGGTGAGGTCGTCGACGAGAGCGAGCTCGCTGCGCGCGTCCTCACTCATGCCGGCCGCTTCCGTAGCAAGGCGTGCAGCGCGTCGGCGCCTGCCGGCCAGCCGTTCACGAGCAGCTGGCCGTCCCGCGTGTAGTGAAACTCGACCGTGTTCGCGGCGCGCAGCTGCGGATCGTCCGCGCGATACGCCGCGGTCAGGTGGTGCATCGTCTGGTTCGTCGAGCCGAGCCAGCGCCGGCCGAGCGGTGGGGTAGGCTCGGGGCGGCTGCGATCGTAGCGGCCGTCGACGAGCAGATCGATCTCCGCGAGCAGTGCCGCGGCGTCGGCGCGGGCGTGCAGCTCGTCGAGCGTGTAGCCCGAGTAGACCATCACGGTCAGGCCGAGCGCCCTGGCGGCACGCGCGAGCTCGGTGATCCCGGCCGCCTGTTCGAACGGCTCGCCACCGAGCACCGAGATCCCCTCGACGCCGCGGGCCCGCGCGCGCGCCAGCCGGGCGACGAGCTCGTCGCGGGTCATCAGCGTGCCGCGATCGGTCGCGAACATCTCGGGGTTGCAGCAACCCGGGCACCGGATCGTGCAGCCCTGCACCCACAACGCCAGGCGCCGGCCGGGGCCTTCGGCCTCGGTGTCGTCGGAGATTGTCGCGACGCGGAGCACGCGTCATCGTAGCATCTCGATCGTGGAGGAGCTGATGCTGCGAACCTCGATGATCGTGCTCGTGATGGCCGCGTGTGGAGGCAAGAAGCAGGATGCGCCCGAGCGCGAGCCGGCGCCGGCCGTGCGCGTCGAGGTCGATGCCGGTTCGCCGCACAGTGCCGAGCGGCCGGCCCTGCCACCGTCGGAGCAGCCGACAACGCCGGGCACCGCTGTCGAGTCCGCGCGCGACGCCGGGCACGAGATGGTGCGGCTCGAGCGTCGGCTCGACGATCTCGCGCGACGTGTCGAGAATGCGGTGCGCGCCGTCGCTGACGCGAAGTCCGTCGCGGAGCGCGAGGCGGCCAAGGCCACATTCGAGGCGCTTCGCCGTGAGAGGGCCGAGCTCGACGCCGAGATCGCCGCCGCGCGCGCGTCTCGCAAACCCTGACGTCGCACTGTCCATGTAGGAACGCAGCGGACGATTGGATGCGCGATCGGCGTGCGCGTTGCCACGGAACGCCGACCTGGGCATCCAATCGTCCGCTGCGTTCCTACATGGAC
>JBKJUF010000624.1:0-5354 GCA_046590445.1 Kofleriaceae bacterium
GGTTCTCGCGCCGGGATAAGGAAGACCCGCCTCAGCGACATCGCGATCCGATCGCGTTCCATGATTATATCGTCCGACGTGCCCACGGCGAGGGACGTGAGCACCTGAGCATGGCGATGCGGATCGGAGAAATTCTCCTCAGTCACGGCTGGGTCGAAGAGCAGCACCTGCTGCAAGCGATCGCCGAGCAGCGGATGACCGGAAAGCGGTTGTGCTCGCTGTTGATCGTGCGCGGTCAGCTGCAGCCTGATTTCGCCGCGCGCGCGCTCGCCGAGCAGCATGGTGTCGCGGCAGCGCTCCAGCGTCACCTCGAGCACCGCGAACGGCCGCTCGCGAGGTTGATCCCTGCGGCGGTCGCGCGCGAGCACCTCGTGCTGCCGATCGGCCGGATGCGCGACGGCGAGATCATCCTCTGCGTCCGCGATCCGCGACCCGGGCTCGTCGAGCACTACGAGGGGCTACTCCAGAAGAACGTCGTGCTCGCGGTCGCCCCAGCGCACAACCTCGAGCCGCTGATCGAGATCGCCTACGCGCCCGGGACGACCGGCATGTTCGAGGTGCGCATCAAGGGGCCCTCGACGGCACCCGCGAACGTGCCCATCACCCCACCACCCGCACCACCGCCACCGTCGACGTTTGCCGCGGGCACCGAACGACCGCAACCGGTCGCGAGCAGTTCCACCAGTAACGGTGCCGTCGAGTCGATCGACATCGATCTCGAGTCCGGTCCGATCGCGGTCTCGAGCGCTACCCCACCGCCGCCCGAGGCGAGCGGCGAGATGCCCGAGATCTTCACGATGGCCGACCTCGACGACTCGCGGGTCGACAAGGACCCGTCGCAGGTCGGCAAGAACGCGGTCGCGCTGCCGCCGAGCACCGCGGGCCCTCGGGCGCCGACGTTGCCGCCACCGAACCAGCCGAACACGACGCGATCACCCGGCGCGAAGAAGCCGTAGCGATCACATCGCCGCATCGATCGAAGGTACGGTGATCGAGATGGGGACGCCGCTGACCGACGTGCACCGCTCGTGGCGCGTCAAGGTGTTCGTCGCGACCTGGCTGTCTTACGTCGGCTTCTACTTCTGCCGCACGCCGTTCGCGGCGACCAAGTCCGAGATCGGCAAGGAAGCGAGCTGGGGCGCGACCGAGCTCGGTGACATCGAGGCCGCATACCTGATCGCGTACGCCGTCGGTCAGTTCCTCGCCTCGGGCATGGGCACCAAGCTCGGGCCGCGCAAGAACGTGCTGCTCGGCATGGCGCTCTCGATCACGGTGACGAGCCTGATGGGCATCACGCTCACGGTGCCGATCGTGATGGGCCTGGTCGCGGTCAACGGGCTCGCGCAGGCGACCGGGTGGTCGGGCAACGTCGGCACGATGGCGAGCTGGTTCCACAAGCACGAGCGCGGTCGCGTGATGGGGATGTGGTCGACGAACTTCACCGTGGGCTCGCTCGCTTCGCAGTACGCGATGGCCGGCATGCTCGCGATCGCGGTCGCATACGGCGGCTCGTGGCGGTGGTGCTTCTACCTCGGCGCCGGGGTGCTCGCGGCGGTGTGGCTCCAGTTCTTCCTGTTCCAGCGCAATCGCCCGGAGGACGTTGGCCTCCTGCCGGTCGACGATCCGGTGACGGCGGCGGACGAAGCGCGCGAGCCCGAGCCGGTCGCCACCGGATTGATGGGGCTGACCCGGACCGCGTGGACGAATCTCCTGCTGGTCGGCGGCTTCTACTTCTTCTCGAAGCTGATCCGCTACGCGATCTGGTCGTGGGCCGCGTACTTCCTCGTCGAGTACTACAAGATGAGCCCGAGCGGGTCGAACGTGTACGCGACGGTGTTCGGCGTCTGTGGGCTCCCGGGCGTGTTCCTGACCGGCTGGGTGTCCGATCGCTACTTCAAGTCGCGGCGCGCCGGCGTCGCGCTGATCATGATGCTCGGGATGACGCTCGCCACCGGGCTCCTGATGGCGTTCGGTGACACCGGGGTCGTGGCCTTCACCGTGCTACTCGGCGCCGTCGGCTTCACGCTGTTCGGCCCCGACGCGCTGCTCTCGGGTGCCGCCGCGATGGATATCGGCGGCCGCCGCGCCGCGACGTTCGCGACCGCCTTCATCGGCGGGCTCGGCGCGCTCGGCCCGGTCGTCCAGTCCCTCGTGATCGGCCGGCTCTACGACTCCAAGGGCGGCGACCTGACGCCGGTGTTCCTGTTGCTGTTCGGCAGCGCGGCGCTGGCGACGATGTTCTGCGGCGTGCTCGTCCTGCGTAATCGGCGCGGCGGCAACGGCGTGTAATTAGCTCCCGGCTCGCTTCAGGCCAGCGAGCTTGGCTTTCCCGGCCAGATCGCACGGCCCGCGCGGTGATACGATGATCGCGCGTGCGCCCCTCGTCGATCCTCATCGTGCATCCGGATCGCAAGACCCAGCGGACCGTGCAGCGAATCCTCGGGGTCAGCGGTCACAGTGTCGATGTCGCCGATGACGTCGAGCAGGCACTGCGGCTGCTCAACAACCTGACGCCGGTGTTGATCGTCGTCGATGGCAGCTTGAAGCTGCCCGAGCTCGGCGCGCTCGTCGAAGCGGGCAAGGCGCGCGGCGCCGAGGCGTGCATGACGCTCCTCGGCAGCTCCGCGCACGCGCAGGTCCCCGGGCTGCTCGGCCTCGGCTCGGTGACAAACCTGCTCGTCCATCCGATGCCCGTGCTCGCCGAGGAGCTGACGATCACCGCGCAGAAGCTGATCCGCAACGATCTGTTCGGCGCCGAGAAGTACTTGCTGTGGGGCACCGAGCTCCACGAGATCACGCTCGTCCGCGCGAGCCAGCGCGCCGACATTGTCGCGCAGCTCTCCGAGCAGGTCCGTGCGCTCGGCCAGAGTGCGCGCGTCGCCTCGATGGCGATGCTGGTCACCGATGAGCTGCTCTCGAACGCCGTCCACAACGCGCCGGTCGACGCGAACGGCGAGCACTACCGCAAGGATCTGCGGCGCGATGGCGAGCTCGAGCTCGACGCCCGCCACCAGGTGCGGCTGCGCTGGGGATGCGATGCGCGCTACCTCGCGATCGAGGTCGGCGATCGGTTCGGCAGCCTCGATCGCGACACCATCCTGCGCGCGCTCGGCAAGAGCGACATCCGCGAGGATGGCGCCGGCGCCGGCATGGGCGTCGCGCTGACGTACCGCTCCTGCGACCACCTCGTCTTCAACCTCGCGCCCGGCAAGCGCACCGAGATCATCGCCCTCATCGATGTCCGCTATCCGCCGACGGAGCGGATGCCGGCGTCGTCCTACAACGTGTTCGTCGAGAGGCCCCGAGCGCCATGACTACTGCCAATCCCCCCGCCGAGACGCGCGGTCGCATGACCGTCACCGACCTCGGAGATGCGCTCGCCCTCGCCGGCTCGATCGACGAGACCGCCGCGCTGCACGAGCTGATCGGCCGCGCCCACGCGAACCGGCTCACGCTCGATCTCGCCGCCGTGATCTTCATCAACTCGCTCGGCGTTCGCGACTGGATCCGCATGCAGGCGGCTGCGCAGAAGGGAAATCTCGCCGTCGAGCTCCGGCGGGTCTCCGAGCCGCTGGTTCACCAGCTCAACATGATCATCGCAACGCGCGGCACCGCGCACGTGTCGTCGTTCTACGCCCCGTACGCCTGCGATGCATGCGGTCGCGAGGAATCGCTGTTGATCGACGCGGTCGCCCACCACGACCGGCTCGTGAAGCTCGATCCGCCGCCGATGACCTGCCCCGAGTGCGGTGCGCAGATGGCGTTCAACGACTTCCCCGAGCGCTACTTCTCGTTCCTCACGGCCTGAGACGCTGGCGCTGACTTTTTCTTGCGCAGTCAGCGCCAGGGCGATGACTACATGGATGGCTTCGCCGGCGCCGATCTCCAGCTGATGATCTCCGTCGGTGCCGAGCTGTGAGTCCCCCAGATCTTCCGAGCTGTCGTTCGTTCGTCGGGGGAACGACGTCGACGCTGTGACCGCGAGGGCAACGTCCCGACACGACGTTCCCCACTCGGTGCTACGCTGGCATCATGGTCGCGCCGTCACGGCACCACTACTCCATGGAGGACTATCTCAGCGTCGAGGAGATGAGTGCCGTTCGGCACGAGTTCCTGAACGGGGAGATCTTCGCGATGGCGGGGGGCACACCCGAGCACGCTGCGCTATCGGCCTCCGTCCTGGTGCTCCTAGGCACCCGCCTTCGCGGCGGATCATGTCGCCCGTACAGCTCGGACCTTCGTGTACGCGTGCTGGCAACAGGACTGGCGACCTATCCTGATGTGGCTGTCATCTGCGGCGAGGTTGCTCGCGATCCAACGTCGCTGACACACGTCACCAACCCGTGCGTCCTGATCGAGATCCTCAGCCAGAGTACCGCCGACTACGACCGCGGGGAGAAGCGCGAGCACTACCAGCAGATTGTATCGCTTCGCGAGTACGTCCTGATCGAGCAGGATCTACGCAGCATCGAGGTTGACGCCAGGCTCGACGATGGAACATGGCAGCACACCATCTACCGAGCTGGCGATATCGCCGAGCTTCCGTTCCTCGCCCTTCAGTTTTCGGTCGATGAGGTCTACGACGCGGCCAACGTCATGCCGTGAAGGCTGACAAAGCTGACGGCACCCGGTAGCGGCGTCATCTCCTCCACCGAGCGAAGCTTGCGGATCTTCGCACCAAGAGCGTGCACCGCATCGACATCACCAGATGACATGCGCGTCTCCGCCGCTGGCACTCCGTCGATGAGTCGTTACGAGCGGCGTCGTAAGACAGTATCTTACCGACATGAAGACCACCGTTTCGAGCAAGGGACACGCCGTCGCGAGGGATCCGCGTCAGTCCTCGACGCAGTAGATGCGCTGATCGGTGGGGCTGCACGAGCTGCTCGTCACCGATAGCCAGCGAGAGTCGGCGGAGTCATGGCGACCGATCGTCGCGGTGCTCGTCGAGCTCGTCCACACCGAGCAGTAGACAAAGGTCGCCGAGCCGAACTGGCTCGAGCCGGTCCATACGTTGCCGGTCTCACTGTTGCCGGGGGCGTACGACCGCAGCTCGGTCTGGTTGAGCGGCGCGGCGATCCGGCCGTCGAGCATGTCCGCGCGGGTGGTCGCGACGAGCACGCCGTCGGGTCGCGCCCACGGTCCGTTCGTCAAGATCCGCGAGCTCACCGACGTGCCACTCGACATCCAGGCCTTGAACGCCGTCGCGTTCGCGAAGCCGCCCGCGCGCGCACGGGACTGGCAGATCGCATCGGCGGCGGCGATCCCGCTCGCACCAGCAGCATCGGGCCAGGTGCTGAGGTTGCCGTTGCCGGTGACCGTGGTCAAGAACGCCTTCTTCGCGGTCGGATGAC
>JBKJUF010000051.1:0-19322 GCA_046590445.1 Kofleriaceae bacterium
GTCGATGCCTTCACTGTCGTCCGAGATCTTGATGTAGCGGACCCCGCCGAACACGCTGATGTTCAGCGCGACGGTCGCGCCGAAGATGAGCCCGATACCGATCGACGTGTTGGCGTCCGACAGATCGCCCTGCGGCAAGCCGATGATGATGCCGCCCTCGAAGCGCATCTTCGGCTCGGCGGCTTCCATGCCCGGCGTCATCATGGCGCCGCCTCCCGGAGGCGGTGGGGGCGGAGGCTGCGCGATCGCGGTGAGCGGAAGCGTGATGCCGAGAACTGAACCCAGGACGATCACTTTGCGCATACCGTAGATTCTCCAATGCGATGTAAGAGTCAACGAACGTATTAGGACAAACGTATAGGACAATCTATACGGGTTTTGGCGCGGAATCAGCGTGGCAATCCGGCGGCACCAGGTCGGGCCGTCGGGTTCGGCCGGTTGGATCGGGCTGGCGGAAGCGGTACTCGACGCGACCACCGGGATGAAGGATCAGGCACGTCGGATCTCGAAGTTAAGTGACGCAGGCATTCCAGATCCACACGGGGACGGCTGACCGCGAATCGTCCGAGAGGTGCCGCAGATCGTTCACACCGAGCACGACGGCGCGATCGACGAACGCATCGCTGCCCGAGGCGCGCTAGTTCAGGCGGACCTCGAGCTTCGCTTCCAGCGCCTCGATCGCGGCGCCCAGGTTGCCAACGAGCTCGGCGCGACCCGGCGGCGTCTTCGAGAGGCGTGGCTTGCCGGCCTTTCGCTTCACCGTCGGCGCAGCCTTCGCCGCTTTCACCGGCCTGGGCAGGGGAGTTTGCTTTCCAGGCGACCCGAGGCCGTGGCCGCGCGGCCGGCGCCCGGACGTCGTGACGTCGTGGCCGGGATCCGGCCGGACGTGGCCCACCCACGCGTGCAATTTCGCGGACCTCTGCGCGGCACGCCGATTGTATTTGTCCCTGCTCACAACCGCCCTATGATCGGAGGACCACGTGAGCACGACCAGCGATGATATTCCGAGCCTGACCCTCCGCGTCCTGGAGAACATCCAGGGCGAGCTCGTCGGCATGCAGGGCGAGCTCGTCGGCATGCGGGGCGAGCTCGTCGGCATGCGGGAGGAGATCGTCGGCATGCGAGGCGACGTTCACGGACTGAACGACCGGTTCGATCACTTCCTCGGCTTCGTGGGTCGAGACGTCCAGGATCTCAAGGTCCGCGTCGCAGCCCTCGAACAGCACCAGCTCGAACGCCAGCCATAGCACCGCCGATCCGGGCCGATCGAGCCGGTCTACGACTCGCGCGTCAGCCGCGCGTCAGCCGCCGACGACCCGCGACCACGCGACGTAGACGACGAGCGCGAGCGTGACGACGATCGCCGCGATCAGCGCGCCGATCACGCCGCCAGGGGCTGCGGCGGCCCGCGGTGCCCGCCGCTCGACGGGATGCGGGGTGCCGGCGGGGAGCTTGCGCGGCGGGCCGCCGGCGAGCCTGCCCGCTTCATCGATGCGCTCGGTGAAGAACCCGAAGCTCTCGAGCTGGAGCTTGGGCGCCGTGAGATCGAAGACGCACACGGCCTCGGTCGCGACTCCGGGCAGCACGTTGAAGTAGACGGCCGTCGCCGAGCTGGTCATCAGGTAGAGGCCGAGCCCGGCGCCGCCGGCCTTGCGATCGATCTGCTGCTCGTCGTGCAGGCACTTGTGGAGATAGCGCAGGACCGTCGCCCGCTCGAGCGTGCCAAATACGTCGCGGACCGCGAGCGCGAACCGCGCGCCGTCACACGCGTACTGGACGACGACCTTCTGCTCGACGCGCAGCGCGATCCGGGTCCTCGTCGAGATCTCTGCGAACAACGGTTTGCCCTCGTCGTCGACCGGGGCGTCGTAGAGCGCGTTCATCAGCATCTCGTCGAGGCACTGGTCGATCGCCTCGCGGTACTTGCGGCGGACACCCATGGTGTCGGCGAACTCCGAGACCTGCGAGATGCAGAGCGACTTCTCCTGGTAGTCACCGACGAGCTGGCTATGCACCTGCGTGCCCCACGGGAGCAGCTTCTCGAGCCCGAAGATGTCGCCGGCGAGCACGCGGGTCGCCATCGCCGACAGCTCGCGGCTCTCGAAGTCCTCGGCGACCAGCATGCCGGAGACCCGGTCCGAGGCCTGCATCATGTCGACGACCGCAGCGAGGTTCGAGCGCGGCAGGATCGCGATCACCCGGGTCTCGGAGACCAGCCGGCCGACGAGCTCGGTCGCCGCCGTCGCGACGTCGCCCTCGAGGTGAACCACGAGCAGCGCGGCCTCCAGCTCGTTGCCGCCGGCACCGATCGCCGCGAGCGACTGGTGCGTGTCGACCACGCCGCCCGCCGCCTTGAGCGCGATCGCGAGCTGCTTGCCAAACCTCAGGTCGGGCGAGACCGCGATGATTCGCCGGGCGAGCACGCCCTACGATCGTATCCCACGCACGATCGATACGACAGCTCCGGCACGGTGCTCAGACGACCGTGCCGTCGAATCGGCTGATCCATCGCGCGGGCAAGAACATCGGGATCGCGAGCGGCTCGAGGGCCGGCGCGCCCACCTGCCAGAACGAGCGGAACGGCAGCTTCTCGCCGGTCCGGTAGAAGTGCATCAGGTACGCGACGTCACACGCGGCGAAGTCCGAGACCCACTGGTCGAGATCGCGGATGCCGGCATCGTGGAGCAGCTGCAGGCTGTAACGACACGCCTCGCGCTCGTACTCCGCGACCTCGCGCAGCGCGTCCTCGCTCCAGACCTGCCGCGGGGTCGCGAACCCGATCTCCCGCGCGCGCTCGGACACGTTCCACTGGACGGTGTGGCCGAACAGGTGGATCAAGATGAACACCGCGTCCTCGACGTCGAGGTCGTGGTCGACAAGGATCGACTGGCCGTCGAGGTCGCCGGTGAACGGGTTCGGGACGTCGCTGACCCGGACCGGAATCTCCCAGCGATCTTCGACGAGTCGCTCGACACGATCGAAGACCACGCGCAGCCGTGCCGGATCGGGTGCGGTCGCTGTCATGCGGCGTACCATCCCACGAAGGAGTATGCTCGGGGCATGCGTGCCGGGCCGTTGCTGCTGCTCGTGGTTGCCGCCGAGCTTGCCTCGGTTGTTACCCCCGGCACCGCCGCCGCCGCACCTGCGATCGTCTCGCAAAGCGATCCGCACCCCGGCATCCACCGCGAGCTGTGGGTCGATACCGCCATCCCGGCCCGCATCCATCTCGTGCGCATCGATCTGAGCTCCGCCGAGATCGCGCTGTACGCGACCAAGGAGTCCGACCGCGGTGGCACGACGACCAGCTACTCGGACCTGATCGACGCCCAGATCGCGATCAACGGCGATGCGTTCGCGGTCGCCGGCTACAAGCCGCGCGGGTTCGCGATGGGCGACTCGGCGCCGTGGAGCTCGACCGCCGACGACATCGCGACCGCGGTGCTGCACTACCGGCGTGCCGGCGAGCGCACGGTCGCGGCGATCGAGCCGCCGGACTCGGTCGTCGACAGCGCGACGCTGCCGCCCGGCACTCAGGGTGCGCTCTCGGGACGCCCGCTGCTCGTGCGCGCCGGCGTCGTCGAGACCCAGTTCGACTGCAACGACCCGATCACGATCTCGTGCAGCCGGGCGCCGCGGACGGCGGTCGCGATCTCCAACGATGGCAACACGATGTGGCTCGCGGTCGTCAACGGCTGGCAGATGCCGTCACGCGGATTGACCGCCGCCGAGCTCGCGACGTTCCTGCACGCGCGCGGTGCGTACACCGCGATCGCGCTCGACGGTGGCAGCTCGTCGACCCTGATCGTCGACGGCGCACTCGCGAACAGCCCGTCGGACGGGATCGAGAGGCCCGTCGCCAATCACCTCGCGATCAAGTATGGCGCGCTGCCCAAGGGCGTGATGAAGGGCTTCATCTGCAAGACGGCCGATTACGCAGCGTGCGGCCAGAACGCGGCGCTCCAGCTCACCGGCGCGATCGTCACGCTCGATGACGGGCGGACGGTGACCGCGGCCAACGCGTTCTACACGTTCACGGGCGTCACGCCGCGCCTCGCGTGCGTCACCGTCAAGAAGGCCGGGTACAAGACGAAGGTCTCGTGCAAGGCCGTGCAGTCGGGAGTCGAGACCTACAACTCGGTGTTCCTCGAGCTCGGCACCGATACGCCGGCCATGTCGCCAGATCCTGCGGATGACGCCGGGGCAGGCCCGGGTGGGGGGGCCTCGGGCGGGGCCGCGTGCAGCGTGCGCGGGGGTGATCTCGGTGGTGCACGCTCGCACCTCCTGCTCGTGGCCCTGGTCGCTTGGATGCTGATACGTCGTGCTGGTACAAAGGCCAAAGGGTGAGCCAGGTCCACACGCAGTTACTGACCGACGACGCCAGCGGGTTGCTCGTCGAGCGGACCTTCCGGTTGCGCGTGGTCTCCGGTCCGGATCAGGGCAAGGAGCACGTCCTCGACGAGGGCACGACGATGGTCGGCACGCACACCGACAACGATCTCGTGCTCACCGACGCGACCGTGTCGCGCTACCACCTCGAGATCCGGGTCCGCCGCGACGGCATCGAGATCCGCGACCTCGAGACCACGAACGGCACCAAGCATGGTGGCGCGCGCGTCGGCTCGGTCGTGCTATCGGGCCAGGCGCGGCTCCGCCTCGGCAAGCACACCGAGATGGACGTCGAGCCGACCGACACCAGCGTCGACCTCGAGACCTGGCACGGCGACCGGTTCGGCGACGTGCTCGGGACCACGCAGCCGATGCAGCGGCTGTTCGCGCTGCTGTCGCGCGCGGCGCCGACCGAGGCGACGATCCTGCTGCACGGCGAGACCGGTACCGGCAAGGAAGCGATCGCCGAGGCCGTCCACCAGCGCAGCCGGCGTAGCCGCGGGCCGTTCGTGGTGGTCGACTGCGGCTCGATCCCGCACGAGCTGATCGCGTCCGAGCTGTTCGGTCACGCGAAGGGCTCGTTCACCGGCGCGGGCGCCGACAAGCAAGGCCTGATCGAGGCCGCGAACCAGGGCACGCTGTTCCTCGACGAGATCGGTGAGCTCGCACTCGACCTCCAGCCTCAGCTGCTGCGCGTCCTCGATCGCCGGCAGGTCCGGCGCGTCGGCGAGACCCAGTCGGTCGACGTCGACATCCGCGTGATCGCGGCGACCCACCGCGACCTCCGCGCGATGGTGCGTGCCGGCCAGTTCCGCGAGGATCTGTACTACCGGCTCGCCGTCGTCGCGACCCACGTGCCGCCGCTCCGCGAGCGCAAGGGCGACATCCCCGCGCTCGCCGCGTGGTTCGCCGACAAGATGGGCCGCGGCGGCTGGGCGCAGTCGAGCGCGCTGCTCGATCAGCTCGTGAACCACGACTGGCCGGGCAACGTCCGCGAGCTGCGCAACGTCGTCGAGCGCGCGCTGTCGCTCGGGCACTCGGCATCGAGCCAGTGGCTCGGCGATCTCGCGGACAGCGGTCCACGCGGAGCGGTCGCCGACGCCGAGGGGCTCGAGGACAGTGGCAAGCGCCCCTCGAACCCCGACGTGCTCGAGCTGCCGTTCAAGGAAGCCAAGGCGGCGCTCGTCGAGAGCTTCGAGCGCGATTACCTCACCGCGCTGCTCGCACGCCACAAGGGCAACATCTCGCGCGCCGCCGCCGAGGCGGGCATCGATCGCAACTACATCCACCGGCTCGTCAAGAAGTACGGACTCGAGGTCGACCGCGGGTGAGGTACCCGGCGCTGCTGCTCGTGCTCGCGGCCTGTCAGGACAAGCGCCCGAGCAAGAACAGCGATCGCGTGCCTGGTCCAGCGACGATCGTGCGTGACGCATCGGCCGTGGCCGACGCGCAGAGCGTGACGACCGACTGGACCGCGGCGTGCGCAAAGGCGCTGCAGGCGGCTGCCCGGCAGACGCCGGTGCGTCGGCTCGGCCTCGTGATCGCGCAGTGCCAGCCGTGCGGGCACTGGCAGCCGCTCCTCGACTGGAACAAGCCGGCGACCGAGGGCGGGCCGACGACGGCCGCGATCGAGGAGGCGATGCTCGGGTGCCAGGCGTACTGCTCGCCCGACGCCAAGCAGCGGTTCACCGGCACGCTCGACGCCGCGCGTGGCAAGACCGCGAACAAGCCGTGGCGGATCCTCGGCGAGACCTGCGGGGACGCCGTGTCCGCCGTGCCCGATCCGCGGTTCGCGTCGGCGCCCTACTTCGCCCTCGATCGGATCGCGCGCGCCACCGCCGCGGTCCCGGCCCTCGCGCCGCTCGCGAGCGCGTTCGAGCTCCCGCTGCCCGCGCTGTCGTCGACGGGCGCCGGCTTCGAGCTGCCAGAAGCCGCGGTGATGAAGCCGGATCCGGGTCGCTACCACGTCACGGTCTCGCAGGGCGAGTTGCACGTCGGCGAGCTGCCCCGCGCGAAGCTCGGTGCGGCCGGCGTCACCGTCGAGCACGGTGTAGTCCCTTACCCGGGCGCGCGCGTCACCGACAAGCTGCTCGGCGCTGCGCTGACCAAGCTCGCGCCCGGCGATGCGCCGATCACGCTGATCGCCCCCGCCGGGATGCCGGCGATGCGCGTCGTCGATGCGATCGTCGCGGGCGGCGGTCGTCCGCTCGTGCTCGCGGTCGCAGCATCCGGCGGCCCACCGGGCTGGACGCTGCCCGGCATCGTGCCGGTTTCGCTGCGGCCCCGCACGAAGCCGACCGAGACGCTGTGGCACCTCGACGCCGACCCCGACGCCGCGATCTCGGCACTCCGCGCCAAGGCCGTGCTCGCAGGCGAGCACACGATCGAGGTCGGCCGCGCGGCGACCGTTGCCGGATTCGCGAAGCTCCTCGGTGCGTTCGCGCACCGCGGCATCTCCACCGTCACGGTGCAGCGGATCCACGTGACGCCTGGGTCCCGACGATGATGGAACGAAGCCGCGGCCTCCCGCATCCCATGCCCATGTACGCCGATACCAGCCGCGTCGCCGATGCACGCACCGAGTACTTCGTCGCGAACAAGTTCTCGGATGCGACCTACCGCGATCGCTGGGTGCAGTTCAAGGTCGGCCCGATCCCGATCGCGTTTCCGAACACGTCGTCGCGAAAGCTCGCGATCCCGCTCCACGATCTGCATCACGTCGCGACCGGCTACGACACCACGCTCGCCGGCGAGGCCGAGATCGGCGCGTGGGAGATCGCTGGCGGCTGCGGGCGCTACTGGGCGGCGTGGGTCCTCAACGGTAGTGCGTTCGCGGGAGGGCTCGTGATGTCACCGCGGCGCACCTATCGCGCGTTCGTGCGCGGCCGGCACAGCCGCCCGCTGTATCAGACCGGCTGGAGCGATGACTTGATGACCCTGACGGTCGGCGAGCTGCGCACGCGGATCGCGTTGCCGCGCACGACACCGTCGCCGACGTGGCGTGATCGCGCGGCGTTTGCCGGGTGGGTGGGCCTCGTCGCCCTGCCCGGTCTCGCCGCGGTCGCCCTGGCCGCGAAGATGCTTCGCTGAAGCGAAGACCGCGGGGACCCGACCTTGACGCGACGCAACGCGAGCGCGATCGTGGCTCTGTGACGCCCGCCCCGACCTACGACGTCGTCGTGATCGGCGGAGGAATCACCGGCGCCGGGATCGCCCGCGACGCCGCGCTTCGCGGGCTCAAGGTCGCGCTGTTCGAGAAGGGTGACTACGCGTCGGGGACGTCATCGAAGTCGAGCAAGCTCGTGCACGGCGGGCTGCGCTACCTCGAGCACGGCGAGATCGGGCTCGTATTCGAGTCGGTGTCCGAGCGCCGCGTGCAGACCCGGGTCGCACCGCACCTCGTACGCCCGCTGCCGTTCATCATCCCGATCTACAAGGGCGCGAAGCCGGGCCTCGAGCTGATGAACGTGGGCCTGTGGATCTACGACACGCTCGCGCTGTTTCGCGCGCCGAAGCTCCACCGGACGTTTCGCGGCACCAAGGCGGCCCTCGCGCTCGAGCCGCAGCTCCGCACCGAGGGCCTGCGCGGCGCGCTCGAGTACTACGACTGCGCGACCGACGACGCGCGGCTCGTCCTCGAGAACGCGATCGACGCGTGCACGCTCGGCGCCGACTGCCACACCTATACAGAAGTGCTTCGCTTCGAGCGCTCCGCGCTCGAAGGTCATCATGTCGGCCCCTCCGGGGCCGACGGGCGTGCCGGTGCAGCCCGCCGGATCACCGGGGTGACCGTTCGCGATCGACTGACGAACGAGACCCGCACGGTGACGTGTCGCGCGGTCGTGCTCGCAGCCGGTGCGTGGACCGACGAGATGATCCGGCGCTTCGAGATCCCGATGGACCGGCCGCTGCTGCGCCGGACCAAGGGGGTCCACATCGTGATCCCGCGCGAACGCCTGCCGCTGGCCCGCGCGATCACCCTGATCTCTCCGGTCGACGCACGCGTGATGTTCGCGATCCCGTGGCGCGAGCGTACGGTGCTCGGCACGACCGATACCGACTTCACCGGCAGCGCCGATGAGGTCGCTGCCGACGCCGACGACATCAAGTACCTGTGCGACAGCGGCAACGGCTACTTCCCCGGTGCGAACCTGACGCCCGCCGACGTGATCGCGACGTGGGCCGGCCTGCGGCCGCTGATCGCGGCGCCGCCCAACGTCGACGAGAGCGAGATCTCGCGTGAGCACGAGGTGTTCTCGAAGCCCGATGGCCTCGTCATCATCGCGGGCGGCAAGCTGACGACCTATCGCCGGATGGCGAGCGAGGCCGTCGACAAGACGCTCGAGCTGCTCGGCGAGCTGGGCGAGGTTGTCGACGCCAAGCGCGCGCACACCAAGGACCGGCCGCTCCCCGGTGCCGTCGATCTCGCGCATCCCGATCTCGAGGGCGTCGCCGTGGTCGGCCGCCGGCTGATGGACGAGTACGGGCTCGATGCGGATACCGCGACCCACCTGTGCGGGGTCTATGGCACGCGCGCGCCGCTGATCGCCGATCGCATCAAGGCCGATCCGGGGTCGGGCGAGCGCCTCGATCGCGAGCTGCCTTATGTGTGGGCAGAGATCGAGTTTGCGACCCGCCACGATCTGGCGCGCACCGTCGAGGACGTGCTCGCGCGCCGCGTCCCGCTGCTCCTGGTCGGCCGCGATCAGGGCCTCGAGGTCTGCGACCGCGTCGCCGACCTCATGGGCGGGCTCCTCGGCTGGAGCGCCGAGCAGCGGGGCCAGATGCTCGACGAGTACCGGGCCGAGGTCGCGTTGTCACGTCGCTGGCGCTGAGCTCGCCGGGCGCCGAGTCAGCGCACCTTGATGACGGCTTCGAGCTGCGCGGGTGCGCCGGCGACGAGCAGGGTGTCGGACGGCGTCAGCTTGTGCGTCGGCTGTGGCACGCCGATCGTATCGCGCAGGTTGTCGTGCACCGCGACGATCTGGATGCCGTGCTGCTCGGGCAGCCTGAGCTCCTCGAGGGTCTTGCCAGCCCACGCGTCCGGTACCGCCATCTCCTGGATGCCGAACATCTCGCTGTACGCGGTGTAGTGCAGGAGCTTGCCCGACGTCAGCCGCGAGGCGAGGTTCATCGCCGCCTGCCGCTCGGGGAACACCATGTCACTCGCCCCGAGGGCCGCGGCGATCCGCGCGTGGTCATCCGACAGCACCTTGACGTAGACCGACTTGTTTCCGAGGTCGCGCAGCGCGAGCAGGGCCAGCACCGAGGCGCCGAGGTTCTCGCCGATCGCGACGATCGCGGCGTCGGCGCCCTCCGCGCCGGCCTCGTCGAGGACCTCACGTCGCGACGCGTCGCCGACAAGCGCGCGCGTGAGGAACGGCCCGTGCGCGTCGACCAGCCCGGCATTCGAGTCGATGCCGACGACCTCGTGCCCGAGCTCGTAGAGCCGGCGTGCCAGGATCGATCCGAAACTCCCGAGACCCACGATGACGAAGCGGCTCATCCGACGATCACATCCTCCTGCGCCGGGCGCAGGTATCCAGGTGGCTGGGCCCGCCGCAGCACGACGGCGGAGAAGAACGAGAGCAGCCCGACACGGCCGACGAACATCAACCCGACCACGATCAACTTGGAGGGGTCCGCGAGGGTCGGAGTCAGGTTCATCGAGAGCCCGACGGTCGCGAATGCGCTGACGGTCTCGAACGCGACTGGCAGGAACTGGGCACGTGATGCTGTGGCGTCGAGCCCGGCGCCTTCGATCGCGCTGAGTACGAAGAAGCTCCCGACAACGACGAGCATCGCGAGCAACATGATTCCCACGGTGCGCTCGACGGTCCCTTGCGGGATCGCGCGATCCTTGATGGCGACGAAGCGGTGGCCACGCATGCGCGAGAGCCCGAGCGCGAACAGCACGGCGATCGTGGTCGTCTTGATGCCACCGGCCGTCGAGCCCGGCGAGCCGCCGATGAACATCAGCATCATCGTCAGCGCCGACGAGTCGTTCCCGACGAGGGCGTAGTCGATGTTGTTGAAGCCTGCCGTCCGCGCCGAGGCCGACAGAAACCACGCGTTCCAGAGCTTGTCGTTCGGCGACATCGACGCCAGCACGCCGTGCCACTCGAAGAACGCGAACAGCACCCAGCCCACGAGCAGCAGCACACCGCTCGTGACGAGCACCGCCCAGGTGTGGCTGGACAGCCGATGCGGACCCTGCCTTCGCACCCGGAAACCCGAGCGGCGTATGCGCGAAGTCCGCCACCACCGGAGCAGCTCCTCGAACGTCAGGAACCCGAGCCCGCCGATGACCACGAGCAGCGAGACGACGATCAGCGTGAGCGGCTTGTCGGTGAACCCGATCAGCGAGTCGCTGAACGTCGAGAAGCCGGCGTTGCAGTACGCGCTGATCGCGTGGAACGTTGCGTGCCACAGCGCCTCGTCCACCGGGTAGTGCGGCAGCCACAGCACGCAGAGCAGGAGTGCGCCGACACCCTCGACGACGAGCGAGAACTTGGTGACGCCCACCGCGAGCTCCCACACGGTCGGCTGGTCGTGCGCGCGGCTCGGCCCGACGGCGAGCATCTCGGAGCGTAGCGATAGCCGCCGGCCGAGCGCGCCGATGATCAGCGAGGTCAACGTGATGAGGCCGATGCCGCCGAGCTGGATGAACAGCAGGATCCAGGCCTGTCCCGCGGTCGTGAACCTGGTCGCGGTGTCGACGACGACGAGGCCGGTCACACAGACCGCGCTCGTGATCGTGAACAGCGCGTCGACGAACCCGAGCTGCCGCCCGACCTGAAGGCCCGGCAGCAGCATCAGGCCGAGCGTGCCGAGCGCGATCAGGAACACGAAGCTCCACAGGAACAGCGCGGGGGGTGACATCCGCCGCCACATCAGCGACCACCGACGCCACGGGTGAACGCGCACCCGCACGATCACCACTGCTTGACGTCGAGCATGCGGATGTCGACACCCGACAGCAGCTTGCGCACGCGGTCGGCCATGTCCTCGAGCTCCGACAGCTGCGACGCCTCGAACAGCTTCTGCGAGAAGTTCATCACCCGGATCAGGTACGAGAACAAGTTGCCTTCCTCGTGCTGGAGGTGGTGACGCTCGACGAACTCGAGGAAACCCATGCCCGAGTCCTCGAGCGTCGCCCAGGTGTTCTTGATCTTCTTGCCGCCGTGCAGCTCGGGGTGCGGCACCTTGCTCGAGAACTCGCTGTGGATCTGCTCGAGCTTCGTGATCTCGCGCGGGTGTTCCTTGTAGTAGGCCTCCTCGACGTCCTCCCACGACACCTGCGGGTTGGTCTCGCGGAGCTCGCGGATCTTCGTTCGCATCCACTCGCGCTTCGCATCCTCGAGCTTGCGATCGAGCTGGCGCTGGATGATGTCGTGATCGATCAGGTACTCGACGAGCTGACGGAGCTCGATGTAGTCGAGCTGGTGGTTGAACAGCACGTAGAAGATGAACAGGCCGTCCATGCCCTGGAGCTTGCGGATCATCTCGCCCGAGACCTGGTGACCGTGCTCGTCGATGACGCCGATCGCCTTGAGGTTCGCGACGAGCTGCGCGAGCACCTTCTCCATCTCGCGGCGCTCGCGGTCGGTGAGCAGGAGGTTCTCGATGACGGTCAGGATGTCGAGCCGCATCGACGGTGGCAGCGACCGCTCGGCGTCTGCCATCCGCTGCGCGAGGGCATCGGGCTTCTGCGCGGGCCGCGCGTCGTCGGTGCCGGATGACGCGGCCGGGATCGCCGCTGCGGCCTCGAGCAACGCGGCCTTCGTGAGATCGGGCAGGCCGATCGCGAGCACCTGCTCGGCGGTGATCTTGGTGCGGCTGCGCAGCTCGGCGGGCTCACCGGCGACGAGCTCGGCGTGGATCTCGGGCGTCCACACGATGTCGCCCTTGCGCTGGGCGTCGCTCTTGGCCCGGTTATAGACGCTCTTCTTGACCTTGCTCTCGTCGTACGCGGGGCGCTTCGCGGCGTCCTTGAGCTCCTTCTTGAGCTCGCTGACGATCTCCTCGGGCGCGAGCGTGATCGCGAGCCCACGGTCGTCGAACTGCGGGCGGCCCGCGCGTCCGGACATCTGGTGGTACTCGGCGGCGGTGACCAGCCGGACCTGCTGCTTGATGAACTTGCGCAGCGATGGGAACACCACGGTCTTCGCGGGCAGGTTGATGCCGGCGGCGATCGTCTCGGTCGAGACCACGAACTTGATCAGCCGCTCGACCGCGAGCGCCTCGACGAGCTGCTTGTAGCGCGGCAGGATGCCGGCGTGGTGGATGCCGATGCCGTGCGCGAGGAGCGGCTTCAGCTCCTTCGCCGCGCCCGACGGCAGCAGCGCCTCGTCGCACATCGCCTCGACCTTCGCCTTCTCCTCGTCGGTCGTGAACCGCCGGCACGACTTGATGAGCCGCGCGACCTCGAAGCACTGCTCGCGGCCGAACACGAAGATGATCGCGGGGACGTCTCCCTTGTGCGCGAGCTCGCGCACGGTCTCGATCATCATGTCCTCGCGGAACTCGTGGGTCAGCGGCACCTTGCGCTCGCGCGACTCGACGAGCGCCATCGGAATCCGCCGCGTCAGCTCGACCCAGTGACAGAACTGCTCGGGCCGACCGACGGTCGCCGACAGGATCACGAGCTGGGTCCGCGGATCGAGACCGATGATCGACTGCTCCCAGACGTAGCCGCGCTCGGGATCGTTGAAGTAGTGGCCCTCGTCCATCACCACGATCTCGGCGGGCGACACGTGCTTGTCGGCGACGATCCGGTTCCACAGGATCTCGGCGACCTCGACCTGGATCGGCGCCTCGCGGTTCACCTTGTAGTCACCGGTGGCGAACCCGACGTTCTCGTCGCCGAAGTCGACGCAGAGCTCGCGGTACTTCTCCTCGGTAAGCGCGCGCAGCGGCGTCGTGTAGATCGCGCGCTGGCCGCGGCCCATCGCGGCGTGCAGCGCGGCCTTCGCCATCAGCGTCTTGCCGGTGCCCGTCGGCACCGTCACCAGCAGGCTCTCGCCCGCGAAGATCTTGGTGATCGCCTGTTCCTGGACGGGATACGGCTCGAGTCCGCGACCCCACAGGAACTTTTCATAGAATGAAAGCTCGAGCTCGGCGGCGGTGACCACGACCGGACGGTACCGCGTCAGCGGCATGCACGTGACGGCGCGCGAACACGAACCTCAGCGCGCGCGCTTGCTCTGCTCGACCAGCGCCTTGACCTGGTAGACCACGCCGTCCCAGCGAACGTGCCACCGCCGCTTCGCGATGTCGGCGAGCAGCGCGTCGCCCTCGGCGGTGCGCCCCACCGCGATCAACGCCTGGGCCTCGCGCAGCCGATGCGTCGGGTTGGTCTGATCGAGGATCGTGGCCTGATGCCAGTACGCGACCGCGTCGGCGACCCGGCCCTGGCGTTCGAACGCCTGCGCGACGAGCTGGTAGCCCTCGGCCGACATCGGATCACGCTCGATCATCGACGACAGGTGGCGCCACGCCTCGGCGGTCTGGCCGACCGCGAGCAAGAGGTCGCCCACCTGCTGGTCGATCTGCGCGTTCCCCGGATCGATCACGCGCCACTTGCTGGCCCACGTCAGCGCCCGCTGGACGGCGGCCTGGCGCGCCGCCCCCGACGACTGCACCGCGAGCTGACGCGCGGTCGTCACGAGCTGGCCGAGCTCGGCACGGACGGTCGACAGCCCGACCGCTTCGTCGCCCGCCGCGGCCTGCGCCGCCTCGAGGTGCGCGAGCGCGTCGGCCGGCCTGCCCTGGCGCAGCGCCATCCCGGCGACGAGCTGATGAAGCTCGCGCGTCGGGTGCGACTTGACGAGCGGCTCGACGAGCGCCTGCGCCATCGCCGCGTGCCCGTGGTTCGTCGCGAGCTGCGCGATCTGGACGACACGATCGGGATCACCGGCGGCGAGCTCGGCCGCACGCGCCAGGATCGCCGGGATATCGGCCGGCTGCTGGGGCGCTGCCGACATCAACGCGATCACGTGATCGTAGCTGCTGCTCGCCAGCGCGCGATCGCGCCAGGTCGCCCACACGAGCTGCCAGCCGGCCTGCCCACGCCGCGAGCTCTGGAACTGCCACTGCATGTTCGGCAGGACCGGCGGTGCGGCGCGCAGGTCGAGATCGGCGACGAGCATCGCGACGCGCTCGGCAGCGGCGTCGTACGCGCCCCGGTTGCCGAGCGCGATCGCGGCCTGCGCCCGCGCGACGTTCTTGTAATCGCCGGTCGCGACGGCATCCCACGCGCGCACGACATCGGCGGGCTTCATCTGGTAGTGCTGCGTCGTTGCCGCGGCGCCGATCAGCCGGAGGTCGAACGCGCGCCCACCGAGCGAGACCACACGGTCGACGGCGGCCGTGTGCTTACCGGCGACCATCAGCGCGGTCGCCTCGCGCAGCGTCCACAGCGCGCCGACGAGCCCACTCTCGACCTGTGCCTTGATGCGCTCGGGCGTCGGGTTCTTGCCGTAGCCGCGCGCGGCGGCGAGGTAGCGTGCGAGCGGCTGGCCGGCGAACGGCGCGAGCGCGGGCCCGAGCTGCGCGTCGGTCGAGGCGGTCGCGAGGCCACTGCTCGCGAGCACGAGATCGCCGAGCTCGACGCCGCCGTTCGTGCGCAGGCGTTCGTAGGCCGCAAACAGCGTCGACCGATCGCCGGTCGCCGCGAGGCTGACGAGGTGCTGGCGGGTCGCGTGCCGCCACGCCGGTGTGCCGGGCGCGAGCGTCGCGAGGCGCGCCGCCCAGTACGCGGGCAACCGACCTGGCAGCTCGACGACGATGCCGGGCTTGCCGTCGCCATGCGCCCACGCTGCCGCATCTGCGATCGGCTGCGCGGTGAAGCCGACGTCGAGCTCGACGCCGCCGACGCGCGCCGCGGTGGGCCCGGCTGCGCCCCACGTCACCTCGACGAGGGCGCTGCCCGAGCCGTCGCGGATCGCGACGAGGTGATGGTTGTCGTCGAACACCAGCACGTAGGCGAGCTCCGGCTTGCCGGCGATGCCGCCGGCGATCGACGCCCGTGCGCGCCACAGCGCGACCTCGCGCGGACCCGCAGCGCGGACCTCGAACCACCGCGCGTAGTGCGCGGGCTCGGCGATCCACAGCGGGATATTCGCGAGCGCGAGGGCGATGTCGTCCTCGGCGATCGTGCGCGTCACGTCGAGGCCGAGCTCGGCATAGCGCCGCGTCCATGTCGTGCCATCGAACGACGCGGTCTCGCCGAGGTCCGCACCTGTCGTGAATCGCCAGCCGAGGCGGCGCGCGGCGTCGAGCGCGATCTCGCGATCGCTCCACCGGTAGATGCCGGCGGGCAGCGCGGCGCGTGCGGCAGCGAGCAGAGCGCGCGAGGCGTCGTCGATCGGGTGCGATGCCTTGCCACCCGCCGCGGCGAGCTCGGCGCGCAGCCGGTCGCTCGCATCGTGGAACAGCGCCGGCACGAACGCGGTCAGATCGTCGTACGCGGTGTCGCTCGGGTACGTGAACCGCTGCGGGTAGATCAGGCCGCCCTGCGCGAAATAGCCGCTGCCGGCCCAGCGCGCACGACGCTTGCCGCTCGCGAACACCGCGCCCGAGCGCCCGAACCCGCTGCCGGTGACGGTGGCCCGAAAATCGTCGCCGCCGCTGAGCTGATCGGTCGTGATCGCGCCGAGCAGACCGGGCGCGCTCGTGTCGCGGTCCTCGCGCTGCTCCTTGGCGAACGCGGAGTCGTGCTTCTCCTCGTCTGGCTGCGCCGCTTCGCTCTTCGCGCCGGCCTGGCCCGCGGGCTCCGCCATCGGCGATCGCGGCACCGGGGTGCCGGAGGTCGGGCCGAGGCCGAGCGAACCCCGCGTTGCCTGCGCCTCGCCGGCCAGCTCGCGGCGCCATCGCCCGCGCTCGCCGGTCCAGCCGAGGCCGCTCTCGGCACCGCCGAGATCACCCTCGAAGTTGCCGCCGTGGTCGTAGAACACGCGGAGCGGCGAGCGCACGAGCTCGGCGTCATCGGCGACGTTGCCCGGGACCGGCGACGAGCTCGCGCTCCATGGCACCACCGGAATCTTGGCCGGCACCTTGTAGGGCGCCCAGGTCTCGCCGGCGCCCTTGGTGACGCCGTACTTGGCGTACATCGCGTCATCCTCGAGCACGAGCAGCGACGTGTGGCGCGACAGCACGAAGTACTGCTTGCCGAGCGCGACTACCTCGCGGCGGATCGCCGCGTCACGCTGCTCGCGCAGCTCGCCCTCGGTCGCGCACGTCACCACGGCGCGCGCCACGGGGCGCGTGCGCGTCGTCGGTCGGAGCGGGTCTGCCGTCGTCACGACCGCCGGGCCGCTGCACGGCGGCACGCTGACCGCGTCGTGCTTCGCGAGCAGCCGCGCCGCGATGTGACGCTGCGCCCACAGCCGTGGCAGGTAGCCCGCCGTCGGCGAACCACTCGCCAGCTCGACGCGCTGCTCCCACGACTGGCCGTGAAGCGTGCCGCGCAGGATGACCGCGACCGGTGGGTTGCCGCCCGCGAGCTTGCCGACGAGCTCGAGCTCCTCGCCGTCGGCGAGCTGGGGCGTCTTGACGTAGATCGTCGCGGGGACCTCGGCGTGCGACACGTCGACGAGCCGGGCCTCGATGCCGGTGACCCGCGCGGTGTGCAGCGCGGCGATCAGATCGAACGCCCGCCAGCCGACGTCGTCCGCGAGATCGATCGTCGTCGCGTATCCGCCGGTCGCCGCGGCGAGCGCGTCGAGCGTCTGGGTGTCGGGGCCGTCACCGACGCCGACGCCGATGAAGTGCGCCTTGCCGGCGAGCTCGGCGCGCAGCGCGTCGAGGTTACGCGTGCCGGTCGTGATCACGCCGTCGCCGAGATACACGATCATCGCGTCCTCCGGCGCGACGTTCGCGAGCAGCTTGGTCGCCGCGGCGAGCGCCGCCGCGAAGCTCGTCGCGCCGATGCCGCCCTCGGTCGCGAGCTGGGTGCGCAGCGCGCGCCGATCGACATCAGCGACATCAGCAACGCGGGTCGGCGCGAGCACGGTGCGGGCCTCGACGTCGAACGCGACGACCGCGACGCGATCGTCCTCGTCGAGCTCGCGCATGAAGCCATCGATCAGATCGGCCTGCGCGCGGAGCTCGAGGGTCCCGCGCGACGCGCTGACGTCGTCGAGGATCACCCAGGTCCGCGGCCGATACATCCGCGCGGCGGTGCGGAGCTCGGGGTGCGCACGCACGAGCAGGAACCGATCATCACCCTCGGCGTGGGTGGCGACGATCGCCTGCTTGCGCGGATCGCGCACCCGCAGCACGAGCGAGTCGCCGAGCGTGGCGCCCTTCGCGCGATACGACACGACCGCGTCCTCGCCGGTGCGCTGGACCGTGATCTTGTGGCTCGGCGAGGTGACCTCGCAGTTCGCGCAGCCCCGGACGCGGACATCGAAGCCGAGCTCGCCGACCGGCAGATCGACCTCGGGCAGCGGGACGCTGAGCGTCCAGTCGTCATAGAGCTTCGGGAGGCTCTGCGTGTACGCGAGCAGCAGGCGCTTGTCCTCCCGTGGCGGCAGCGGATAGACGCGGAGCGCGAGCCGGCCGGTGCCGGCCCACTCGAGCAGCGCCGGATCGAGCCGGCGGTAGACGATATCCTCGTAGATCCGGCGACCTTGCATGCGCTCGACGACGCCGGACTCCATGAGCTGGCCGTTGACGTACATCGCGAGCCGCTGCAGCGACGCGTCGGGCGGGATCGCGAAGCGATACATGCCCTCCATCATCATCGTCGACGGGTTGTAGAACGACTGATCGATCGCGACGCGCGCGACCTGATCCTCGACCACGACATCGACCGCGAGCTTCGAGATCGGAAGCCGCGACTCGGGGACGCTCGGGTTGTTCGGATCGCGCGCGTACAGCGTGCCGTTGCGCAGCGGCTTGACCGCATGCTCGTCGCGCTTGCGCGCGGCGGCTGCCCACGACACCAGGTGCGAGAGCCGCGGCGCGGGGCCACGGCTCGGCGGCCGGCCGGGCTCGGCGACGCCCTGCTCGCCCGCGTGAAGCACGACCTCGCCGTCGGCGGTCGCCAGCTTGACCTGGCCGCGCACGACCGCGGTGGTCGTGCGGTCCGCGGTCGCCTGCACGAGGAAGCGCGTCCCGAGCACCTCGATACGGCCGCGTGCGGTCTCGACGACGAACGTGCCCTTGCCGGGCGCGACATCGAGCAGCGCCGCGCCGGTGACGCGCACGTGGCGCGGCCCGATCACGTCGACCTTCGCACCGGGTTCGACGAGCCACGTCGAGCCGTCCGCGAGCGTGCCGGGCGGCGTGACGACGCGAGGGTCATCACCGACCACGCGCGT
Organism: Kofleriaceae bacterium; assembly: GCA_046590445.1. Classification (GTDB taxonomy): domain Bacteria; phylum Myxococcota_A; class Polyangia; order Haliangiales; family Haliangiaceae; genus JABFXX01. The sequence goes on from JBKJUF010000051.1 coordinate 18,714, forward strand.
GACGATCAGCGCCGCCGCGGCGGTCGCCGCGAGCCCGATGCCGATCGCGATCAACGGCGACCGCGTGCGCGCGCGGGTGCCAGCCACGACGCCGTGCTGGTCGACGAGCCTGGCGCGGATCCGCGCGCGCGCGATGTCGGACAGCCGCGGCGCGTCGCCGCCTGCCTCGAGCAGCGTGGTCACGTTGCGCTCGAGGACGTTGTCGCCCTCGCCGGTACGATCGGTGTCATTGGACTTGGACTTCATGGCGCCACCTCCGAGAAGCTCGCCGAGACGGTCGTGAAGGTCTCGCGGAACGCGCGGCGTGCGCGGGCGAGCAGTGACTTGGTCGCGTCGATCGAGATCCCGAGCTCGCCGGCGAGCGTCTCGAGGCTCTCGCCATCGACGTACTTGCGCGTCAGCGCGTTGCGGTACTGATCCGGCAGGTTCGCGACCGCCATGTTCACGAGGTCGCGGGTCTCGGCGCGCTCGAGCACCTCGCCCGGTAGCGGCCGTTCGGCCATCGCCGCGAACGTCTGCGCGAGGGTCGCGTCGATGCGCTCCCAGCTCGTCGCCAGCTCGTCGCTCCGGCGATGCGCGCGCAGGTGATCGCGGATCACGTTGCGCGAC
>JBKJUF010000077.1:0-2588 GCA_046590445.1 Kofleriaceae bacterium
CTCGCCTTCTTCGCCGAGCAGCCGAGTCGGGCGCTCAAGTCTGGGTTCGCGGTGGCGCAGCCGATTGGCCGCTGAAGATTCGATGAGATCGGCGCGCCGCAGTGATCCCGCACGCGCGCCGACGCGCGGTAGCGCTACAAACGCTCGCACCTGGCGCATCAAGCACACGTCAAGATTGCTCACGTAGCTCGATCGGTTACGTCATGTGGGGCGTGATGGGCCCGCCGCCGGCAGGCACGAAGATCGCAATGCGGGGCAGACGATGTGGACGACCGACTTCCGTAGCCTGCGCGCCTCGACGATCGAACCGCGTGACGATGATTCTCCGAATCTCGACTGGACGTTGGCGCTCGCCGGCGGCGAAGCCATGCGGCTCACCGAGTACGTCCAGCGCAGGTTCGGACGACGCATCCCGAAGCAGTACTGCTGTCTGCTCGGCAATCGCTCGATGCTGCAGCACACGCTGGAGCGCCTGAACAAACTCACACCGTCCGAGCGGACGATGACGGTGATCGGCACCCACCACGGCGACTTCGCAATCCCGCAGCTCGCCGGCCACAGCGACCACGTGTTCACCCAGCCCTCGGCGCGTGACACGGGCCTCGCCCTGTATATCGCGCTCGCGATGATCAAGCGCTGGAACCCGAACGCGCTCGTCACCATCACGCCGACCGATCACTACGTCGCGCCATCTGCGAAGTACGTCGATCAGGTCCGCGCCGCGCAGGGCGTCGCCCGCCAGATTCGCGACAAGGTCGTGATCCTCGGCGTCCGCCCGACCGAGCCGGATCCCGAGCTCGGTTACCTGTCGCTCGGGGCGCAGATCACCGAGGTCCCGCAAGTCCGTCAGCTCGTCGCCTTCATCGAGAAGCCCGCTGTGTCGATCTGCCAGGAGCTCCGCGGGCAGGGCGCGCTGTGGAACACGATGGTCACGTGCGGCACCGTCGACGCGCTGTGGGAGCTCGGCCGCGCGAGCGAGCCGCAGCTCGTGGACATCCTCGATTCGCTCGTCCCGCTGATCGGCACCGCGGACGAGACCGACGCGATCCAGTACATCTACCGGGCCTATCTGCCGGTCAGCTTCTCGCGCGACATGCTCGAGCGCACACCCGATCGGCTGTACGCGATGGAGCTCGAGGGCGTCGAGTGGAGTGACTGGGGCAAGCCGGAGCGCATCGAGACGGTCCTCGCGCTCCGCCGCTCGCGTGCCCTCGTTCCGACCCGGGCCCTCGCGCCGTGACCGCCAACCCGCCCGACCAGGCGGGTGACGTCGATCAAGCACCTCAAGCGGCTCGGCATCACCGCGGTCGAGCTCCTGCCGATCCACTCGTTCCTTCACGAACTCGTTCCTTCACGACGGCTTCTCCTCGAGAAGGGGCTGAGACGTCCTGACCGATCGACGCGTCGCTGGCGGAGCCGTCACGGTCGCCGAGCTGTGGCGCAGCTTCGCGATCGCCCTCCTCGTGCGCGATTGGCGACAGCCGCGACTTGCACGACTTCGGACACGCTTCGGACCAGCGATCGCCGACTTGCGCGACGAAGTTGTGAAAGCTGGATCTATCCCGAGTGCGGCACAGCCCGTGTGCGTGGGCGCCCGAAAATTGCTGCGCCAACCGGGCGAGATCACGAGGGTGCCGGAGGCCGGATTTTCGGCGGTCTTGGCACCATCCGTGAAGTAGCTCCCTTCATGCTGGACCCAACCATCGAGACGGCCACGTCGGCCACTGATCAGGATCTGCGGCCGCGCGCGAAGACGCTGTCATGGATGGCGTCCATGTCGGTCGCCGCGGGCGAGATGCGTGCGGCCGAGGGCTATCTCCTCGAGCTCCTCGCGTGGTGCGCGTTTGCGGAGCGCGACATCGTCGAAGACGTCACGACCGACCTGTGATCGATCCGCGCGTAACCTTGCACTGGTTGCGCAAACTGAACGGGCCACGCAGGTGGAGCTTGACCGCGGCACGCGCGAGCGCGACGTTGCCGCGCGATGAGGATGCCCCGCGACCACGCGCTCGTATTTGTTGCCTTCGTTGTTGCTGCGGCGCTCACCGCGTGTGGACCCGCAGCGCGCGACTCGAACCCAAGCTGTACGAGCGTGTGCAGCGCGCTGGGCTTTCAGCAGTGCCGCGAGGACGGCAGCTTCGAGCCGCCCGTGGCGTGTGGACCCGACGAGGTCTGCGACCCCGAGCGCGGCTGCGTCGTCTGCGTACCTGACAACCTGTACTGCTACGGGCCGACCGCGAACGACGTGTTTCGTTGCAACAGCGAAGGCACGGGCGGCACGCTCGTCGAATCGTGCGGCGCCGACGAGGTGTGCAGCAACGGCGACTGCAAGACGCCGTGCGAGGCCGCGCTCGACCGTCCGTCGAACGTTGGCTGTGACTTCTGGGCGGTCGATCTCGACAACGAGGCCTCGAACCTGTCGTCGGGGAATGCAGCGGCACAGCAGATGGCGATCGTCGTCGCCAACAACAACGAGTACCCGATCACCGTCACGGTGACGAAGAACGCCGCGCGCATCGGCCAGCCGGTCAACGAGCAGGTCGTCAGCACGACGAGCGTGCCGCCGCGCGTCGCCCAGCGCATCGATC
>JBKJUF010000514.1:0-28027 GCA_046590445.1 Kofleriaceae bacterium
ACAGCTAACTGATCGAAATCGATCGAGAAAGCTCTCCCGCCTTCCTGATCACCAACTTGCGGGGACGTGTACTTAGGCCGCGCGCGTCGTAGAACATCTGTGACTGCGACCCTGCGCCCATCTCGTCGTAGTAGTACGTCGAGCGCACGCCGCCGAGGAGATTGAAGTTCTGATAGGACAGCCACATGACTTACCGCTTTGCGCTCATCGTCGCCATCGTCTCCCTCGGGTTCGCCGGGCTCGGCTGTGGCGGGCGGCCGCAGCCGCAGGTGGGCTCACCGTGCCACGAGCAGGAGGCATGCGGGTCGGCCGGCCTCTACTGCAGCCAGCCGCGTCAGTGCGCAAACGACGCGAGCTGCGACCCGGGCTCGCGCTGCAAGAACAGCTACTGCACAGGGCGGTGCGCCGCGCGCGAAGCCGCGCGCTTGCTACCCGCGGAGCCGCCGCCGCCGATCGAAACGCCGACGGAGCCCGAACCGCCGGTCACGCAAGCCGAGCCCGCGCGCTGCCTTTCGCACGACGACTGTCGAGCTCAGCCGAACGGCCGTGATTATTGCAGTAACACGCGACACGGCGGCATGGCGGTCGCCGAGGCCCGGCCTACCACACCGATGACGTGCCGCATCGCCGCCGACTGTGGCGTGCCCGCGACGCGCTGCGTGCGAAAGGTCTGCGAGGGTTATTGTGAACATGCGCGCCCGTGACGACTGTGCCCGTCGTTCTGGCCCGAGGTACTGCGCTCCGGAAATTGTGTTCTGAGTTCCCCATCGCCGCGCGCCACAGTCTCACCAGGTGGCGGCGACCCGGCTGATGAAACTTGGTGGTACGGTCGCTCCTCGTCGGCAACGAGGTCGGCCATTGCTTGGTGTCAAGAGCCCGATTCTGAGTTGGACCCGGAGTCCCATGACCTCGCAGCTCGAGCTCGCGCGCGCGCAGATCGTCGCGAACCGCGCGAACGTCGTCGCCTCGAACGAGGCCGTGACCGCTGCGACCGCACAACTTCGCCTCGCCGAGGCGCGCTACACGCAGGGGCTCGGCAGTCAGATCGAGCTCGCGGACGCACAGACCGCGGTCACCACCGCCGGCGGCTCGTCCAGGCGCAGTGGCACCTCGCCGAGGCGTGGGCCCAGCTCCGCCGCGCGTTGGGCGAGCGCTGAGGTATCGGCGTCAGGACAACCGTCGCCGAGGCCGCCACCTCACGGCGCCGGAGGTGGGAGATCCTCGAGACCGACCGAGTCGGCTCTCAGGTTGAGGCGGTTCTCATAGGCGCAGTCGTCCTTGTTCGAGGCTCCGTTCCAGCGCCAGCAGAAGGCGATCGAGAACTGCTCGACCGGGTCGAACCCCGCCCGGATGCAATCTCCCGGGACCGGCTTTGCGCGCGCCTTGTAGACCTCGGTCGAGCGCGGGCCGCCCGTGCGCGCGATCTTGATCGTCTGGACGCGCAAGCAGCCGGCATCGTCCTGCGCCGTCGTCCACTGCACGCGAACCGGTGCGCGATGATCCTTGCCGCGCTCGCGCACGCCGACCTCGAGTGTCTTCTCGTGAGCCGTCGGCGCCTTGCCGCCGTCCTTGTTGGCCAGCGGCGATCGATAGTCGAGCAGGACCGCGTCCGGAGCCTGATCGACGCCGCTCACGCCGCCGCAGGCGGTCAGCACGAACGTTGTGACGAGGAGAGGAATCTTCATGGTGTTGGCTTTCTTCAATATGTGGGCTTAGGAGCCGTGCAGAAACAACCTGATCATCGGACTGGGCCGTTCCTGTCGAGCGTGATGGGCTCTGGCGAGTAGGTTATTCGTGCGCGGGTCCTTAGCGCGCCTGCTCGGTGGCCATTTGTATGTGTACGTGAATCACGAGGGCGAAAACAATCGAGCGCATCAGTAGCCTGCTGATGGCTAGGACGCAGGTTCTCCGCCGTCCTTTCGGGGCTTTGCTTCGACTTGGATTCCGAACGCATGGCGCGCCTCGTCGGCGAACTCCTCCGGGCTCGCGGTCAGCTCCCGCAACAGATCGAGCGCGACGCGCTTGAACTCGCGCCGGGCGACGTGCAGCCAGTTGGTGACGTCGGTCGTCGTGATGCCGAGCTCGGCGGCGACGTCGTCGTAGGCCGGCGCGTCGTCGTCGACGATGTGGAACCTGCGAAACAGCTCCGCGTGCTTGGGCTTGTTGCGCCGCGCGAGGGCTTCGAGCGTGCGCTCGACGGCGAGTCGGACGACGCGCTCGAGCCACTCGCGATCGAAGATGTCCTCGGCGTCGGGGCTGGTCGCGAGCTCGCGCTCCGCGTCGGCGACGTCGATCTGGGGCAGCTTGCCGCCGCGCCGGGTCGCCGTGCGGCGGCGATGCTGATCGATCACGTGATTGTCGACGGCGCGCTTCAAGAACGAGCGAAACCGGCCGCGCTGCGGATCGTGGCCGACCAGCGCGCTACCCTCGACGATGCGCGCGAAGAATGACTGCACGGTGTCCTCGGCGAGTGCGGGCGCCTGGCCGTGCCGCGTGCGGAGGTACTTGTACACGGGCGTGTAGTAGACGTGCGCGATCGTCGCGAGGCTGCGCGCGCGATGTGCAGCGTCCTCGCTCGCGAGCCCGCGAACCGCCGAAGGGAGCGTGGGAGGAAACAGGGCCACCGCAGTCGGCAGTCTACATCCGTGTGGCGGTCGCGGACATCGTGCTCGACATCCGCTCGACACGGGGGCGCTTCGACGGATCGCGAACGACGAGATCGACCTCGAGAGCGATCGTCAGCTGGTCGCCGCGAAGCTCGAGCGAACCGTCGCGGACCGTCATCTTCAGCGCCTTCGTGCCGAGCGCGTGCGAGCACACCTGCCCGGTAACGAGCTCGGCGCGCATCCCGTCGAGCCGCGCCTCGAGACGGCAGCTCTGCGGATCGTTCGGCTCGAGCACGACGACGACCGTGCCCGACGCGCCCGCCTCGACGGCGAGCAGCACCTGGGTGTCGCGCTTCTGCTGACGCGCGCCCTGGGTCAGCACGCTGTGGCTGGTCCCGCGCCACGAGCCGACGAACGAGCGCTCGGACCTGCGCATCACCATCGTCGGCGCCGGCGTGACGATGGGCCGCAGCTCCTTGACCTCGTCCCGGATCGCGACCTTCGCACCGCCCGGCAACGTGCGGCACTGGTCGCGATAGCACCGTTCGACCTGGGTCGCGTGGCGAATCGCCTGCGACGACTCGACCATCGACTTCTGTTTGCGGGTCTTGAGGCCTCGGAACGCGAAGTAGGCGCCGAAGAGCCCGATCACCGACGCGCCCGTGGCCACGCCGTAGCGCATCGCCGGGCTATCGCCGAACGTGCCGATCGACGCGAGCGTGCTGCCGAGCGCACCCGCGATCGCGACCGGAAACCCGATCGAGAGATCGCGGGACATCTGCGCGCGGGCGGCCGCGACCTCGTCGGCGGCGCCCTGGTTGCCGGCGATCCGGTAGTAATCCTGCTCGTCGAGCCGTTCGTCGCCTTGATAGAAGCTGACGTCGGTGTTCGACCATCGCTTCGTCACGGCACGCGTGCGCTCGACGCTGCCCGCCGCGTTGCCATCCGAGTCGTAGTAGGTGTCCTGCCCGACGACCTCCTGGGCGCGGTAGCTGCCGCTCGTGGTGTCGAACCTGACGCGCAGCGGTTCACCCGATGCCTTGGTGCCGCGCGCCGGGTTCGAGAGGCAGCCCGTCGAGAACGTCATGACAAGGAGGACACGTGCGAAGTGGGACATGACCGACCTAGACGCAGGTCCGGGTGCATTCTTTCGGACAGCGTTCGTGCAAAATTGATCCCGTTGAGTCGGGTGCCGATCGAGCGACTGCGGGCGGTGTTAGGTGATGACACGTTCGCGCAACGCTTCGCCGTCGAGGGCGAGGTGGGGCGCGGCGGTATGGGCAGCGTCCACCGCGCGATCGATCGCGACACCCAGCAGCCGGTCGCGATCAAGGTCCTGCACGCATCGGCCCAGCAAGCACGGTTCGTGCTCGAGGCCGAGACGCTCGAGCGGCTCTCGCATCCGGCGATCGTCGCGTACGTCGGTCACGGCGTGACGCGCGAGGGTGACGCCTACCTCGCGATGGCGTGGCTCGATGGCGAGAGCCTCGCCGAGCGCCTCGAGCGCGGGCCGTTGTCGGTCAATGAAGCGATCACGATGGGAGCGCGGATCGCGAGTGCGCTCTCGCATGCGCACGCGCACGGCATCGTGCATCGCGACATCAAGCCGAGCAACGTGATGCTCGTCGACAAGGATCCGCGCCGCACGACGCTGATCGATTTCGGGATCGCGAAGGATACGATTGTCACGCACGGCCTCACCGAGACCGGCCAGCTCGTCGGCACGCCGGGCTACATGTCGCCGGAGCAGGCGATGGGCACGCAGACGCTCGACGCGCGCACCGACCTGTTCTCGTTCGGCGCCCTGCTCTATCACGCCCTCGCGGGCACGCCGCCGTTCGAGGGACGTCAGACGATGGAGGTGCTCGCCCAGTTGCTCCTCCGGGATCCACCCTCGGTGCGTGACGTGCGGCCGGACGTTCCGGCGCGCCTCGCGACGCTCGTCGCCGCGCTACTCGTGAAGGAGCCGGCGCAGCGTCTCTCCGACGCAGCCGCGGTGGAGACGGAGTTGCAGGCGATCGCGCACGCGCTCGAGCATGCGGACACCGCGGCCCTCGGTGCGCCGTCGCCGCTCGACGTGGAGCGCGGGAACGCGCCGACCAAGGTCGAGCGCCCGCAGCCCTCGCCGCTCCACCGCGTGAAGGGGCCGGCGCGGATCACGATCGCGATCGCATTGCTCGCCGGCGTAGGCGGCGCGATCGCGATCTACGTGATGACGCGCGAGCCGTCCAAGCCGCCGTCGCCGTCGCCGTCGCCGTCGCGTGCGTTGCCGTGCGAGCGCGACAACACGTGCGCCGCGCGATGCGCGCGAGATGATGCGCAGGCGTGCCGTGCCGCCGGTCGTGCGGCCTATATCGCGGCGAAGGGCAATGACGAACAGCAACGCGCGGGGATCGTGCTGCTCGACAAGGGTTGCGCGCTCGGCGATGCCACGGCGTGCTCCCTCGCCGGCACGTGGATGCGGCGTCGCTCGGCGCGGGGCGACCCCACGTTCACGCGCGAGCAGTGGATCGCGAAGTTCGAGCGCGGCTGCGCACTCGAGGACGGCTCGTCATGCGCGCTTCTCGCGGAGCACCTGCTCGCCGAATCACCCGCGAACTTCGAGCACGGGCTCGCCCTCTACCTCCGTGGGTGCACGCACATGAACACGGCCTCTTGCACGCATGCGGCCGAGATGTTCGAGCGCCGCAGCGCCTCCGGCGACGTCGAGCGCGCCGCCGAGCTCCGCAAGCTCGCGTGCGATCGAGGTGACAGGCGCGCTTGTCGCTAGGTACGCGCGTCGCTCACCGAGAGGCCACCCGACTGCCGGCCGGGCGTCCATTGTCCCGCAGAGTGTCGCGATCAGGCCGACCACGACGGCCTCGGCGACAAGCCAAGTCAGCGCGTGACGGGCTCGCTGCCGCCATGGATTGCCTTGCTGAACCAGTCGGTCAGCAGGATCTTGACCGCCGGGTCGGCCAGGCACGGCTCGAGCACGACGTTGATCCGCTTCCGGGCGGCGCCGACCTTCTCCATCGTGTCACGGCGCTCGACGCGCAGCGCCTCGAGGGTTGCCGGGGGGAAATCGTCCGGGTTGGTGACCGTGCCGATCGGTGGAGTGATGGCCGTCGCGACCTTGGCGCAGTCGCGTCCGGCGGTCTCGACCGCGGTCGCCGTGCGCTCCAGCCAGCCGACGAACGTGTCGAGCTTGGCGCCGAACGCAGCGATGTCGGGCATGGCGACAGCGCCTGGGTCTGTCGACACAGCGCCCGAGTGAGTCGGCGCTGCGCTGGGATTGGTGGCGGCGGGCGTGGGAGCGGGGGGCGCCGTCGCCGGGACATCGTCGGTGGACGAGACCTCCTTCTGCTTGCAACCGACGATGGTTGCAGCGCCGATGAGGGTGAGGGTCGCGACGACGAGCTTGAACCGGTTCATGGGCATGTTCGTACCACCTGTTCGCGCGCGTGGAGCTCGCCAATGATTGCGGTCTTGCCGAAAGGAACCGCGAGCACCCGCGTACTATCCAGCGATGGTGCTACGGGGACTTTCCTGCCGTGTAACGGCTGTCATCTGTGGGTGGACGCTACTCGTCGGGCCCGTTTACGCGCAGCCCGCTCAGCAGCCAGCTGGCAGTGGAAGCGGAGCGCTGCCGAAACCGCCAACCCCACCGCCGACGACGCCGACCACACCGCCGACGACGCCGACCACACCGCCAACGACGCCAACCACACCGCCGACGACACCAACGACAACGACGACGACACCGACGACGACGCCGACCACACTGCCGACGACGCCGACCACACCGCCGACGACGCCGACGACGCAGACCACACCGCCGAAGACGCCGACGACGCCGACCACACTGCCGACGACACCGACGACGCCGCCGCCGACACCAACGACACCGACGACACCGACGACACCGACGACACCGACGACACCGGCCACGACATCCGCGGCCAACAACGCAAAGCCCTCGTGCGCCGATCTCGCCAGCTGCATCGCCAGCTGCAAGGACGGCGCTGGTTCGATGGACGCTTGCGTGAAGGCCGGCGAGATCGCGATGTCGGGTCGCAAGGCGCCACCCGATGCTGCGAAGGCGCTCGACGCATTCCGTGCCGCATGCGCCGTCGACGCGCAGTGGCGACCCGTCCGCGATCGCACGGGCGATCCGCGCGGTTGTCTCCATGCGGCCGAGTTGCTCGAGCATGGCTGGTTGTTCGAGGTGGAGAAGGATCCGGCCCGCGCGCGGGGCTCGCTCGAACGCGCGATCGAGCTCGGGCGTGCACGCTGCACCGACACCGATCCGTCGCAATGCGAGACGGCGGCGAAGGCGCTCGTCCTGCGCGATCGCAAGTTGCCGGCTACCCAGGCAACGATGTCGGTGCCGACGCGAATCGCACTCGCGGAACGCGGTTGCACCAAGGGCCGTCAGCTCGCGGCATGCCGGATCCTCGTCGACACCTCGTGGCAGCTCGAGTCGATCGAATCGTTCAAGGGCGAGGCGAAGCGACTGCGATCCGTCGCCAATGCCGGGATGGAGCAAGCGTGTCTCGTCGACAGCGATGCCACGTCGTGCAGTCGCGTCGAGTCGCGTCTCGACGGTGTCACGCGGATGAATGCACGCGCGGTCATCGAGCGCCGCTGCAAGGAGGGCGACAAGCAAGCATGCGCGTTCGTGCAGTACGAGCTGTTGCTGAAGGAGCGCAAGGTTCCCGAGAAGCAGGCCGCCGCGGCGAAGGCGCTGATCGCGCTGTGCGATGGCGAGGGTCACCTGCTGTGCTCGTCGCTCGCCGACGCGATGACGTCCGAGACGAAGGGAAAGCGCCTCGGCATCGCGATCGATCCAGCGGCCGGCCTCGCGCTGGCGATGCGGCGCTGCGATCTCGGAGACGTCGAGGGTTGTCGAGTCGCGGCCTTCGCGTACGGCGCGCAGGGTCCCCAGACGGTCCGCGATCCGATCAAGGCGCGGGGGTTTGCGGATCGGTCCTGCGTCATGACGCGGCCCGAGCGCCCGTGTTTCGAATGTAAAGACGATCCGGCGCTGCCGAGCTGCATGAAGCGCGCCGCGTATGTCGAGCACGACCTGTGTCTCGGCGGTCAAGCCGGTGCGTGCGAGCGCGTCGCCACGCGGTTCGACAACGGCAACGGTGTCGATCGATCGCTCGAGCGCGCGGCGGATTATTTGCGTCGTGGTTGCGACGCTGCCGAGCGCAGTGCATGCGTCGCGCTCGACGAGCTGTGCCTCGCGAATCCGACGCTGCCGGCAACTGTTTGCCAGCAGGCGTTGATCCATAGTGATCTGTTCTACGAGGCCGAGTACCAGATGGGTGCCGGAGGCGGCGCGGATCTTGTCGATCCCGACAAGCCAAACGCGAACCCGACGCCAGCGCCGGTCACCGTCGGATCCGTGGTCGCCTCAACGCCGACCTCGATCAAGCGCGGCAAGCTGGACGCCGATCTGGTCGTCGACGTCGTCCTCGATCGCGTGCGGCAGGCGGCGATCAAGCTCGTGGTCGATCAGCTGCTGACGGCTCGTCGCAAGGCGAAGTATCGCTACCTGCGCGACTTGCTCGAGCAGGGTGCGAGCTTGATCGCCGAACCCACCACGCTGCGGCGTGAGAAATTTCAAGATCTCGGGATGATCGTCGTACGTGCGTTCGTCGCTGCGAACCTCGTCGATGGGCTGTATCCGACGGGCGAGGAGCTCGTGATCGCACCGGAGATCGGCGCGACCGTCGCGCGCGGAATGAAGGAGCTCGGCGTCGACCACAAGCAGCCACTGCCGGAGGTGATGCACGGCTATCTCGTCGACGTCGCGTACTACTGGCTCGGAGAGACCCGATTGTTCGGGCGGACGAATCGCGACACGAAGTCGCTCTCGCTCGTCTGTCCATGGTCCAAGGGGCAAGGGGCGACGCTATGCACGCAGCTCGCCGAACGTGCGACGGCGGAGCGCGCGATCGGCATCGACAAGGTGCTCGACGGGCTTCGCCTCGCGAAGACGTTGCGCGACGGTGGCTTCGACGATCTCCGGCGACTGATCGAGGCATCGAGCCGATCGCGGACCATCGCCGACTTCCGCACGACGCCGGGGCTCACGCTCAAGCAGTGGCGATCGCGGCTCGTCGACGGCACGCGCACGAGGCTCGGGGGTCTGCGCACCGGGCTCCTCGATATCCGCACGTTGACCCGCGCGAGCGCGTTCTCCGAGAACGGGCTCGATCTCGCCGAGCTCTACACGCGGGCCCAGGGCGCACGCGAGGCGCTGAGCTCGGCCGCGGTGCGGATGTCGATCGGTGGTCCGAGCTCTGCGCAGCTCATGCGAATGGTGCAGCTGATCACTCGCGCCCACGACGACGCCGAGGGTGCCGCTCGCTCGCTGATCCAGGGGCGATCCGATGCTGCCGAGGTCGAGGATCAGCTCGGAACCACGACGTCGATATCGGCCAGCACGGATCCGTTGAAGGATGCGGCGAAGAAGGCGCCGGAGGAGACGGAGCAGGAGAAGAAGGCGAGGCAGAAGGCGAGGCAGAAGGCGGAAAAGGCGGTCGCGAAGGAGGTGAAGGCGAACGCGAAGAAGGCGAAACAGGGCAAGGATCCGGTTTCGAATCCCACGCCTGCGGGACCAAACATCGGCGGTATCGATGCGCGGACGCTGATCCTCCAGAAGCTCCGCGTGGACATCCAGGGCAGCCTCCAGGCGCTCGGGCCGCGCGAGATCGTCGACCTCAGCAAGCGCATCGATCAGCTGAACACGAAGCTCGATGCCGTGTTGCCAGCGGTCGATAGCCTCGAAGGCACGATCGCCGCCATCCACGGCCTCATGGCCAGGTTTCCAAACCCCGACGGCTCGCCATCGTCCGACGTCGCGGGCCTGCCACTGTATGCCACGCCCGATCTGGCGCGCGAGTTACGCGCGGCCACCAAGGCGCTCGTCCAGCTCGACGACAGTCTGCGCCTGCTATTTCCAGGCGAGGTCCAGGTCCAGGTGAAGTTTGCGCGGTCCGCGGCCGTCCGCCTGCTCGGGTTCCTCGATTTGATGGAGCGGGTCGCGCGGTCCTCGCAGCTCACGCAGAAGACCGGCGAGGTGATCGGTGCGCTGCGCATGCTCGGCACCTACCGTGTGCGCGTGTTCGACGCGCCACTCTACGACGTGCTCGAGCCGGTGCTCGATTCGATCAAGACGCACGAGCCGATGAACCTCGAGCTCCTGTATGCGGTGATCGCGCACGTCCGCCTCGACACGCTGATCGGCAAGCTGCGCGGACCGAAGAATCCGTGCGAGTCGGAGGGCTCTGTCGACTGCTGGACGACGCGCCTCATTCACGCGCTGCAGGAATCGGTCGAGCGTAGCGGCGACGGTGGCCTGACGATCGACGGTGGCAAGTTCGCCACGCGGATCGCTCAGCACGGCGACGATTTCCGGCGGAAGCACAAGTGGCGCGGTTTTCTGCACCTCACCGTCGGCGTCGGCGCGCTGTACTCCGATCCGGTCGGTGACATGGGCGCAGAACGGCGAACGGTGCCGCTCATCAGCGAGCAGATCGGATTCGGCCTGTCGAGCCCGTCGTTTTTCGGAGACCGCCTGACGTTCAAGGTCGGTGCGGCCGCGTCGGGGCTGCTCTATCGCGCTGTCCTCGACTCGGAGGAATCCAACTCGATCATGGTGCATCCGTTCTTCATCGCGCTCGACATCGGCAATCTCGTCGAGCTCTACGTGTCGCCGGCGACGCTGCTGTTGTATCCGCCGGAGGGCGACCGCTCGACCTCGTTCCGCTGGGGTGCCTCGGCAGGTGTCTCGGTGCCACTCTCGGCGTATCTCGAGCGTCTATGAGCAGATGAAGCGCACTGCCTACCGGTTTGGCAGCGTTGACCCCGTGTCAGAACCACTTCGGCAAGGTTTCATCAGGATCGACGTCTCGAGCGAAAGGGTGGCTCTAAACGCTCGTACGATTCGGTCATGAAACGCCTCATTCCGATCTTCCTCGTCGCAGCCGCTTGCGGGGGATCGAGCAAGAACGCCAGAAGCAGCTCGAGATCGGTATCGAGAAGCAGGAGTAGACGATCCTCGGTTGCGTGCTCGGCGATGGCACGGCGTGCTCCCTCGCTGGCACGTGGATGCGGCGTTGCTCTTGGCGCGGGGCGACCCACGTTCACGCTCGAGCACGACCAGAGATTCCGACGCCGATCACGTTGGCCGAGCTGAACGGCAAGTGTCCGGCCATCGTCAGAACGATCAGCAGGGCGGGAAGCGCGCGCTGAACACGACGTCGAAGCCCGAGCCGATGTTGAACCACCAGTAGGTCGAGCCCCTGCTCGCCGCGTAGTAGCTGATGTTCGCGACGGCGTTGGTCGACGGTGCGTTCTTCGCGATCGCCTTCTTCCAGACGTCCGCGATCGAACACTTCGGGATCGGGACCGCGATGGTCTTGTCGCATCCGCCGAACGCCGCGCCGATCGAGCGCAGCTCGACGCCATCGGGCTCGGCCTCGATGCGGAACTCGCAGGCGCGACCGGTCTTCGAGCGGACGCCGATCGGCGTGCTCGGATCGCGCGCGGCGCGTGACGGCGAGTAGAAGCGCAGCGCGATGCTGCCGTGATCGGAGGCGTGCGATGGCAGCTCGAGGTTCGCGAAGCCATCGGGTCCCACACCGTCGACTTCGATACGGAACAGCACCGCCTCGGGATCGGCTCGCCTCGCCTCGGCGATCGCGTAGCGGATGAACGCGCTGACGTCGACGCGCTTCGGGTTGAGCTTGAACGCAACGAGCGCGTGGTCGTCCACCCACCGGCTGCTCGCAGCAGCCGGCGCGCGCGACGGTGTCGGAGGTGCCTCGATCGCGAGCGCCTCGGCGGCCTGACCGAATGCGTCCTGCGTGAGCTTCGCCTCGAGCTCCGTGGTCTTCGCCTGGCGCTGCGCCGGCGGCAGCTTGCGCAATCGCTTGAGCTCGTCGAGCTGCTTGCGCGCCTCGGGAGGCAGCGAGGATGCGTCGAGCTCGTCGAGTCGTGCGAAGGCCTGCTCGAGACCGACGTCGGAGCCCGGATCGCCGGCGGGTACCGCGGGCGTCGGCGCGACGGCCGCCGGATTCGCGGGGGCGTTCGTGAAGTCCGACGATCCGGCGCTCGCCGCGGTCGGAGCCTTGCCGCCACCGGCGAGCACGGCCGCGGTGATGCCGCCACCGACAAGCACGACCGCCGCGAGCGCGAACCACACACCCTTGTTCGATGGCCGCGAGACCGCCCGCTGGACCTGTCCCGAGCTCGCGCTCACCGTCGACTGGTGGCCGAGCGGCGGCGGCGGCGCCGACACGCGTGCCGCACGTGCGTGATCGGCGTGTGCCGGATCGGGATCGGTCGCCGGGCCGCGCCGCTCGCTCGCTCCATCTCGGGCCCCGCTCGCCGGCCTTCGCTGGCTCGCTCCATCTCGGGCCCAGCTTGCCGGAGCGGTCGGTGTCCAGCCGCCGGTCGGCACCGCGCGATGCGTGCCCGACCCGGTGATCGGCGTCCATTGCGCGGGCGCGAGCTGCGCCGTCGCGTGCTGCAGCGCGACCGACATCGCCTGCGCCGAGCCGAACCGCGCGTCGGGCGCCTTCGCGAGCGCCGTCAAGATCACGCTCTCGAGCTCGGACGACAGATCGCCACGGATCGAACGGGGCGACGGCGGTGGCTCCTCGACGTGCTTGCGCAGCAGGTCGAACAGCGAGTCGGCGAGGAACGGCTTCGTGCCGGTCGCGCACTCGAACAGGATCACGCCGATCGCGTAGATGTCGGCACGGTGATCGACGGGACGCCCGGCGGCCTGCTCCGGTGCCATGTAGTGCGGCGTGCCGAGCAGCGAGCCGGTTCGCGTCGCCCTGCCGGCGCCCATGTCAGTGAGCTTCGCGATCCCGAAGTCGAGCACCTTCGGACGCCCGGACGGCGTGATGTAGATGTTGTCGGGCTTGAGATCACGGTGGACGATACCCTTCGCGTGCGCGGCGGCCAGCGCGTCGAGTACCTCGACCGCGAGCCGTGCGAGGCCACCGAGCGGCAGCGGCGTGCGGGTGGCGACCGCGTGTTCGACGATCGCTGCGAGCGGCGCGCCATCGAGATACTCCATGATGATGTAGGGACGGCCGTCGGGCAGCGTGGCGAGATCGAGGACGTTGACGATGCTCTCGTGGCGGATCATGTTGACCGCCTTGGCCTCGGAGAAGAATCGATCGACGAGATCGCGCCGATCGCTACACTCGCGCGAGAGCACCTTGATCGCGACGCGGCTCCCGATCGTGGGGTGGACGCCCTTGTAGACCCGGCCCATGCCGCCGACTCCGAGGAGGCGGGCGATGCGATAGGCGCCGATCGTCGTCCCGAGCAGCAGGTCCTCGCCGATCGGCATGACCTGCGTGCCGTCGGCTGGACAGTGCCCCTCGCTCGCGAGTTGCCCACCGCACTCGGGGCAGACGTGGATCCCCGGAGGCATCCGCGGAGGATACACTGGCGCCGCGCGAGTGCTCGGCCGGATCCCGGCCACCGCCGTCCGGCGGGCGGCCACGGCGTCGCGCAACCTCGCGATGCTCAAGCACGCCGACGCTGGCGCGTGGCTTGCTGCGGATCGCGCCATGGACGATGCAGCGATCGACCGCGTGATCGACGACGCGATACCGATGCCGGGCGAGCGGCCGCGCGAACGCGTGTGGCGGCGTGGGACGGCGACGGTCGGCGATCACGAGCTGATCGCGCTGCTCCTCGGATCGGGTGTACGCGATCATCCAGCCCTCGCGGTCGCGAGCGAGCTCGTGCGCTCCGCTGGCGGTGTCGCCGGCCTGTCGCGTGCGTCACCGCGCGAGCTCGCGCAGATCACGGGCGTCGGCGCGGCCCGTGCGACGCGGGTTGCAGCCGCGTTCGAGCTCGGTCGCCGGGCGATCGAACAGGTCCATCACCGCGAGACGATCGGCCGACCCGAGGATGTCTACCGGGTCGTCGCGTCGCGCGTCGCCGGGTTGCCGCAGGAGGTCTTCCTCGTGATCGGCGTCGATATCCGCAATGGACTGCTCGACATCGTCGAGGTCGCGCGCGGCTCGGTCGCGGGCGTCGAGGTCCATCCGCGCGAGGTGTTCCGGCCACTGATCCGGATGGCGGCCGCGGGCGGGGTGCTCGTCCACAACCATCCGTCTGGTGATGCGACGCCGAGCCACGAGGACGTCGAGCTGACGCGCCGGCTGCGCGACGTCGGCACGCTGCTCGGGATCCCGATCATCGATCACATCGTGATCGGCGATCGCTCGTTCCGCTCGGTGGGTGAGTGGCTCGGGACGGATCTGTGATGTCCGCAGCGAATGGAAAGCACGCCGGTTCAGCCGTGCCGGGGCTACACTCGGACGAGATGAAGCTGACGATCAAGCATGGCGCGACGATCGCGGATCTCGAGGCGCTGCCCGAAGGTCTGAACGGCCAGCTGATCGACGGCGTCCTCTACGTCACGTCACGCCCTGGCCCCGGCCATGCGATCGCGATCACGAACCTCATCATGGAGCTCGGTCCGTTCACGAAGGACCGCAAGCGCGGCTGGGTCGTGATCTTCGAACCCGCCCTGAAGTTCGGCAAGAACATCCTGGTCGGCGACGTCTCGGGCTGGCGTCGCGAGCGCATGCCGGTGATCCCTGACGATAACCCGCTCGAGCTCGCCCCGGACTGGGTCTGCGAAGGGCTGTCGCCGTCGACGGCGCGCATCGATCGCGGCCGCAAGCGCGAGATCTACGCGAAGGCCAAGGTCGGCCACCTGTGGTTCCTCGATCCGGTGCACCAGACCATCGAGGTGCTGGGGCTCCGCGGTCGAGGTTATCAGGTCCTGGCCTCCGCCGGTGGCGACGAACGCGGGCGGTTTCCGCCGTTCGAGGCCGTCGAGATCGATCTCTCGATCTTCTGGCAACGCTGAGCGCGCACAATCGGTCAGGGGATCGGCGTCGGCCCCGGCGGTGGCGGCTGGGTGCGCTGGCGTTCGAGATCACGCATCCGTTGCTCGAGCTCGGCGAGCCGGCGGCGTGCCTCGTCGCGCTCGCGCTCGATCCCGGCGCGCGATGCCAGGGCGGCCTCGCGATCGCGCTCGGCGGCGGCCTGCGCGGCCCGGGCGGCCTCGCGATCCTGCTCGGCACGAGCCTGCCCGGCGCGCGCGGCATCGCGGTCCGCCTCGGCGGCGTTCGCGGCCTGCTTCGCGGCCTCGCGATCCCGCTCGGCGGCGGTCTGCGCGGCGCGCGCGGCCTCGCGATCGCGCTCGGCACCGGCCTGCGCGGTGCGTGCGGCATCGCGGATCCGCTCGGCGTCGGCCTGCGCGGCACGCGCCAGATCGCGCTCGGCTTGCGCGACGTTGCGGACCTGCTCGGCGTCCTCCTTCTGCTTCATCGCCTCGCGGAACTTCTTCACGGCCTCGTCGGCGGTTCCCTTGGCCTGGTTCGCCGCGGACTCGGCGTCCTTGCGCATCGCATCCGCCGCGCGCTTCTTGCGCTCGGCATCCTTGCGCAGCTCGTCGGAGCTCTTGCCCTCGCGCTGCGCCTGCTCGGCGAGTGCCTTCGCGGCGTCGGCCTCGCGCATCGCCTCGTCGGCAGCGCGTCCACGTTCGCTCGCGTAGGCCTTCGCAGCCGCGGCATCGGCACGCAGCTCGGCCTCCTCGCGCGCCGCGCGCGACAGCTGCGCCCAGACCAGTGCCCCCGCGATCGCGAACACGACGAGTGCGCCGAGCGCCACGGTCACCGCACGGTTGCGTCGCGACCACCGTGCCAGCCGGCCGGTCAGCGAGTAGCGGTGCGAGAACACGAGATCGCCGGTCAGGTACTGCTTGAGCGCGCGGACGAGCTCGTCGGCTGTGAACCGCTGCGCCGCATCCGGCGTCATCGCGCGGGCGATGATCCCGGAGAGCTCGGGATCCTGCGGCATCGCCAGGGGCGTGGGCTCGCGTCGCTTGAGCCATTCCAGGAACGCGGTGAGCTGGCGTTCGCGCTCGCCCTGGTTCTCGGTGGCGCGCCAGTCGAACGGCGGCTTGCCAGAGACAACCTCGTAGAGCGTGATCCCGAAGCTGTAGACGTCAAAGCTCGGGTCCGCGGCGCGCCCCTGGCTCTGCTCGAGCGGCAGGTAGGGCGGCGTGCCGGCGCTGATCGTGACCATCCGGCCGCTCATCGAGGGCGGCTGGTCGGTCAACCCCGTGATGTCGCCATCCCCGGGACCGTCGAGGTCGCGCGCGATGCCCCAGTCGATCAGCGTGGCCTCGCCGCGCTTGCCGAGAATGATGTTGTTCGGAGTGCAGTCGCGGTGAACGATCCGGCGCTCGTGCGCGTACGCGAGCGCCTCGGCGATCGCCACGAGGTTCGAGAGGAGCTCGAGGCGCTCGCGGGTGCGCGGCTCGCCGTCCTTCGACTCAACCTCGACGAGCTCCTCGAGCCGGTCCCGTAGCGAGGTGCCGTCGACCCGCTCGAGCACGCAGAACGGCCAGCCGACCGTCGCCTTGCCGAGCTCGTAGATCGTGACGATCGACGGGTGCTGCAGCTTCGCGAGCACCCGCGCTTCGGCACTGACTCGGCGCTGGAACAGCTCGCCCATCCCCGCAGGTAGATCGTCGCCCTCGCGCGGCGCCTTGAGGATCACGGTGCGGCCGAGCCGGCGGTCTTCGGCGAGAAAGATCTGGGCCATGCCGCCGCGAGCGATCGGATCCGCTGGCCACCGGAACGCGTTCTCGCTGACAAGCCCCTTGGGAAGATCGAGGGCGATCGGGCCGCTGGTGTCGTCGTTCGCGGCGTTGACGACCGACTTGCACATCGAACAGCTCGCCAGGTGCTCGCTGACGTGCGCGGGATGCGCCGGATCCTTGAGCTCCGC
The DNA here is from genome assembly GCA_046590445.1 of Kofleriaceae bacterium. Taxonomy (GTDB): domain Bacteria; phylum Myxococcota_A; class Polyangia; order Haliangiales; family Haliangiaceae; genus JABFXX01. The sequence goes on from JBKJUF010000514.1 coordinate 16,440, forward strand.
GAGCGTCGGATGCTTCACGTCCGAGAGAGACATCTCGGTCGGGTCGGTCTCCATGCGAGGGGTTATATCTCCGCCGCTCCGAAAGTGCCCGTCCTCCGTACCGCGTCAGCGACGCGCACGCGCGCGTGATACGCTGTCTCTTCATGCAAGGGCCGACCCTCGCAGGCCGATTCGAGGTCGGCGAGGCTATTGGGACTGGCGGAATGGGCACGGTTCACCGCGCCCTCGATTTCCACACCGGCAGGAACGTCGCGGTGAAGCTGCTGACGATCGCGGACGGACAGGACGTCGAGCGGTTCGTCCGCGAGGCCGCCGCGCTCGCGTCGCTCACCCACCCCGGCATCGTCCGCTACATCGCGCACGGCACCACCGACGACGGTCGCCACTACCTCGTGATGGACTGGATCGATGGCGACAACCTCGTGACGCGCGCCGAGCTCGAGGGCCTGACGGTTCGCGAGACCGTGCTGGTGATCCGGCAAGTCGCGGACGCACTCGCCGAGGCCCACCGCCATCACATGATCCATCGCGACATCAAGCCCGACAACCTGATGCTCGACGGCGATGCGCTCGATCAGGTCCGCGTCGTCGACTTCGGGCTCGCTCGCTACGTCGCCGATGACCAGCAGCTCACGCGCACCGGCATTGCCATGGGAACGCCGGGCTACATGTCTCCCGAGCAAGCGCGCGGCGCGCGCGACCTCGATGGCCGCAGCGACATCTTCTCGCTCGGCTGCGTGCTCTACGAGTGTCTCGCAGGCCGGCCGCCGTTCCTCGGCGAGAACCCGATGGCGGTGCAGGTCAAGCTGATCCTCGTCGATCCACCTCCGGTCACCCAGCTGTGTCCCGAGGTGCCTCCGGCGCTTGCCGCGATCGTCGTGTGCATGCTCGAGAAGCATCCCGACGACCGGTTCCCGACCATGGACGACGTCGTGGACGCGCTCGCCGCACTGCACGGCTTGCCCGATGCCATGCGTCATCGTGCACGGGTCAGCGAGCCCGCGGGTGGCACGCGCCGGATCGGCGCCGTCGCGCGGGCGCACGCGCCGTGTCTGGTGCTCGTCGCGCCGCCGAAACCTGACCCGACGTGGCGACCGCGCGCACTCGCGGCGATCGCAGCGTGGCGCGATCGCGCGGAGGTTCTCGAGGATGGCGTCATCGTGCTGAGCCACGCCGAGCCCGCCGAGGCCGCCCGCTGCGCGCTGGCCCTCGCGCGCACGTTGCCCGACGCGACGATCGTGGTCTCCGCGCCGGCACCCGACGACGAGACGAGCGAGGGCGCCATCGATCGCTGCACGCAGGTGATGTCGGTCGCCGGGTTGCGCGCGATCTTCGCGCGGGGTGCGGCGGCCGGTCAGATCCACGTCGATCCGGTGACCGCCGCGCTGCTCCGCCCCCACTTCGAGATCACCGGCCACGGTGAAGACCTCGTGCTACGAGGGGAACGTGGCTGAGACCCCCAAGGGCACCGTGCGTGCGATGCCGCGCGCCGTGGCCTCTCGCGTCTGTCTGCTCGTGATGGGCGACGGGATCTCGGCGACCCATCCGTTGCCGGAGTCGGGTGACGTGTCGATCGGCCGGTCACCCGCATGCGACGTCTTCATCGATGATCCGTCGATCTCGCGCCGGCACGCGGTGCTTCACCTCGGCAGCACGTGGACGATCGAGGATGCCGGCAGCGCGAACGGCACCCGCGTCGGTGACAACTGGCTCCCACCCAACCGCCCGGTCGCGATCAGCCCCGGCGAGGTGATCGACGTCGGCTCGGTGATGGTGCTGATCCAGGATCGGTCGGCGCCGCAGCGTCAGCGGCGGCTGTGGAGCCACAGCTACTTCGAGGCGCGGCTCGAGGACGAATGCGCGAGATCGCTGCGCTCGGGCGCGACGTTCGCCGTCGTCCAGGTGCACGGCGATGACGCGACGCCGGTGGCGGACGTGCAGGAGGCGCTCGACGAGGCGCTGCGCGCGGCGGACGTGGTCGGCCACTACGGGCCCGGCGAGTTCGAAGTGCTGCTGCTCGACGTCAAGCAGCCGGATATCGAACTGGTCACCGAGCGGATCATCGAGAAGCTGCGCGAACGCGGCGCGCCCGTGAAGCTCGGCATCGCGTGCTACCCGCAGGACGGCCGCGATCCTCACGCGCTGATCGCGCGCGCCTGCGGACGCGCCCGTGGCGAGCCGGAGCATGCTGGAGTCGGCGGCGCGATCGTGATCACCGAGGGTGCAATGCAGCAGCTGCATCGCCTCGTCGAGCGGATCGCGACCGGCACCATCAGCGTCTTGATCCTCGGCGAGACCGGCGCCGGCAAGGAGATCCTCGCCGAGACGGTACATCGCCGGTCGTTGCGCGCCGACAAGCCGTTCGTTCGCCTCAACTGCGCGGCGCTCACCGAGACCCTCCTCGAGAGCGAGCTCTTCGGCTACGAGCGCGGCGCGTTCACCGGCGCCGTGCACACCAAGCCTGGACTCCTCGAGACCGCCGATGGCGGAACGGTGTTCCTCGACGAGGTCGGCGAGATGCCGGTCGCGACCCAGGTCAAGCTGCTGCGCGTCCTCGAGGTCCGCGAGGTGCTGCGCGTCGGCGGCCTCAAGCCGCGCTCGATCGACGTCCGCTTCGTGTCGGCCACCAACCGCGACCTCGAGGCCGAGGTCGCGCGCGGTGGGTTCCGTCAGGATCTCTACTTCCGGTTGAACGGCATCACGCTGATGATCCCGCCGCTGCGTCAGCGGGTCGGCGAGATCGAAGGGCTCGCGCGCGCGTTCGTGAAGCAGGTCTCGAACGGTGCGAAGGAACCCGTGATCTCGTCGGAGGCGATGCGGCTGCTCGAACGCTACGCGTGGCCTGGCAACATCCGCGAGCTCCGTAACATGATCGAACGCGCCGTGCTGCTGTGCGCCGACGGCGCGATCACGGCCGCGCACTTGCCCGTCGACAAGATGCGCACGGTGCCGAGCCGGTGGAACGATGCGGTGCCGACCGCCACGCCGACCCATGACTCGGCGGCGAACCGGCAGACGGCGCGGCGGCCGCGCTTGTCGACGGACCGCAGCGCGCGCCTCCAGCGCCCGCCGACCGAGCCACCGAAGGACATGCGCAGCGAGCTCGACGACCTCGAACGCAAGCGGATCCTCGAGGCGCTCGAGCAGTGCGGCGGCAATCAGACCCGCGCCGCCCAGCTCGTCGGGATTTCACGGAGAACGCTGCTGAAGCGGCTCGACGATTACGGCATCGTACGGCCACGCAAGCCGCCGCGCGCGTGAGCCCGACGAAACCGTGATCGTCCCGGGGTGATCGCGTAACATCGCGGGCGAGGGTGTCGGCACGGGACCAGATCACGGGGAGAACGCTCGGCGACTTCGTGGTCCGCGAAAAGCTCGGCGAGGGCGGGTTCGGCGCGGTCTACCGGGCGGAGCAGCCGCTGCTGCAGCGCGAGGCCGTGATCAAGGTGCTGCATCGCCGACTGCGCGCGAGCGAGGTCGTGATCCAGCGCTTCCTGCGTGAGGCCCGGCTCGCCTCGCACCTCGACCATCCCTATGCCGCGCACGTCTACGCGTTCGGCGCCGAGGACGACGGGCTCCTGTGGATCGCGATGGAGCTGGTCCGCGGCACGCCACTCGACAAGTTGCTGCGCACGCAGGGCACGATCCCGCTCGAGCGCCTCGTCCAGCTGTTCGACCGGATCTGCGAGGTCGTTCATACCGCGCACGAGCAGGGCATCGTCCACCGCGACATCAAGCCGGCGAACGTCATCGTGATGTCGCGCGCCGGTCGCATCTTGCCGAAGCTGCTCGATTTCGGGATCGCCAAGGTCGCGGATCCCGAACCCCTCGACGGTGCGTCGGCCGAGGCGACCTGGCGATCGAGCACCCCCGACCTCACTGGCAGCTCCGGCAACTGGCGCCTCGCCACCGGCCCGGCGCTGCGCGATAGCGCGCCTCGGATCTCGTTGACGCCGGAGCCCACGGACCTGGCGTACGACCAGACCCGCGCGCCCGACGACCACGCGGCCACGCTCTCCGAGTCGCCGATCGCGGCCGAGGGCGAGCCGTCGTTGACCGGGCTGACCCAGCGCGGCTCGCTCGTCGGATCGCCGCGCTACATGGCCCCCGAGCAGTGGATCGACCCGAGCGCCGCCGACGCGCGGGCCGACATCTACGCGCTCGGCGTGCTCGCCTACGAGGCGCTCACCGGCAAGCCGCCGTTCGACGGCCACACGCTCTACGAGGTCGCGACCGCGCACGCCGAAGGCCAGGTGCCGCCCGTCGGCGATCAGTTTCCGGCCGCGCTCGACGCCGTGTTCGCGCGCGCGCTCGCGAAGACTCCCGACGAGCGGTATCGCAGCGCGCTGGAGCTCGCGGTCGCGTTTCGCGATGCGTCCGGGCTCGGCGCCGAGGCGCGCGAGACCCTGCCACAGCTCGACGAGACGCTGCGCGACGCGCTGATCGCCGATGCGCCGCAGCCGATCGCCGAGGCCGTCGCCGCGCTCGCCGCCGCCACCAACGCGCACCAGGCCCGCGAGGCGGTGCGCATCATCGTCCACGTCGCGGTCCGCCTGATCGGGCTGGTCTCGCTCGCGTGTCGGACCCGGCTGGGTGCCGATGACGAGCGCGACAGCGATGCCGTCGTCGAGGCGCTGCGATCGCTGCGCCGGCGCACGCTCGCCGACGACGAATGGCTCGATCTCGCGCGCGAGCTGTGCCGCCCCTACGCCGCCAAGCCTGACGTGTTCCCGGTGCCCGAGCTCGTCACGATGTTCTTCGATCGCGACGGGCTCGGAACGTCGCGCGCGTCGCCGCTCGACGAGACGCTCGCGATGCCGGCGCAGACCCAGCGCAGCGGGATGAGCGAGGACCAGGTTCGCGAGCTGCTCGCGAGCTCGCTGCCCGGGCTCACGCGGTTCTTGCACTCGATCGCGTTCCTCGCGGACTATCCGCTCGTCGTCTGGCGCGGTGATCGCGCGGAGCGCTGGATGGGCGTCCGCCGGCCGAAGCGTAGCGCGATGGTCGTGCGCGGCCGCCGCCTCGAGCTCGGCCAGCCAGCGCTCGTCGATCGCGAGGGTCAGCCGGTGCTCGCTCTGTGGCCGCTCGTGCAGGCGTGCGAGCCATCGCCGGGAGCGCCCGAGGAGCTGTTCCTGTTCGAGGGCAAGGGCCGGCACGGCGCGCGGTTCGTCGCATTGCCGCAGGACTTCGAGCGCCAGGACGACTCGCTGTGGGCATGGTTCGGGACGTCGCTGCTCGACACGCTCGACGAGGCGGGCCCGTCGGTGCCGGGTGACGCGCCGTATCGCGGCCTCGCGCCCTTCACCGCGAGCGACGCCGCGCTGTTCTTCGGCCGCGAGCGCGAGGTCGAGGCCTTCGTCAACCGGTTGCGCGCGCAGCCCTTGATCGCCGTCGTCGGCCCATCCGGTGCGGGCAAGAGCTCGTTCGTGCAGGCCGGCGTGATCCCGTCGCTGCCCGAGGATTGGCGCGTGCTGATCGTACGGCCCGGGCCGTCGCCGGTCGCCGCGCTCGAGGCGCGCCTCGCGCAGGACGGCATCGAGCTCTCGCTCGCGACCTCCGAGCCCGATGCGCTCGGCGACGCGCTGCGCGCGAGCGCGAAAGCCACGGCCACGACGATCGTGATCGTCGTCGACCAGCTCGAGGAGCTGTTCACGCTCTGTCAGGACGTCGAGCAGCGCACCCGCTATGGCGAGGCGCTCGTGCGAGCCGCACGCGCCGCCGAGGATCGCGTGCGCGTGATCGTCACGCTGCGCGACGACTTCCTGCTCGTCGCCGAGCAGCTCGTGCCGTTTCGCGCGCGTCTCGCGCAGGGGCTCCAGCTGCTGTCGACGCCCGCCCGCCAGGACCTGCTGCGCATCGTCACCGAGCCCGCGCGGCGTGCCGGTTACGACTTCGAGGATCGCGATCTGCCGGCGCAGATGGTCGACGCCGTCGTCGACCAGCCGGGTGCGCTCGCGTTGCTGTCATTCTCGGCGGCGCGGCTGTGGGAGCTCCGCGATCGCCACTTCAAGCAGCTCGGGCGCCGCGCGTACGAGGCGATGGGGGGCGTCGGCGGCGCGCTCGCGCAGCACGCCGAGACCACGCTCGCGTCGCTCTCGGCCGACGAGCAGCGCGTCGTCCGCGAGGCGTTCCGGCACCTCGTGACCGCCGAGGGCACGCGCGCCGTGCTGACCCGCAGCGAGCTCCGCCAGATCCTCGGCGGTGGCACGCGCGCCGACGGCGTGATCGAGCGGCTGATCGCGGCGCGCCTGCTCGTCGCATCCGAAGGCGAGGCCGGTGAGGAGCGCGTCGAGGTGATCCACGAGGCGTTGCTCGGCGCGTGGCCGCGGCTCGTCGGGTGGCGGCGCGAGGACGCCGACGGTGCACGGCTGCGCCACGAGCTCCGAGCCGCGGCGCGCCAGTGGCAGGAGCGCCGCCGTCCACGCGGGCTGTTGTGGCGCGACGAGTCGCTGACCGAGTACCGGCTGTGGCGCGCACGCCATCCCGGGGCGCTGACCGAGAGCGAGGCGGCGTTCGCGAATGCGAGCCTCGGCGAGGCCCGGCGATCGCGGCGCGTGCGCAGGCTCTTGCTCACGATCGCGTTCGTCGCGCTCACGATCGGCCTCGCGGTCCTCTACCGCACCAACCAGGAGACCGGGCGCCAGCGGCAAGTGGCCGAGGCGCAGGGCGAGCTCGCGCGGGTGAACGCGGACAAGGCGAAGCAGCGCCTCGTCGAGCTCTACCAGGAGCAAGGTCGACTCGCGACGCTGGCGAACGACCCGATGCGCGCGCTCGTCTTCCTCGAGCAAGCGTATCGCGAAGGCGCCGACAACCCCGCGCTGCACTTCATGATCGGCTGGGCCACACAGCGCCTCGAGGGACAGCTCGCGTGGTTCAAGGAGCCGTCGCAGGTCCGCTCGGTCGCGCTGTCGCGAGATGGCCGCCTCGCCGTGACCGGCGGCAAGGGCCCCGTCAGCGTGTGGGATGTCGCCAGTCAGCGTCGTCTGCACGCCCTTGGCGGACACGTCAAGACCGTACAGTGGGTGCGGTTCACGACCGATACGCGGCAGCTGATCTCGATGAGTGTCGATGCGGTGAAGGTCTGGGAGGTCGGCACGGGTGCGCTACTCCACTCGCGCGAGCTCGGCGTCGACATCACGGCGATCGCTCACACCGATCACGCGATCCTGACCGGCGGCAGCGACGGCACCGCGAAGGTCTGGGACGCCGCCTCGGGCGAGGCACGGTTCGCGCTCGTCGGTCACACATCGAAAATCTGGGTCGCGGCGGTCGATCATCGCGGCCAACGGTTCGCGACCGGCGACCAGCTCGGCACCGTCCGGCTGTGGCAGGTCGCGGATGGCCGGCTGCTCGGTACGATCGCCGCGCATCAGGGCCGGCTCGCCGCCATCACGTTCAGCCCCGACGACGGACAGCTCGCGACGTCGGGGTTCGAGGACGGACACGCCCGGGTGTGGGATGTCGCGACCCGCACGCGGGTCGCCGAGGTCAAGCATCGCGCGCCGCAGGTCCGCAGCGTCGCGTTCGATCCCACCGGCGAGCGGCTGGTCACCGGCGCCGAAGATCGGATGGTGCGGATCTCGTCGGCACGCACCGGGGCCGAGCTCCAGATCATGGAGAGTGCGTCGCCGCCTGTCGATACGCGCTTCGATCACGATGGCAAGCGCGTGCTCAGCACGCACTGGGATGGCAGCGTGCGGCTGTGGGACGCGAGCACCGGCGCTGCGATCTGGTCATTCCTCGGTCACGACGAGACCGTCTGGGGCGCGATGTTCGACGACTCGGGTACCCGCTTCATGACCGGTAGCGTCGACGGCAGCGCTGCGGTCTGGGACGCGAACCACAGCGGTCACCTCTCGCTGCCGGGGCACGTCGGCGACGTGTGGTCGAGCGCGTTCAGCCGCGACGGCAAGCTGGCCGTGACAACCGCCGAGGATGGCCAGGCGCGGATCTGGAAGTTGCCAGGCGGCGAGCTCGTGCGCTCCATCGCTGTCGAGATGCCCGAGTACGGCGGCGCCGCATTCAGTCCGGATGGCGAGCAGATCGCGATCGTCGGCGCCGCGAGTGCGGGCGTCTTCGACATCGCGTCGGGGCGCCTCGTGTTCTCGCTGGTCGGCGAGACCAAGGCGACGAACGTCGCGTACGACGCTGCTGGAGCTCACCTCGCGACGGTGACGGAGACCGGCAGCGTCCGACTCTGGGATGCGGCGAGTGGCGCGATGATTCGCACATTCGCGGGTCATGACGCGGTGGTGTGGTCGGTCGCGTTCGCTCCCGATGGCAAGCGGCTCGCGACGGCGAGCGACGACGGCAAGCTCAAGATCTGGGACGTCGCGAGCGGCACGCTGCTCGGCGCGTTCGAACACACGAAGACGGTCGCCGCCGTCGCGTTCAGCGCCGATGGCAACCGCGTGGTCACTGGCAGCGAAGATCGGCTCGTGCGAATCTGGGACGTCGCGAGTGGCAAGCTGGTGGCGCAGCTCGATGGCCACTCGTCCGTCGTCAGCACCGTCGAGCTCAGCCCCGATGGTCAGTTCGTGCTGACGGCAGGACACGATGGCACCGTCCGGATCTGGGACACGCTGAGCGGTCGCCAGCTGGTGATGGTCGGCGCGTTGACCGACGGCTACTTCTCGTCGCACTACGCACCGGATGGCCGGTCGGTAATCGTGACATCTCGCGGTGCGACCAGCGTGTGGACGATTCCGCGAGTCCAGCTGTCAGAGCGCGCGGTGCAACGTATGGTTGCGTGCAAGGTACCGTCGCGTCTTCACGCCCGCGACGCGAGCTACGTTCCATGTTCACCATGATCGACGCTATCAGCGTAGTTTTTGCGCTACCCGATCGAGTCCTTTATGCGCAACCGTGGCGTGTTACTAATATATTCAACTGGTTAGATTTGGCACCGTAGCTGCTATTTGTTCGTTCAATGCAGAAGAAGTCGAAGAAGTCGCTCCACATCAACCCGACCTCGAACCTCAAGGATCTCACGAACCAGGAGCTCGATAAGGTCAGCGGGAGTGGCAGCCCGTTCATTCCAAAGCAGTCGAACACCGGCGGCGACGGGCGCAACAACTAGTCGCGAAACAACGGCCGCAACATCGGCGCAGCACGCATCGTCCGCTCGATCTCGATGATGTCCGGGCGCAACCGTTCGACATCGTCATCGTCGAAGTCTTCTTTGAGCCGCGCGATCAGTCCCTCGCCGGTGTGACCCCGTAGCATCTCGGCAAGGATCGCGGCGGTGTGGTCTTCTCGAGCAGGCCCGCGCGGCGCGATCGCATCTGCAAGATCCTGGATCCACTGCAGGACGAGGCCCACGGTTTCGACTCCGGGATAGCGCAGCGCGACAGCCTCGAAGATCGCCTGACGAGTTGGTAGGTTGAGCAGCATCGCCAGGAAGAACCGGTGATCCGCTCCCGGCAGCTGCTTGCGGCGGTCGACGATCGCGCCGAGCCGCGCGAGCTCCTCGAGCACCGGCGGTAGCAGCTCGATGCGAGCGCCATGACGGGATCGCGCACGCTCGAGCAGCGCGCGCAGCCGTTCGAGGCTCTGGACCCGGCCGAGGTGATGGCGCGCGACGCGGAACACCGCGAACAGATCGGCCGTTGCGAACAGCTCCCCGACCGCCTGCTCGTAGGCCACGAGGTCGAGCTTCGCCAGCACGTCGAGCGCCTCGACGCGCCGTGCGAGCAGGGGATCCTCGAAGAACGGATCGATCGCGAGCGTGGGCGGAAAATAGAGATACTGCGGGCCGGCCTCGGTATCGCGATACGTCCGGATCACGATCGTCACCGACGGTTGCTCGAGATGAAACAGCGCGTGGATCAGACTCTTGCCGGCGCCGATCGTGCGGATATCGCCGGGGCCCAGGATCTCGAAGCCGCGGAACCGTAGCGAGCCGATCAGCATCGCGGCGCTGATCCGCTCGCCGAGCTCGAACTCGTACTGGGAGTGCACGCTCGAGCCCGCGAGCACCGAGAACGCTCCGGCGAAGCCGTGCTGGTGGATGTCGGTGGTGCTCTCCATCCAGAACAGCGCGTCGATCACGAACCGCGGCGCGCGATACATCGTGAGCGGCGGCTGCCCGAACTTCGATTGCGGATCGAACTGGTGTGGCAGCGTATCGGTGCGCAGCACCCACGCGAGCAGATCGCGCGCGGTGACCTCACGGCCTGGCTGCAGCTCGGCGAGCACGCCCGCGGCGAGCTCGGGAAACACCGCCTCGTCGTAGTTCCGCTGACGCCAGCGTTCGTCGACGAGCCGTCCGATCCGTTCGAAGACTCCGAGCGGATCGACGTGCGGATCGGTCCCCATGCCGCCGCATGCTAGTGCCCAAGCGCATCGCGTGTCGAGCGGAGCGCCACGGACCGCTGCTATCTCTCGGCGGAGCGGTCGCGTACCATCGAGGCGCCAGCGTGACGGTACAGGATCAGCTCACGGGCAGGACGCTCGGCGACTTCGTGGTCCGCGAGAAGCTCGGCGAGGGCGGCTTCGGCGCGGTCTATCTCGCCGAGCAACCGCTGCTGCAACGCGAGGCGGTCATCAAGGTGCTGCATCGCCGGCTGCGCGCCAGCGAGCTCGTGATCCAGCGCTTCCTTCGTGAAGCCCGGCTCGCCTCCCACCTCGATCATCCGTACGCCGCCCACGTCTACGCGTTCGGCGCCGAGGACGATGGTCTGCTGTGGATCGCGATGGAGCTCGTCCGCGGGACGCCGCTCGACAAGCTGCTCGACACCCAGGGCGCGATCCCGCTCGAGCGCCTCGTGCAGCTCGTCGACCGGATCTGCGAGGTCGTCCACACCGCGCACGAGCAGGGCATCGTCCATCGCGACATCAAGCCCGCGAACGTCATCGTGATGTCTCGCGCAGGCCGCATCCTGCCGAAGCTCCTCGACTTCGGCATCGCCAAGGTCGCAGACCCCGAACCGCTCGACAGTGCGTCCCGATCCGGCAGCTTCGAGCTCACCGGTGGCGGACGTGCGCCCTCCGATAGGCCATCGCTGCGTGACAGTGCGTCGCGATCCGGCAGCTTCGAGCTCCCCGGCAGCGGGCGTGGGCCCGCCGATCGTCCGTCGCTGCGCGACATTGCGCCGCGGATCTCGCCGATCGTCGAGCCGACCGAGCTCGCGCTCGAGCACACGCGCGACGCGTCGGTGGGCGACGACACGCTGGCGGATAGCCAGGACGCGCGCGCACCGTCCGAGCCGGGCGCCGAGGGCATGGGGCTGACCCGGCGCGGTTCGCTCATCGGATCGCCGCGCTACATGGCGCCCGAGCAGTGGGTGGATCCGAGTGGCGCCGACGCACGCGCCGACATCTACGCGCTCGGTGTCCTCGCCTACGAGGCGCTGACCGGCAAGCCGCCCTTCGATGGCCACACGCTCTACGAGGTCGCTGCCGCGCACGCCGAGGGCAACGTGCCTCCGCTCGGCGATCGGTTTCCGTCGGCGCTCGATGGCGTGTTCGCTCGCGCGCTCGCGAAGACACCAGAGATGCGCTACCAGAGCGCGCTCGAGCTCGCGCTCGCGTTTCACGAGGCATCGGGGCTCGGCGCCGAGTCGCGCGAGAGCTTGCCGCTGCTCGAC
>JBKJUF010000558.1:0-10255 GCA_046590445.1 Kofleriaceae bacterium
ATCCTCGACCTCGAACGCGGACGGCAGATCGAGCTTCGAGCCCAGCTGGTCGTCCGTCAGCTTCGAGTCACCGAGCACGGTGCCGTCGGTGCGTGCGAGCGTCACCCAGGTCATCGACCGCAGCGCGAAGTCATCCGCGATCTGATCCCAGGTCCCGTACTGCTGCATCGACTCGGTGACCGACGACGCCTCGCGTTCGACGAGCTCGAGCCGCACGATCAGATCCGCGCGCATTCGATCGAGGAGGACGCGCTCCAGCCGATCCGACAGGTACACCTCGCACAGCGCGATCGCCGCGAGCACCACCAGGAGGCAGAGTGCGGTGATCCGTGTCCGTAACCCGATCCGCACCGACTATCCCGGTGACGCGCCCGGTGACCCGATAAACCGGTACCCGAATCCGCGCACGGTCTCGACATAGTTCGCGACGCTGCCGAGCTTGTCGCGCAGCCGCTGGATGTGGGTGTCGACGACGCGCGCGGTGACCTCGCTCTCGGGTCCCCAGATCGCGTCGAGGAGCGCGCCGCGGCTGCTCACCCGGTTGCGGCGATCGTACAGCGTGCACAGCAGCTTGTACTCGATCGCGGTCAGCGCCACCGGCGCGCCGCTGACCGTGACCTCGTGCGCGTCGCGATCGATCCTCAGCTCGCCGATCTCGATCACCAGCTGCGGCGGGTCGTCGCTGAGCTGGTATCGCCGGAGCAACGCCGCGATCCGCAACATCAGCTCGCGGACGCTGAACGGCTTGACCACGTAATCGTCGGCGCCGAGCTCGAGCCCCTGCACGCGATCGATCTCGTCGCCGCGCGCCGTCAGGATGATGATCGGGATCCGCTGGGTCGCGCGATCGTGCTTGAGCAGCGTGCAGATCTGCACGCCCGGCAGATCGGGCAACATCAGATCGAGCACGACCAGATCGGGTGATCGGTGCCGCGCCATCTCGAGACCCTCGCGCCCGTGATGTGCAGAGATCACCTCGTGCGCTGCCCGCTCGAGGTTGTAGGCGACGACCTTCTGGATGCTTCGGTCGTCTTCGATCACGAGGATGCGCGCCATGACAGCCCCGAAACGTACAGCGGGACGGATCCCCAAGACAATCAGGTCAAGCGTGCCAAGATCGGGGCAGCGTGACACGATCGACACATTCACCTGCTAATGATGGTTCGATGGTCCCGGGAACCAAAGGGTACCGGCATGCGCTGGTCATCCTGGCTGCGCTCGCGACCCTCGGGAACGGCCCCGCGGAGCAGGAGCTGCGGGTCTCGGCGATCCCGGATGAAGGCAGCGCGGAGCTCGCGCGTAAGTTCGCGCCACTCGGGGCCTATCTCGGGAAAACGCTCGGGATGAAGGTCACGTACGTCCCCGCGCCGGACTACTCGGCGACCGTGGAGTGGCTCGCGGCCCGCAAGATCGATCTCGTCTGGTATGGCGGCTTCACGTTCGTCCAGGCGCGCCGCCGCACCGGCAACGCGATCCCGCTGGTCCAGCGCGAGGAAGATGCCAAGTTCCACACCAAGATCATCGTGCCGGCATCGTCGAAGGCCCAGTCCCTGGCGGATCTCAAGCGCGGTTCGTTCGCGTTCGGATCGATCAGCTCGACCTCCGGCCACCTGATGCCGCGCTACTTCCTGATGAAGAACAAGATCGATCCCGAGAAGGACTTTGCGAGGGTCACGTTCTCGGGCGCGCACGACACCACGGTGCGATGGGTGGAGAGCGGCAAGGTCGATGCCGGCGCGGTCAACGAGTCGGTCCTCCAGAAGCTGCTCGACGAGCACAGGGTCAACCCCTCGAAGATCCGCGTGCTCTGGACCACCCCGGATTACGTCGACTACAACTGGACCGTTCGCGGCGATCTCGACCCTAAGCTCGTCGAGCGCTTGCGCGAAGCATTCCTCGCGCTCGATCCTGGCATCCCGCAGCACAAGGCGATCCTCGACATCCAGCGGACCAAGAAGTTCGTGCCGACCGCGGTCGGCAACTACGACGGAATCGCCGAGGCGGCCAAGGCGGCGCGCCTGATCCGCGACTCGCGTTGATCTTCTTCGCGGCGGCCCGCCCCCTTCGCGGTGAAATCCAGGCGAAACTGGGCGCGCCGACCTCGCGCCGGTCAGGTAGCCCATCAGCAAGGATTCGAGACTCATGACAAACAGCAATCGATCTGCGTCGACCCTCGGAGGTCTGGCCGTCGCTCTGACCAGCGCCCTGGCCCTGTCCGTTGTCATCGCTTTCGCCGGCTGTGGCAAGAAGGACGAGACGTCAGGTGGCGCTGCTGGAAGCGGTGCAAAGAGGACGATCCGGGTCTCGGGCATTCCCGACGAGAACCCGAGCGAGCTGCAGCGCAAGTACCAGCCGATGGTCGATTACCTCGAGAAGAAGCTCGGCACCAAGGTCGAGTACATCCCGGTCACCGACTACGGCGCTGCCGTCCAGGCACTATCGGCCGGCAAGCTCGACTTCGTGTGGCTCGGTGGGTTCACCCATGTTCAGGCGCGCGTGATGGACGGCGCGGTCCCGCTCGCCATGCGCGACATCGATCGCGATTTCAAGAGCGTCTTCATCGCGGCTGCCGACAGTGGCATCAAGACGCCTACCGACATCAAGGGCAAGACCTTCGCGTTTGGCTCGAAGAGCTCGACGTCGGGACACCTGATGCCACGGCACTTCCTGATGTCCGAGTTCAAGATCGATGCGAACAAGGATTTCTCCGGCGAAGCGCTGTTCAGCGGCGCGCACGATGCGACGGTCAAGATGGTCGAGTCCGGCAAGGTGCAGGCCGGCGTGCTCAACATGGAGGTCTGGGACCGGCTCGTCAGGGAGAAGAAGGTCGACACCGCGAAGGTCAACGTGATCTGGACGACCCCGGGCTACGTCGACTACGTGTGGACCGCGCGCAAGGATATCGATCCTGCGATCCGGGAAGCCTTCGCGAAGGCGTTCCTCGAGCTCGACGCTTCGAACCCCGAGCACGAGGCGGTCATGAAGCTCCAGAGCGCAAAGAAGTACGTGCCGGCCACGCCGGCAGACTTCGACGCGATCGAGGCGGTCGCCAAGTCGACGGGCCTCCTCAGCGGCGGCAAGTAATCAGCGCACGGCCGTCGCGAGCGACCCGAGCAGGATCGATTTCTCGTCGAGCTCGGCCGTCCTGAGGTCGACGAGGCGCTCTCCGCCATCCACCCGCAGCATGACCGCAGGCGTGAGCTGGCGCAGCTGCGCCTCGAACCGCGGATCCGGAAGGTCGGCGGGCGTTGTTGTTGACGACGATGGCGTCGTCCGCCGGTCAGCGCACGGACCAGCTGCGCACATGGTCGTACCGATGCCCACGTTCGGCGGTCGCGAGCTCGTCGAGGTTCGATGCGCTTCGCGCCGCGCACAGTATCCGTCATGCGGTGCGGGGGATCCAGGTTCAGCCATTCCCGGGAGGCTCCTGTGACCTGGCCGACCGATTGACCGATTGGCGCAGCAAGCTCAACCCACGCCGACGTGCGTGCTCTATCATGCCCTGATGCGCCGGGCCGTTCGTTTCTCCTTCGAGATTTCGGTTCCGGCAAGTGATGCGCCGACGGCTGTGTGGATTCCGCGGCCCATCGAGGACGAGTGGCAGCGGATCACGAGCGAAGCGCCCCCCGATCTGCCGTGCGAGCGCGGCATCGATCGGGAGACCGGCACGGCGATGATGTGCTTCGTGCTGCCACCGGCCTCCACGCCATCATCCTTCGCGCTCGGGTTCACCGTCGAGCGCATCCAGCGATCGCAGCCGCGACCTGAGATCACCGGCTACCCGCGGCCGCCGAGCCAGGACGATCAGCTCGCGCGCTTCCTGAAATCCGACACCGGGGTTCGCTCCGACGGTGCCAACCTGGATCGCGCGCGCGCCATCGCGTCGCCCGACGAGCCGCCACTCGTGATCGCCCGCAAGATCTTCGATCACCTGCTCGAGACGATGGCGTACGACTCTGCTGGCTGTACGCCCGAGCGCAGCCATCGCCTCGGGGATCTCGAGGCCGCGTGCGATCTGCGGACCGGCACGTGTACCGAGTTCCACGGCCTGTTCGTCGCGTTCGCACGCGCGCTCGGCGTCCCGGCGCGCTTCACGTTCGGCTTCAACATCCCGCGCGGCAAGCAGACCGGCACGATCGGCGGCTACCACTGCTGGGCCGACATCGCGCTTCCCGATGGCAGCTGGTTCCCGGTCGACGTCAGCGAGGCCTGGAAGCGCCGCGAGCTCGCCGACTTCTACTTCGGCTCGCTCGACGAAAATCGCATCGCGTTCTCATATGGCCGCGACGTCCAGCTCGTCCCATCGCAGCACGCACCGCGCCTCGACCGCTTCATCTTTCCGTACGCCGAGACCGACGGCACCAGCGTCGAGCCGACGCTGGCATTCAGCTTCGTCGAAGTCTGAGCTGACCGCAGCCTACGGCTCCTCGGCCACTGCTGGCGGTGCAATGTCGTGCATCGGATCGAGCAACTCGACACCCATGCCCGGCACCTCGTCGTTGCGCGTGTAGACAACGCGGCCGAGCGAGATCGAGTTCGGATCGGGACGCTGAACCTCGCCGTCTGCGGATGGTGGCGGGCGCACGCCGAGCTCGATGACGGTGTCCTTCATGCACGGGGTCATGGTCTCGATGAATACGCCGACCGCGGACACCGACCGGATGGTGCCGTGCTCGAAGGCTCCGCCACCACGCTGGCGGAACAGCACACCCTTGGCGCGAGCGTACCGTCGTGCACGCCGGCGTCGCTGCGTGCCGGGCAGCGCCGCTGTCGCGCCACGCGGCGGTGCGGCCGCGTTCGTAATCGGCTTGAAGCGATTGGTGAGGATCCGGTGGCGCACCCGATCGCCGAAGAAGTCGAGCGTCACCACGAGGCCGAACAGGATGGCAAGCAGGAGCACCAGATCGTGCCCGTGGAATAGACTGATCGCGGTGTCGATCGAATCGCCAATGCCACCCGCTCCAACGAAGCCAACCATCGCGGTCGCGCGGACGTTGACCTCGAAGCGGTACAGCGTGAACGCGAGGAGCCGCGGCGCCGCCTGCGGAAAGATGCTGTAGAGCCAGACTCCGAAGCGCGAGCTACCCGTGTTCGACAGCGCGCTGACGCTCGACGGCTCGACCTCCTCGTAGACATCCGAGTACAACCTGCCGAGCACGCCGATCGTGTGGATGCAGATCGCGAGCACGCCAGCAAACGGACCAGGTCCGACCCAGACGACGAAGATCAACGCGAGCGTGAGCTCGGGCATCGCGCGACATCCCTGCACGAACAGCCGGACGAGCGCCGCGCCCAGCCACGTCCCGACTCGTGCGAAGCCGATCTTGCCCTTCAGCGCCTCCTTGCGGCCGCGCATGCTGAGCGCGCTCGCCGTCAACGGCGAGAGCGGGAGCGCGATCAACGCCGCGACCCAGGTCGCACACCACGCCATCGCCGCGGTCTGCAGCGCGAGCTTGATCCCTTTCCACAGCAGCTCGCCGGTTGGGGCGCCTCCGCCCTGGGTCAGCCACGCCGGGATGAAGTTGGATAACGTGAGCTCGCGCCAGGGGATGTCGAGGCGAACGAGCGCCACGACCGATCCGATCAGCGCGAGATAGATCGTCCACTTGAAGGGCCGGCGGCGCAGGAACGAGCTGATGAGCTCGATCGCGATGACAAATGCCAGCACGGCGAGCAGCGCGGTCGCGAGCTTCTCGAAGTCGAAGTAGCGCACGCCGAGGGCGATCTCGCTACCGAGGCCGCCGGCGCCGACGATGCCAAGGATCGACGCGCTCCGGACCGAGCACTCGAGGCGGTAAAACGCGTAGCCGACCCACTGCCGCCAGACCTGGGGCAACACGCCGTGGATGAGAATGCCCAGGCGACCGACCCCGAGCCGACGCATCGCGCGGATCGATTCAGGTTCGACGACCTCCGCGAGCTCCGCGAATAGCTTACCGAACACGCCACCGGTGGCGATCGTGATCGCCATGACGGCCGCACCCGGTCCGAGCCCGAACATGCGGACGAACAGGAAGGCCCAGACGATGTCGGGGATGCTGCGGAAGATCGCGAGGAGGATCCGGACGACGAACCGGATCAGCGCGCCCGCTGCGTCGCGGAACGGCGCACGCTCGGGCGAGTCCTGGAGCTTGGGAACCTTGATGATGATCAAGGCGAGCCCTGCCCCGAGCAACACCGCGAGCGTGGTCGCGAGCAGGCCGATCAACAAGCTCTCGACCGAGAGCTTGGCGATCCGCCATAGAAAGTCGCTGCTGAGATCCGGGTTCACGAAGCCGCGAAGGATCGCGAGGGCGCCCTTGGAACCCTCCGCATCGAACAGCGGGCCGACGCGCACGCCGCTGAGGTAGCCGGTGACGATGACGGAGATCGCGACGATGCTGTACGCCGCCGTGCGCCTCGAGCGCGACGAGATACGCGGGATCACAGGCGTTCCAGTGAACCCTCGAACAGAGAGATCAGTGAGTCTTCATCCACGAATTCGCCACCACTGCCGCCCGCATGACCGCCACGTCCGTGATCCTTGCCGTCGTAGTCGCGTGCCTGGCAATCGATCGCGATCGCGCCGTCACGCAGGCCGATCAGCCGCTCCATGAACGGCAGTGCAAGGCTGATCCAGTGCGTGCAGAGGATTAGCGTGGCGCCGTTCCGGCGTGCAGCGTCGACCATCATCTGGGTCACCTGGATCGCGTTCTGCGAGTCGAGTGACGCCGTCGGTTCGTCGGCGATGATGACCATGGGCGACGAGATCATCGCGCGCGCCACGGCGACGCGTTGCTGCTGGCCGCCGGACAGGTTTGCGGTGGTCTCCCACTGGCGATCCGAGAGCCCGAGATCGCCGAGCAGCGCGGCGACCCGGTCGCGTTCGATCGGCCATACCGCCGACAGCAGGATCCGGTGCCATGGCCAGTGCGCGAGCCGGCCGGCGAGGACGTTCCGGTGGACGTCGAGTTGGGGCACCAACAAGTTGCCCTGCTCGACGATGCCGCACGTCCGCTTGTATTTGCGTAGCTCCTTGGGCGACATCGACGCGAGGTCGACACCACCGACCTCGAGCTGACCGGACGTGGGCTTGAGCGCGCCGGTGAGGATCCGCAACAGCGTCGATTTTCCAGAGCCGCTGGGGCCGGCGAGCAGGATCACCTCGCCCGCACGAATATCGAGCGTGACACCCTTGAGCGCATCGACGCCTCCCCAGCGACGCGAGACATCCTTGAGCCGGAACAACGGCGCAGCTGCTTGCTGCGTCTTCGGCTCAGATTCTGGTTGTTGGCTCGGCGCCAGCAGGTTCAAGCGGTCTCCGCAATGCTGGATTGGCGGAAGTGCACGGGAATCGAACCCGCCGTACCGACGCTCTCGCGGTGCACCATCGGCTTTGAAGACCGAGCCTGGCACCAGTCCAGGTCGCACTTCCGGGTTCATGTTCCGCTGGCAGAACCGGGAAGTCAATCAAACCACGGCCATGTTCGACCAAGCCTTGGAGATGGTGCTCGCGCAGCGCGGCTTCGAAACCGACTGGCCCGTTGGCCACCTTCCGGCGGCAATTGGAGGATGTGAGTAATTCTGAAGAGTTTACGGCCCCCTCGGTGTGAGCGGTACGAGGTCGCCCCCCTTGACCAGCTCGGTGTCGCCGCGCTTCGGCGCGAACGGCTCGATCACCAGGGGCTCGTGCCGCGGCATCATCAGGATGAACCGCTGGAGCTTGCCGATCTCGAGGAACAGCTCGGCAGGCGTGTATGTCCGGTCGGTGGTCGCGGCCTGACCGTCGCGCACGAGCTCGGCTCCCGGCGGGTTCGAGACGAAGCGGACCCGCACGAAGTCGTCCGACACCTCGAGCGGCTGGACCAGACGCTCGACGGCGCCGGCCTGCGGAACCCGCAGGCTCGCGGTCGCGGCACGATGACCGGCACGCTCGAACACGATGGTCACCGTGCTGCCCGGCTCGAGCGACGTCAGCGTGAGCGGCGTCGATCCCATGAGCTTGCCCTCGATCGTCACCGTGGCATCCGTCGGATCGGTGTCGAGCTCGACCCTCGGGAGCGCGCGCAACGCGAACGTCACCGCGTTCGCGCCCTCGCGCGGCGTCACCACGAGCACCTGCGGCTCGTGGCCATCGAGCCGTGCGGTCGCGGTGTAGCGCCGCCCGATCTCGACGTCGGACACGGCGAGCATGCCGTCGGTGGCGATCCCGATCGGGCGACCATCGAGCTCGATCGTCGCGCCCTTCGGGGTGGTCGCGAACGTCAGGCTCGCGCTCGGGGGTGGCGCCAGCAGCCCCGGCAGGGCGAACACGGCAAACAACACGGCCGCCGCGATCACCACCGGCAGCGACCACAGCACCTTGCGGCGCAGCGACGGCAGCGCGATCGGGCGCGCTGGTCCCGACGCCGTGAGACCAGCCACCGCGGGCTGTACGAAGAAGCCGAGCTGCTCGAGCTGCAGCTTGTCGCGCGCGATGTCGAACACGCAGCTTGCCTCGGTGGCGACGCCCGGGACGACATGGAAATAGACGGCCGACGCCGAGCTCACCATCAGGTAGAGACCAAGCCCTGCCCCACCCGCTCGCCGATCGACCGCCAGCGAGGCGTGCAGGGACTTGTGCAGGAAGCGCAACAGCGTCACTCGCTCGAGCGTGCCGAACGCATCGCGCACCGAGATCGCGAACCGCTTGCCGTCGAACGCGTACTGCACGTTCACACGGTGTTCGGTGCGCATCATGATGCGCGTCTTGGTCGGGACGCCCGCGAAGATGTGCCGGCCCTCCGCGTCGACCGGCGCGTCGTAGAGCGCGTTCATCAGCATCTCGTCGAGACATTGCTGCATCGGCTCGAGGTACTTGCGCGGCACGCCACGCTGGTCGGCGTCGTGTTCGATCTGCGCCATGCAGCGCCGCTTCTCGGGATAGTCGCGGACGGTCGTCTCGTGAATCGCGGTTCCGGGATCGACGAGCCGCTGCAGGCCGAAGCTGTCCTCGCCGGTCACGATCCCGAGCGTGCGCGTCGCGATCGCCGCGAGCTGCGCCGCGTCGAGGTCCTCCGCCACCACGACGCACGCGATCCGCGGGACCGACTGAAGGAGCTCGACGACGTCGGCGATGTCCGAGCGCGGCACGACCGCGATCACCGGGCAACCCGGCGCGCGCAGCGTATCGATCGC
The DNA here is from genome assembly GCA_046590445.1 of Kofleriaceae bacterium. Taxonomy (GTDB): domain Bacteria; phylum Myxococcota_A; class Polyangia; order Haliangiales; family Haliangiaceae; genus JABFXX01. The sequence goes on from JBKJUF010000558.1 coordinate 9,157, forward strand.
TAGCGTGGTCTCGAGATGGACCACGCACATCGCGGCATGGGCAACCTCGACGGGATCCATCCATTCGTGCAGCTCCACGGTTCCAGCATCGCGAAGCGCGCTCGCGAGCAGGCGCCCGATCGTCTCGTCACCCGAGACGGCAATGATCCGCCGCGCGACGACCGGCTCCATCCGGGATGCCTAGCTGGACCAGACCAGATACGTCAGCACCGCGAGCACCATCGCAATCACGACGACCACGAGGATCCGCGCGCTGCTGATCGAGGGTACCGACGCGACGGGAGACGTCGCCGGCCCCGATGCCTCGACGCGTGCTGCCTTCATCCCCCCCGGCGGGGTGTCGGTCCCGGGCAACGTGAAGTCGTGCGCCGACTTGCGGAACGTCTCGGAGACGTCGACCGCGGCGCGGCCCGGCGTCACCGAGCGCGAGCGGTCCTTCGTCGTCATCGAGCCGCCGCTGCCTTCTTCCGGGAAGAAGCGGACGACCTCCTTGAGATCCGGCGAGGTGCCGCTGGCGTCGTGCGGAAACAGCTGCGCGAGCAGGTCGGCGATGTTCGTCCCCGCGCTCTCGAAGCGATGCGCACGCGCGATCTCGTTCAGCTCGTTGACCACTTCCTGGCCGCGCTGCGGACGATCCTCGGGGTTCGGCGCGAGGAGCCGTGACACGAGCAGGGCCAGCCGCTCGGGGACATGCGGCGCGACCGCGTGGAGCGGCTTGTACTGGCCGGCGCGGATCTTCTTGACGATGTCCTTGGGCTGCTTACCGGTGAACGGCATCGTGCCCGAGCACAGCACGTACATCACGACACCGAGCGAGAACAGATCCGAGCGATGGTCTGTTGGCTCGCTCATCGTGGTCTCGGGCGACATGTACAGCCACTTGCCGACGATCATGGCCTCGGCGTGCTCGGTCACCGCCGACATCGCGACGCCAAAGTCGAGCAGCTTCACGGTGCCCTCGTAGCCGAGGATCACGTTGTGCGGCGAGACGTCGCGATGGACGACCGACAGCCGCTTGCCGTCCATGTCCGTCGACCAGTACGCGTGATGCAGCGCCTGCGCCACCTCCCGGACCACGTAGCAGGCCTCGCCGAGCGGC
>JBKJUF010000750.1:0-3045 GCA_046590445.1 Kofleriaceae bacterium
CCGGCGCGGGTAGCGAGACGGTCCCCGACGCGCACGACGCTGCGAAGCGTCACGCGCCCGGCATGTTGACCACCGATCTCGCGCTGCGCTTCGACCCCGCGTACGAGAAGATCGCGCGCCGCTTCCACGCGAACCCGGACCAGTTCGCGGACGCGTTTGCTCGCGCGTGGTTCAAGCTGACCCACCGCGACATGGGTCCGAAGGTGCGCTACCTCGGGCCGGAGGTTCCCGCTGAGGATCTGATCTGGCAGGACCCGATTCCCGCTGTCGAGCACGTGGTCGTCGACGATCGTGATGTCGCCACGCTCAAGGCGCAGATCCTCGGGGCAGGCCTCACGGTTTCGCAGCTAGTGTCGACGGCATGGGCCTCGGCCTCGACCTTCCGCGGCTCGGACAAGCGCGGTGGCGCAAATGGTGCGCGGATCCGGCTCGCGCCGCAAAAGGACTGGGAGGTCAATCAGCCCGCCGCGCTCGCGAACGTGCTCTCCGTGCTCGAGCGGATCCAGAAGGAATTCAACGCCGCGCAGCAGGGCTCCAAGCGGGTCTCGCTCGCTGATGTGATCGTCCTCGCGGGTTGCGCGGGGGTCGAGAAGGCGGCGATGGACGCCGGCCACCCGACGACCGTGCCGTTCGCGCCGGGGCGTACGGACACCACGCAGGAGCAGACCGATGTCGAGTCGTTCTCCGTCCTCGAGCCGATCGTCGACGGTTTTCGCAACTACGCCAAGGACCAGTACTCGGTGCCGGCCGAGGAGCTGCTCGTCGATCGCGCGCAGCTGCTCACGCTGACGGTGCCCGAGATGGTCATCCTCCTCGGTGGCCTTCGCGTCCTCGACACGAGCACCGGGCAGACCAAGCATGGCGTGCTCACGAAGCGCCCCGAGGCGCTGACCAACGACTTCTTCGTCAACCTGCTCGACATGCGGACGGAGTGGAAGCCTGTCGCTGAGCACCAGGACGTGTTCGAAGGCCGTGACCGAAAGACGGGCGCTGTGACCTGGACGGGTACCCGCGTGGATCTCGTGTTCGGCTCGAACGCGGTGCTGCGGGGTCTCGCCGAGGTCTATGCAAGCGCGGACGCAAAGGAGAAGTTCGTGCACGACTTCGTGAAGGCGTGGACCAAGGTCATGAACCTGGACCGCTTCGATCTGCCACGCGCAGAGACGATCTAGCGCACCGCGTAGATCACGAGATAGTCGAAGTCCGCGACCAGGCGGGCCGACGAGGTGAGGATCAAGCCCACACGGGGACGTCGTCGCGACGCGGTATGATCGGTGTCGTGGTCAGAGATCTGAGCGGACAGATCCTCGACGGCCGCTACCGGGTCATCGAGCCGATCGGCGAGGGCGCGATGGGGAGCGTCTATCGCGCCGAGCGCCTGAAGCTCGGGCGCATCGTCGCCATCAAGGTGATGAACGAGAGCCTGCCGGACGAGATGTCGTCGCGGCGTCGCTTCGAGCGCGAGGCAACGGCAATGGCGAAGCTGGAGCATCCGCATTGCGCGTCCGTGCTCGACATCGGTGTCCATGACAGGCGGCCCTACGTGGTCATGGACTTCGTGAGCGGCACAAACCTCACCAAGCTCATCGAACAGGGTCCGGTTCCGATCGCGCGTGCCGTGGAGATCACCCGGCAGGTGCTGTCGGGGCTCGCGCATGCGCACGCTCTCGGTATCGTGCATCGCGACATCAAGCCGGCGAACGTGGTGCTGTCGCAAAAGGCGGGGCTGGGCGACCACGCGACGCTTCTGGATTTCGGCCTCGCGCGACTGAGCGAGGAGAGCTCGAACCTGACCTCGGGGGTCATCCTCGGGACGCCGAGCTACATGGCGCCCGAACAGATCCGCGGCCTCTTGATCGACGGCCGAACGGACCTCTATGCGTGTGGCGTCATGCTGTTCGAGTTGCTGACGGGAACGAAGCCGTTTCGGTCCGCGAACAGCGAGCCCATCGAGGTGTGCATGATGCACATCACCGTTCCCGCGCCCCGGCTCGCGGAGAAGCTCCCTGGTCACGAGTTCGGAGAGCTCGAGACGATCGTCGCGCGCGCACTCGAGAAGGAGCGCGACAGCCGCTATGCGACGGCAGAGGAATTCGCGAACGCACTGTCGGCGTTGGGCGGGCGACCCAGCTATCAGACGCCTCCTGCCGGTGTGATGGTCCCACCACCGACCGAGACTACCGTCCACCTGAAGGATCTCTCGCCGATGGCAAGCGCGGCCACGAGTGCCTTGGTCGTCGATAACCCATCACCAGCGGCGAACCGCGCACCGTCGTTCTCGTCGCCGCCACTTCCGCCGCGCCCAGCGTCGCGACGTAGGCTCGTCATCGCCGGTGGCGCCATCGGAGTCATCGCGATCGTTGTCTTGGTGGTCGTCGGGATGACGCCGAAGGGAAGTACCAGCAAAGCCGCGACTTCACCGCCGCCGCTGCCCGCCGATTCGAGCGTCGTCATCTCCACCGGACCGGAACCCGTGACCGATGTCGTCGGTGAGCTTGTGAGACGTGCCCAGGACCTCGCTGCAAGCGGGCGGCTGAAACCGGCGATTGACCTGCTCACCAAGGCGCGCCGGCAACATCCCGAGGATGCAAGGCTCCCGTTTCATGCAGGCAAGCTATACGTCGACAAGATGTACTTCGGTGACGGAATACCGTTGATACGATCCGCTTTCGCGATCGATCCCGCGTACCGAAGTGACCCCGAGCTGATCAAATCACTTCTGCGAGGGTTCAACGCAAAGGCGAGCTACGACGGCGCGCTTGCGCGCTTCCTTCGCGAAGACATCGGTTCGGCGGCGAAACCGTATCTCGAGGAGACCGCGAGCAATCATCCCAATCCAATCGTGCGGAAGCGGGCGGCTGCGGAGCTCAAGCGCTACTGAACAAGGCGCGGCCGACGCTCGTGGAGCCTGGTGGAGCGCAAGCAACTACTACCGCCGGTAGTGCCTGTCAATGCGCGCGGTTCCGTTGGCACCTGGTCGCGCGCCGCGATCCATGCAGCGCAGGAATGCGTGGAGAACCATGTATGTTGCCCGCGACCGCCTAG
>JBKJUF010000130.1:0-4330 GCA_046590445.1 Kofleriaceae bacterium
AGAGGTCGAAGTACCGCTGGACCTCCGCACCGTAGCGGTAGTAGTCGGTCGGATCGCCGCGCACGCCCGTGGCACCACCGACGTGCGCGTTCACGAACCACCCGGTCGCGTCGACGACCTGCGTGTGATAGCGCGTGGTCGGCCGGCGCGTGTCGTAGGTGACGTCGCCCTCGACGTAGACGTTGTTGACGCCGTTGTCGTAGCCGGCAAGCGGCTCGGTCAGGTAGATCCGCTCGATGCTGTCGACGTCGCCGAAGCGCCGATCGAAGTCACGCTTGACGAGCGCGCCGGTCACGCGCGCGGTCAAGCTCTCGGTCACGTGGCCCTCGGCCGCCACGAGCAATCGCATCAGATCCTCGTGAAACCTCGTCGGGTAGGCCGCGTCGTTGTCGCTGGGATCGATCAACATCGCCGGACGCTCGTCGAGTCGCGCGCCATTGCCGATGCCGTAGAACCGCTCGCCGGGCCGGCGCTCGTACAGCGCGCTGAGCTCCGCGGTGAACCGCTTGCCGAACCGCTGGCCGCTGCGCAGGCTGCCGCTCACGGCTTGCCGGAACTCGCCACCGAAGTCGACGCCGAGCCGGAGGCGTTCGCGGGCGTCGAACATGTCGCGATGGATGATGCGGATACCGGCGGTGAGGCCGTAGGCCGTGTCGAACTTCAACGTCGGGTAGATGCCGAACGTCTGTTCGACGTTGAACAGCGTGGCCTTGAGCCGGCCGGGCAGGTTGTAGCGCTCGTAGACATACGCGGTGAGGCGGACGGGCTGCATGACGGCCCAGAACACCCAGCGCGGGACGAACAGCACGACACGCGGTCCCCAGCGGAGGCGGTCGCCGAGCGACGGTGCGTCCTCGCGGACCACGCCGCGCGACTGATCGGGACGCGGCGCGGTCGACCAGCCTGGTTCATCGGGCTTCGCGGCATCGGGCTTCTCCGCCTCAGGCGTCGCGGCGTCGGGCTTCGCCCCGGGTGCAGGCTCGGCTGCGGGGGCCGTCGGCTCGGGCGCGGGCGGCGCGGGTGTGGGCGCTGGTTCAGGCGGCGCCGGTTGCGCGCGGATCGACGTGCTGCCGACGACCGCGAACGCAAGGATCAGAACAATCGCGCGGGGACGCGCCAGGCTTGTCATCGTTTTCGCGAGTGCTCCCATGAGACAGCGGGGTGATGGTGTGCAGGCAGCGTACCGGCGGGCCTCACGTGCTAACGCCCGTTTTGACGTGGATTTGAGGGATCTAGCCGCACCCCAACAACTCAAGCGGGCGGTGACGCCCGATCGGAGTGGCGTGGGGCGTAGCTGCACAGCCGCGATCCCGGGCTCGCTGCTCCCATTCACGTACCTTTCGCGCAAGCGCTCGTGAGGCGCAACGATCGATCTGCCGGCTCACGTTCGCGTGGAGCGTCTCGCGATGCGAGATGATGAACGAATGTCAGGTCGCAGACGCAGCAGAGGGAAACGGCACACGCGGATCACGAAGTGGCGAGCTGAGGGCACCGAGGCGGAAGACGACGATCTCCCGACCACTGGGCCGGCCGAGCCCACCGACGAAGCGGCCGCTGCGAGCGCCGCGGCCACATCGGTAAGCGTCGCGGCGAGTCCGCCGGCAGCCGTGGTCGTGTCAGCCAACGAAGCCAGCGCGATCGTTGCCGCGGTCCTCCCCCCGGTGCTCCCCCCGGTGCTCCCGGCAGGCGTCCCGATCGAGACGATGCGCGAGACCTCGGACGCGATGACGAGGCCGAACCAGCTGGTGCCGACCGCCTCCGAGATCGCGGCGACGGTGCTGGCGTCGGTCTCCACCGAAGAGATCGTGGCAACGAGCGATCCGAAGACCACACCGCCGCGGCCGCCACCAGCCGGCGAAGCGTCACCGGCCATCCGCCCGAGTCGCCAGGCGATGCCAGCGCTCGCGGTGGACGCTCTCGTCGCGTCAGCTGCTCGATCGCCGGGCGTGTCACGACGCGCGTACCGGATGGCGATCGCCGCCGCGGTCGCGAGCACGGTGATCGCGATCGGCAGTGTGATGTGGGCGCGCAGCGCGGTCGAGCATCGCAACCCGGTCGCGTCGGTCCGAACCGTCGAGCCCGCCGTGGCGGGCGAGCCGACAACGCCCGTCGAGACGCCGGCGCCGCTCGTGCCCGCCGCGGCACCAGCCATCGCGCCCGCCGCAGCGCCCGCAGCGCCCGCAGTGGTGGCCGCAGCGCCGGTCGAGCCGCCGCCCGGGGTCGCGGCGCCCGCGCCGGTCGCGGCGCCCGCCGCGAACGAGCGACCCGCACCCGAGCCACCCGCGGCAGCGCCCGCCGCGGAGCCGGCACTGGTGGCCGTCGCGACTCCGATAAACGACTGTGCGATCACGGTGAACGCGCACCCGCGCGACGCGAAGGTGTTTATCGATGACCGCGCCGTCGGTGCGTCGCCGGTGACAGTCGCGCGTCCGTGCAACCAGGCCGCGAACGTCGCGATCAAGCACCCGCGTTACGAGGAGTTCCGTAGCCGCGTCGTGCCGACCTCCGGCGCGCTCGGCGTCACGGCGCGGTTGCAGCGTACGCAGACCCGCGTGACGATCACCTCGGACCCGCAGGGCATCGAGGTCACATACAACGGCAGGAAGCTCGGGGTGACGCCGGTGACCGCGAAGGTCAACCGGCACGAGGAGGCGACGCTGTGGTTTCGTCGGCGTGGCTACACCGCCGACTGGCGGAAGATCTTCCCGAAGACCGAGACCTCGGCGGTCCACATCAAGATGCAGCAGGCATCGGCGGCGAACTGATTTACCCCGCGCGGGTGAATCGCATCGTCACCCTGGACGGAACCCGCGATCGCGCATCAGCGCGTCGGTGTCGACGTCGCGGCCGCGGAACGCGCGGAACGCCTCCTCGGGTGGCACCGAGTTGCCGACGCTCATGATCGCATCGTGTAGCTTGCGCGCGACCCCGCGGTCGTAATAGCTCCCGGCCTCGACAAACGCCTCGCCCGCATCGGCCGTCAGCGTGTCGGCCCACAGGTACGAGTAGTAGCCAGCGGAGTAGTCGTCCCCGGAGAACACGTGCGCGAACTGCGTCGGCCGGTGTCGCATCACGATCTCCCGCGGCGCGCCGATCTCCTGCATCGTGCGGGCCTCGTATGCGGCGGCGTCGATCGGCGCGTCCGTGGGCTCGGTATGGATCCGCATGTCGTAGATCGCGGCCGCGAGATACTCGACGGTCTTGAAGCCCTGGTTGAAGTTCTTCGCCTGCTGGATCTTCGCGACCAGTGCCGCCGGGATCGGTGCGCGGGTCTCGTGATGGCGCGCGAACGCGTTCAGCAGCTCCGGCGTCGCGAGCCAGTGCTCGTGGAGCTGGCTCGGAAATTCGACGAAGTCGCGCAGCGTGTTCGTCCCCGCGAGCGTCGGGAACCGGAGCGCCGATAGCAGGCCGTGCAGCGCGTGACCGAACTCGTGAAACATCGTGACGGCGTCGTCCCACGAGATCAGCACCGGCTCTCCAGGCTGGCCCTTCACGAAGTTCGCGTTGTTCGACACGATCGGCGTCACCGCGTCGCGAAACGATTCCTGCGTGCGGTACTCGCTCATCCACGCGCCGGAACGCTTGCCGTCGCGCGCGTAGGGATCGAGATACCAGACGCCGACGCGGGTCGCGCCGTGGGTGACCTCGTAGGCGGTGACGTCGGGGTGGTAGACCGGCACGCCGTCGAGCCGCGTGAACGTCAGCCCGTAGAGCTCGCGTGCTACCCAGAACATCGCGTCACGGATCTGCTCGAGCTGGAGGTACGGCTTGACCTCGTTCTGATCGAGGTCGTAGCGCGCCTTGCGAACCTGCTCGGCGTAGAACCGGTAGTCCCACGGCTCGATCGTGATGCCGGCACCCTCGGCGTCGGCGATTCGCTGCATGTCGGCGACCTCCTCGCGGACGCGCGCGACCGCGGCCTGCCACACCTTCATCAGCAGCGCGGTCGCCGCCTCGGGGGTCTGCGCCATCGTGTCCTGCAGCATCCAGTGCGCGTGCGTCGGGAAGCCGAGCAACCTCGCGCGCTCGCCGCGGAGCGCGAGGATCTCGGCGATCACCGGCTTGTTGTCGTGCGGACCGGCGTGATCACCACGGCTGATCCACATCTGGTACGCGCGCTCGCGCAGATCGCGGCGGGTCGACAGTGTCAGGAATGGTTCGGCAGACGACCTGGTGTTCGTGACCACCCACGTGCCGGCGTGGCCGCGGGCCTCGGCCTCGGTCCTCGCCGCGGCGCGCAGCGACGCGGGTAGCCCGGCGAGGTCGGCCTCGGCGGCGAGCACGAGCAGCCCGCTCTCCTCGTCGGCCAGCACGTTCTGTCCGAACACGG
>JBKJUF010000287.1:0-2729 GCA_046590445.1 Kofleriaceae bacterium
CATCCACGACCGCCCGAAAGCCGTGTGCGGGAAATCCGCACGCACGGTTTGAAAGGGGTCCTTGCTCAAACCCGCCACTCGGCGGGGGAAGGCTAGGTTCTACCAATGGACAACGCGATGGGCGCTGGGCGATCGAGCCACGCTTTGTCGAGGCGTACGGGCTCTTCGAGGATCTCGCCTACGCCACGCTCGACGGCGACACCTGGGGCCACCTCGATCGATCGGGCGCGTGGGTGATCGAGCCGACGCTCGAGTGGACGAACCGCTTCGAGGGTGGCCTCGCGCCGGCAAAGCACGATGGCGGATACGGTTTCATCGATCGCGCGGGTCGATGGATCATCGAGCCGCGCTGGAAGTCGATCCAGCCACGCTTCACGAGCGGTGTCGTCTGGGCTCAGTTGCCGTAGCTCTCGCACGCCGCGAGCCTATATCTTTGCCGCATGGCGCTGGCTGATGCGGACATCGTGCGCCGGCTCGACGAGGTCTCGATGCACGGCTGGCCGGACTTCACCGGGCTGAGCCGGACCGAGTACCACGCGATGCGGTTGACGGCGGTGCGATCGGCGACGAGCGACGCCTGGGCGATCGTGTTCGAGAGCGTCCTCGGATCGTTCCTCGCCGATCCGGCCGCGGAGCCATTTGCGGCCGCGATGTGGACGACCGGTTACGGACCGCATTTCGATGTCGGTGCGCGGCACGGTGAGCTGCGCGGGCTCGGGCTCTATCCAGGGCCACGCGCCGAGCGTTCGCTCCGCATCGAGGGCGTCGTCATCGATGGCCCGGCGGGGCGGCTGACCGCGCGCGACGCGATGCTCGAGAGCCTCGACCTCCGCCCGGGGATGCTCACGAACGGTGAGCGCTCCGCCGAGGTGCCCATCGACGTCCTGCTGATCCGCGCGTACCTCGCGACGTTTCCCGACGCGCTGTGGTATCCGCTGCCCGAGCTCGTCGCGCTGCTCGACGTGCCCGAGGCAGACGTGATCGTCTCGACGACGGCGTTCGCCCACGTGCTCGGCCGCCAGCCGGAGCCCTACGATCATCCGCCCCTCGACGCGATCGCGATCGCGCCGAGCGAGAGCGAGACGTATCGCAGCCTCGCGAGCGCGATCACCCACCGCGATCCGGCGCGCTTTCGTCCCGGCGAGTCGAACACCGACTGGCGCCGCTGGGTCCGCTTTCGCGATACCAATGCAGAGTCCTGATCAGCTTTCCGGGGGAGTGCCATGGCAGCCAAGAGCTCGAACCAGCGCGAAGAAGACTGCGACGAAGTCTGCGACGAAGAAGCCCGCGACGACGAAGCCCGCGGGGAAGGCGAAGCCAGCAGCGAAGGCGAAGAAGCCTGCGTGGGGTCTGTTCCTGTTCTCCGACGGCGAGCGTGACGAGGAGGTCGAGGATGCCTGGACCTCGCTCGGCGCGCTCGACGTCGGCGCCGGCGGCGTGGTCGTGCTCGATGCCACCGAGAGGGGCAAGGAGAAGGGCTCCCATCGATCGGCGGTCGCGCTGCCGAGCGGTCGCTACGACGTGCTCGCGCGCACGCCGCAGGGCTTCGGCGGTGACCTCACGGCCGTGCGGATCGTCCGCCAGGAATCATGAACATCGGCGGGGCTGCGCGATACGATGGGGAATGCGACACGCCTGCTTGATCCTCGGAACGCTCGGTCTTGGAGCTTTTGGCTGCGGTGGCGGCGGCGGTGGTGGCGAGCCCATCACCGGCTCGATCGCGATGCAGTACGGCGACAGCTCGCCGAAGCTGGTCGTCGGCTCGGCGGTCCAGCATTCGATCGCCACCGACATGCTCGTGCAGATCGGCACCGACAACGTCGACTGCGACACCAACCTCGCCGACATCGAAGGCTTCGATTTCCCGAAGGGCTCGTTCGTGTACTTCGGCGTCGCGAAGACTCCGGGCTCTCACCCGACCGCCGGCGTCACCGTGATGAAGTCCACGAGCGACATGGTGAGCATCAACGGCTCGTCGGGCATGGTCACGATCGACAGCGTGGGAGATCGCGTCGCCGGCAGCGTGACCTTCACCACGACCGACAGCGACGTCGGTACGATCTCGGTATCGGGCACGTTCGACGTCCTGCGCTGCTTCTGACCAGCTCCGGATCGAGCGCGTGGGCTCGGTGCCCCGGGCGGATCCGCCCCCGCATCGCGCTCGTCACAGATCGTCACGCGCGGGCCCTCCAGGGCGCAACGAAGAAGCATATGGCGAGGCGAGCGCCGTGGCACGGTCGATGCTTAAAGCGGCGGTACATGCGTACTCTATTACTCAGTTCACTCCTGTTCCTTGGCCTCCTCGGAGGTTGCACTGCATCTGGAGGCGTGCGCGGCAGCGCCGTGGTGACCACACCGTCGCTTGTCTACGTCAGCGCCGATGTCCAGGTCATCGAGGACTATCACGAGCCCGTCTTCTACTCGTCGAACATGTACTGGCGGTTCGATGGCGGCGTTTGGTACAGCAGCCGCTATCACACGCGTGACTGGGTTCGCGTGACCGTGCTGCCGCCGCAGATCCAGCGCATCGAGCAGCCGACCATGTACATCCGCTACAAGGGCGACGCGAGCGCGAAGGCCGCAGCGAAGGCCGAGCATCGCGAGGACAAGGCCGAGGCCAAGGAAGATCGCCAGGAAGCCAAAGAAGAGCGCCAGGAGGCCAAGGCCGAGGCGAAGGAAGAGCGTAAGGAAGCCAAGGAAGACCGCAAGGAAGCCAAGGAAGACCGCAA
>JBKJUF010000396.1:0-9931 GCA_046590445.1 Kofleriaceae bacterium
GTCCAGGTCTCGGGCTTCTGGCAGGGCATGTCGGGCAGCCCGCTCTATCTCGACGACAAGTTGCTGTGCGCGTTCTCGTACGGCTTCCGCTTCAACAAGGTCGCGCTCGGTGGCTGCACGCCGCTCGAGTACATGAAGAAGGAAGGCGACACCTACCGGCGCCGCGGCACGATCGCGAGCACCGGCAACGGCCCCCGGACGGTCGCGCCGACCGTCAGCGGCACCACGATGGCCGAGTGGCGCAAGCTCGCGCCGAACGGTGACGTGTCGGCGGCGCTCCAGACGCTCGGGCCGGCACGCCAGAGCTGGTTGCTCTCGGCGCCCCTGCCACCGCCGGTCGCGAAGCCAGCGCCGGTCGACAACCAGACGCTGACCGCGTCGATCCCGCTCTCGGTGTCCGGGTTCTCGGCGCCGGCATTCAACACGCTGTCCCAGCTGCTCGGCGATTCGAACCTCGTGCCGATGCGCGCAGGCGGCTCGTCGGCCGGTAAGGTCGAGAACGGTCCGACGCGCTTCGTGATGGGCGGCTCGATGGCCGTCGAGCTGATCCGCGGTGACATGTCCGCGGCCGGCATCTGCACGGTCTCCCTGATCGAGGCCGACAAGGTCCTCGCGTGCGGTCACCCGATCTTCTCGTCGGGAGAGTTCTACGCACCGGTGTCGACGGTGAACGTCCACACCGTCATCCCCTCGGCGATGAGCGCGTTCGTGATGGGCTCGCCGATCAACGAGATCGGCTCGCTCGTCCAGGACCGCCAGTCGACGATCATGGCGGACACCAGCCTGCGCACGTCGACGATCCCGATCGACATCGCGATCTCGATCGGCAGCGGCAAGCAGCAGCGCAAGGGCACGTTCCACGCCGAGGTCCTCGACAACAAGTTCCTGACCGCCGCCGTCGCGGGTGCCGCGGTGATGAACGCGATCAACCACTACTTGCCCGACCGCGATCACGTGACCGCGCGGGTCGACTCGACGGTCCGCATCAAGGGCGCCGAGCCGATCACGTTCGTCGACTACATGTACGCGAACGATGGCGCTGCGAGCGTGATGGGCTCGGTCCGCGGCCTGCGCGTCCTCGTGCCGTTGCTGATGAACCCGTTCTCGCCGGTCACGGTCGAGCGTGTCGACGTCAAGGTTGACCTCCAGTTCGAGACCAACTACGGCGAGCTCAAGGAGATCCGGGTCCCGACGACGGAGCTTATCCCCGGCCAGCGCAACCTGGTCGAGGTGCGGATGACGACGTACGACGGCACGGACATCTTCGAGAAGGTTCCGGTCGACGTCCCGAAGAGCCTCGCCGGCGGCATCGTCCAGCTCGAGATCACCTCGGGTGACAGCGCGAAGCTCGATGCCGCGCCGCCGGTCGATCTGCCGTCGCTGATCGCGGCGTTTCGTAAGCTACTGCCCGGCAACGTCTGGGCGGTGACGCTGTACTCGGCCGACGAGGGCGTCTCGCTCGACGGCAAGCTCGTGCGCGACCTGCCCGCGAGCGCGCTCGACAAGCTCCATCCGCAGACCCATACCCAGCGCGCGGCCGTCTACAAGCCGATCGCCCGCACCATCGCACCAACTGCGCGTGTGATCGACGGTTCGTCGTCGATGCTCGTTCGTGTGCGCGCCCGCTGATCAACGCGCTGAACAAGGCACTGTCTCTTCGAGCTACCTGGGGGAATCGTGAAAGTCACTCGCTCGTTTGTCGGTGCGGCTTTTGCCGCTGCCATGGGTCTTCTGGCCGTGCCCGCGGGCGCAGTCGTCACTGCCACCTGGTCCGTCGAGACGTACCAGCAGTTCGACGCTGGCGACGCGACCTCTGCGTTCATCACGTCGACCGGCGAGCTGCGCCCGGGCTGGGATACCAAGCGTACCGCCCTCGAAGGCGACGCGGTGTGGAGCTCGCTGCGGCTCGCCGATGGCAGCGTCCTGCTCGGCTCCGATGCGAACGGCGCGATCTATCGCGTCAGCGGTGACACCTCGAAGAAGATCGTCGCGATCCCGGGCGCGATCGCGGTCGTCTCGCTCGTCCAGACCAGCGACGGCAGCGTGTGGGCCGGCGCGATGCCCGGTAACAAGATCTGGAAGATCGACGTGACCGGCGGCAAGGCTTCAGCCGGCGCGCAGCTCAAGGACGCCGAGACGATCTGGGCGCTCGCGGCGGTCGGCAACACCGTCTACGCGGGCACCGGTCCGTCGGGCAAGCTGTTCTCGATCGCCGGCGGCACCGCGAACGAAGTATTCGACACCGACGACAAGCGGATCACCGCGCTCGCGGTGACGAGCGACGGTGCGGTCTGGCTCGGCACCAGCGAGCGCGCGCTCGTGTTCCGTCACGACCCGAAGGCGAACGCCACCCGCGCGATGGCGGACTTCGCCGGCAACGAGATCTCGGCGCTCGCCGCGTATCGCGATGGCGTCGTCGCTGCCGCGAACGATCTCGCCGATCAGCCCACACCGGTCGGCAAGACCCCGGCGCAGGTCGAGGCCGCCGAGAAGCCGAACGCCGCGAAGGGTCAGGCCACGAAGGCGCCCGACGCCGGCACCAAGCCCGGCGCCGACAAGGATTCGCCGCCCGTCACCGACCTCGGCCGCAAGGGCAGCAAGAAGGGCAAGGGAGCGCTGTTCCGGATCGGTTCGGATGGCCGGCTCGACCAGCTGCACGCGTTGACCGCGGCGTACTTCACCTCGCTCGCCGTCGGCACGGATGTCGTCTACGCCGGGGCCGCCGACAAGGGCCGGGTCTACATGGTCGAGGCGGATGGCTCGGTCGGTACCGCGTTCGATGTCGACGAGCGCAGCGTGTCGCAGCTGTGGATCGAGAAGGCCAACGTCGGCTTCGCGACGGACGACGCCGCCGCCGCGTATCGCGCGACCGGTCGCGCCGCACAGGCGCGCTACGTCTCCGACGTGCTCGACGCCAAGGCGGTCTCGAAGTTCGGCAAGCTCGCGTGGGTCGCCGCCGGGCGGGTCAAGGTCGAGAGCCGGAGCGGCAACACCGCGAAGCCCGGCGTCGGCTGGAGCGAGTGGCAGGCCCCGCAGCAGGTCGCCAAGATCGGGGGCGGTAGCGAGGGCGGCAAGATCACGAGCCCGCCCGGCCGCTACCTCCAGTTCCGGATCGCGCTCGAGGATGACAGCGCGCGCGTCCGCAAGGTCATGGCGTACTACGTGCCGCAGAACCAGGCGACCGACGTCCAGGACATCACGGTCGAGCTCGCCACGAAGGAGACGCTGCCGACGCTCAAGGACTCGGCGGCCAAGCCGCGCAGCCCGGTGCTCAAGATCAAGTGGAAGGTCGAGAATCCCGATAGCGACGACTCGGCGTACACGCTCGAGGCGCGGCGCGACGGCGAGGCGAACTGGCGGCCGATCTCGACCGGCAAGACCCCGCTGACCGCGACCTCGTGGGACTGGAACACCGAGACCTACCCCGATGGTTGGTATCGCGTGCGGGTCACCGCGTCCGATGCGGCGGCGAACTCTCCGGATCGCGCGCTCACCACGAGCGAGACCACCACGATGTTCGCGATCGACAACTCGCGACCCGCGATCGACGGCTTCAAGATCGCCTACCCCAAGGCGCAGGCCCGCGCGAGCGACGCGATCAGCACGATCGCCGAGGCGGCGTACTCGATCGATGACGGCCCGTGGCAGCTCGGTGCGACGACCGATGGTCTGTTCGACGATCTCGCCGAGGACCTCCGGATCGATCTGCCGCAGGGCCTGGCGCGCGGCACCCACACGCTCGCCGTCCGCGTCGCGGATGCCGCCGGCAACGTTGGCTCGACGTCGGCGACCTTCGTCATCAAGTAACGGTCCGCTCGTGGTCCTTCGGCGAAACCGAAGCCAATAGCACCACTGCCGTGGCGATCGCGCACGACTGTCGTGGCTCGTGAGTGCTCCGCAAGACCACGATTCTTGGCGGTGGTCTGCACTCGGCGTAGCGCGCTCGCACAGCTGTAGCTGACGAGCACAGCCGGTGTCCTTGCTGCGCTCGGTAAGACAGCAAGAACGAAAGGCTTCTGGATCGGCGCGAGATTTGTAGCAGCGGGGGCGGTCACACAATCTTCAGGAGCCCGACCGTGGTCGACACCGTCACGCCGCCTCACGTATCCGAACCCACCGCTTCGCAGCCCGTCGCGCGACCCGGTCGGGTGGTCGGCGTCGGCGCCTCCGCCGGCGGCCTCGAATCGCTCGAGCAACTGTTCGGTGCTCTGCCCCCCGACACCGGGATGTCGTTCATCGTGGTCCAGCACCTGTCCCCGGATTTCCGGAGCTTGAGGGACGAGCTGATCGCGCGGCACAGCGAGATGCCGGTGGTGGTGGCGGAAGATGGCATGGCGGTCGCGCCGAATCACATCTACCTGATGCCGCCGCGCAAGGAGATGATCATCCGCGACCGGCATCTCGTGCTGACCGACAAGGAACCGCACACGTTCTCGCTGCCCATCGACACGTTCTTCCGGTCCCTCGCGCAGGACGTCGGCGCGGATGCGATCGCGATCGTGCTGTCCGGCAGCGGCAGTGACGGCTCGCGCGGGGTCCAGGAGATCAAGCGTGCCGGCGGCCTGGTGATGGCCGAGAGCGCTGCGAGCGCGAAGTTCGACAGCATGCCGCTCGCGGCCGCGGCGACCGGCACCGTCACCCACGTCCACCCGCCCCGCGACCTCGCGCGCGTGCTGTGCGGCCTCGAGCCCTCCGAGCCGTCGCCCGACGCGATGCTGCTGAGCGACGATCCCTCGCTCGACGCGATCTTCCGTATGCTGCGCGAGCAGTACGGGATCGACTTCTCGCTCTACAAGACCAGCACGATCGGCAGGCGGATCCAGCGGCGCGCCGATCTAGCGCGGGTTAGCTCGTTGCAGGCGTTTGCGGACCTGTTGCTCGTCGAGCCCGCCGAGCTCAACGCGCTCTATCACGACCTGCTGATCGGCGTGACCCAGTTCTTCCGCGATCCCGACGCGTTCAGCTTCCTCCAGCACGAGGTCATCCCGAAGCTCCTCGACCGCGTGCCGCCGGAGCAGGAGCTCCGCATCTGGGTCTCGGCGTGCGCCACCGGCGAGGAGGCGTACTCGATCGCGATCTTGTTCTACGAGGCGTTCATCGAGCGCAAGCGGCCGCTGAACCTCAAGATCCTCGCGACCGACGTCCACCAGCCCTCGCTCGAGTTCGCCGGCGCCGGGGTCTACGGCGAGGACCAGCTGACCCAGCTCTCGCCCGAGCGGCTTCAGCGGTTCTTCAGCCGGCGGTCGAGCGGCTACCAGATCGCTCAGGAGCTCCGTCAGCTGATCGTGTTCGCGCGCCACAACATCACGAAGGACGCGCCGTTCACGAAGATGCACCTGATCTCGTGCCGGAACTTGCTGATCTACTTCCAGCCGCAGGCGCAGCGCACCGTGCTGTCGCTGTTCCACTTCGCGCTCGCATCGGGCGGCGTGCTGTTCCTCGGGGCGAGCGAGACGCCTGGTGCCCTCGCAGACGAATTCACCACGCTCGACGAGCACTGGAAGATCTATCGCAAGCGGCGCGACGTCCACTTGCTGAGCCAGGTCCGGCTGCCGCTGAACCGCGCCGCGGCCCGACCGGTCGTGGCGATCGATCTGCCACGCGGCCACGGGCCCGATCCGCTGATCCTGTCGACGTACGATCAGCTGCTCGATCTGTTCATGCCGCCGAGCCTGCTCGTCGACGAGCACCGCAACCTCGTGGACAGCTTCAGCGGTGCCGAGAAGCTGCTGCGGCTGCGGCCCCGGCGGCCAACCACGAACGTGCTCGAGCTGCTCGAGGCCGAGCTGCGCTCGATCGTCGGCGGTGCGGTCCAGCGTGCGTTTCGCGAGAACACGCGGATCTCGTACTCGGGCGTCCGGATCGCGAGCGAGGACGGCGAGCAACGCTGCACGCTGACCGCGATCCCGCTCGCGCACCCGCGCACCGGCGCCCGCCATGTCCTGGTCACGTTCCAGAACGCGGTTGCCGACGACGCGCAAACCGAGAGCACGCCGACGCCAATCCCGATCGGCGATGCCGCAGGCGAGCGCATGCAGACACTGGAGAGCGAGCTCGCGTACACGCGCGAGACGCTCCAGGCCACGATCGAAGAGCTCGAGACCTCGAACGAGGAGATGCAGGCCACGAACGAGGAGCTCGTGGCGTCGAACGAGGAGCTCCAGAGCACCAACGAGGAGCTGCACTCGGTCAACGAGGAGCTCTACACGGTCAACGCGGAGTACCAGCAAAAGATCGCCGAGCTCAAGGAGCTCAACACGGACATGGCCCACCTCCTCGAGGGCACCGACGTCGGCACCGTGTTCCTCGATCGCGAGCTGAACATCCGCCGCTTCACGTCACGGATCGCGAGCGTGTTTCGGTTCCAGCGCCACGACCTCGGGCGCAAGATCAGCGACTTCTCGCACAACATCGAGCGGCCGAGCTTGATGGACGAGATCGTGCGTGCCGGGATCGACGGCACGACCGTCGAGGACGAGGTGCGTGACAGCAGCGGCACGCCGTACTTCCTGCGGATCCTGCCGTACAAGGTCGACGAGCGCACGACCGGCCGAGCGAACGGTGGCGACACGGCGCCGATCCAGGGCGTGGTGCTGACGCTGACCGACATCACCGCGCTCGACAAGGCACGGTCACGGCTCGCCCAGCTCTCGGCGATCGTCGAATCGTCGGACGACGCTATCGTCGGCAAGACGCTCGACGGCACGATCGTCACGTGGAACCGCGGTGCCGAGAAGCTCTACGGCTATTCCGCCGAGGAAGCCGTCGGCAAGCACGCACGGATGCTGATGCAAGCCGGCCACGAGCACGAGTTCGATCGCTTCGTCGAGGCGATCCTCCGCGGCGAGCAGGTCGAGCACGTGACGTCGTGCCGGGTCCGCAAGGATGGCCAGCCGATCACGGTCGCGATCTCGGTGTCGCCGATCTTCGCGCCGAGCGGGTCGATCGCTGGCATCTCGACGATCGGCCGTGACGTCTCGCCGATGCTCCGCGCGCAGCGCGAGCTCGAGGAGCGCCAACGCAAGATCCAGCTGCTGCTCGAGGAGACCGAAGAGATCGCGCGGCGCCGCGAGCAGTTCCTCGCGATGCTCTCGCACGAGCTTCGCAACCCGCTGGCGGCGGTGATGCACGCCGCGACCCTGCTCGCGGCTAGCCCGACGCCGCCGGTGGTCGGCCGCTGTCAGTCCGTGATCGAGCGCCAGGCGAACCAGATGAAGCGGTTGCTCGAGGACCTGCTCGACGTCTCGCGGATCACGCGCGGCAAGTTCGAGCTTCGCGTCGAGCACATCGACTTCCGCGGCGCGATCGAGGCGGCGATCGAGGCGGTCGGTCCGCTGTACACCGAGCGCGGCGTGATCCTGCGGCGCCCGGTGCTCGACCGCAAGCTCCCGGTCGCCGGCGATCCGAACCGGCTCATGCAGGTGATCGTGAATCTGCTGTCGAACGCGGCGAACTACTCGCCGCACGGCAGCATCGTCGAGCTCGATGTCACGATCGCGCGCAACCGGGCGGTGATCCGCGTCCTCGACCATGGGGTCGGCATCGAGCCCGAGCTACGCGACAAGATCTTCGAGCTGTTCGTGCAGTCCGAGCAGCGCCTCGATCGCTCGCGCGGCGGCCTCGGTGTCGGGCTGTCGCTCGCGAAGAGCATCGTCGAGCTTCACGAGGGCACGATCACGGTGCACAGCGAGGGCACCGGCCGCGGCAGCACGTTCATCGTCGAGATCCCGCTCGCCGTCGAGGTCGCCGCGCAGCCGATGGCCGTCGCGCCGGTCGGTGATCGCTGCCGGATCCTCGTGGTCGACGATCAGGAGGACGCACGAGAGATGCTGAAGATGCTGCTCGAGTCGCGCGACCACGTCGTGGTCGACGCGCCCGACGGCCTGTCGGCACTCGAGCTCCTGGCGCACGAGAAGCCCGACATCGCCTTCATCGACATCGGCTTGCCGTCGATGGACGGCTACGAGATCGCGCAGCGGATCCGTGCGCGGCCCGAGCTCGCCGGGTTGACGCTCGTCGCGCTCTCCGGCTACGGCGCCGCGAACGACATCCTGGCGGCGAAGGCGGCTGGCTTCGACCATCACCTGATCAAGCCGGCGCCGCTGGCACGCATCGAGGAGGTCCTCGCCGGGATCTCGGGACGTGCGGGCCCGGTGCGTCACCGGAGGACGAACCGGCCGACGGGCCCGCTGCCGCGCCTCGAAACTCACGCGTCGGTGGGATCAGCGTCCACGCGGGCGGCGTCGGAGGCCGAGCCCGACTCGTAGCTCACGGGCTGCCGAGTGAGCCCGCGAGCAGGCCGGTCATGGTTTCGAGCTGCTCGGGGCTCATCCCGAGCGCGACCACGACGTCGGCCTCCGCGGCAGTCACCTCGAGCTTCGACACGAAGCCCTGGACCGCCCCGAGCTGACCTTGCGCCATCGTCGCGACCTGCTGCGCCTGATCGGCGGTCTCGAGGCGCATCCGCATGTCGACGACGAGCCCGGACGACAGCTCGAGCGAGCCGAACACGGCGCGTGGCTTGAGCCCGAATCCCGCGGCCTGATCGAAGAGCTTCGAGCTCCCGTTGATCACGAACCAGATCGGCCGGCGAGTCTCGAGCGTCGCGTGGAGCTCGGTGAACGCCGGCGAGCCGCGCAGCGGCGCCCCCGCTCCAAACGCGGCCCGCAGCGCGCCCGCCGACGCGCCGCGACCGACGAGCAGCACGAGCGTCGACGCGTCCACGAATCCGAACACCGTCGGCGGCTCGCCGGTCGTGCCGGCGACTGTGACGATGCCGCGGTCGACGCGCGCCGCCGGCTGCTTCGCGAGCGCGCGATCGATGCAGCCCATCAGCGCGCTGCGCTCGATGCCGCGCACGACGATCACGCCGCTCGGATTGCCGGTGACGTCCTTGAGACCGACCGAGACGCGACGGACGGTGACCAGCGGATCGAACCCGCAGAGCGCCTGGAACTGCGCGAGTGACGGCCCGACCTTCGCCAGGATCATCGGCTCGAAGCGCTGCCAGACGTCGCTGCGCCGCAGCTGCTGGGCGTCGAGGTGCGCGACGACCTCGGCGTCGATCGGCAGGAATCCGAGCGGATCGGACGCGATCCGGGCGTGCGCCCGGTTCTCGGGCATCACGGTCGCCGGCGGAGCTGGTGCCGGCGTCTGGTAGCAGGAGGCGGCGATGGCGGCGATGGCGGCGATGGCGGCGACAGCGGCGACAGCGTTCCAGCGCATCCTCCTGGTTACCACGCGCCTCAGGGCCGCCACAGGGGCCATCGCACGCACCGCTCGAGGAGCGTGCCATCCGGCCGCCGCGTACAGGCCTCGAGATCGCGGCCGATCGACAGCACGACGTAGTGATGCTCGCGCGCGATCGCGAGCATGCCATCGTCGATCGTGCACTTCGGCCGACCGCTGACCCCGCAGCGGATACCATAGAGCGACGCGCCGCCACCGCCGGTCACGATGTAGCGCAGGCCGCCCGCGTCACCGCGCTGGTAGATGTGATCGTGGCCGGACAGCAGGAGGTCGACGTGGTGCCGGAGCAGGATCGGCACGTAGCGATCGCGGGCGAGCGCGCTGCCGCCGTGATACCCGCGGGCATACGGACCGTCGTGCGTGAGCACCACGATCGCGCGAACCTTGCGCGCGCGCGCGGCGGCGAGATCGGCGTCGAGCCAGGCTTCCTGATCGGCGAGTTCGTACGAGTTGGAATCGAGGAACACGAGGTGGACGTCTGCGAGATCGCGGCTGTACCAGAACGCGCCGTCGGGACGATCGGGTGGGCCCGGCGGCAGCGCGAACACCTCGTCGCTGCGCCGCGCGTGATCGGCGCCGCTCCAGCCGACGTCGTGGTTGCCGACGGCGGGGTAGTAGGGCAGCTGCGCGAGGAGCTCGCGGGTGACCGCGAAGAACCGCTGCCAGTCGGCCTGATCGGCGC
>JBKJUF010000456.1:0-8995 GCA_046590445.1 Kofleriaceae bacterium
ACCACAAGGCGATGGGCATCACCTCGCGCGGCGGCTGGACGAATGTGGAGCGTCACTTCCGCGAGATGGGCATCGACATCCGCAAGACGTCGATCCGCGTCGCGGGCGTCGGCGACATGGCCGGCGACGTCTTCGGGAACGGCATGCTGCTCAACGAGCAGCTCAAGCTGGTCGCCGCGTTTAACCACAAGCACGTGTTCATCGATCCGACGCCGGACCCGACGCTGTCCTACGCGGAGCGCAAGCGGCTGTTCACCACGCCCGGTACGCAGTGGAGCGACTACAACGCGAAGCTCTTCAGCAAGGGCGGAGGGGTGTACGAGCGCGCGGCCAAGGAGATCAAGCTGTCGCCCGAGGCGAAGACGCTGCTCGGTCTCACTGCGAAGATCGTCACCGGTCCCGACATCGTGCGCGCGATCCTCGCGCTCGACGTCGACCTGATGTGGTTCGGCGGCATCGGCACGTACGTCAAGGCGTCGACCGAGACCCATGGCGAGGTCGGCGACAAGGTCAACGACCACGTCCGCATCAACGCGAGCGAGCTGCGAGCCAAGGTGATCGGCGAGGGCGCAAACCTCGCGATCACGCAGCGCGCGCGCACCGAGTTCCTCACGCTCGGCGGCCGCTGCAACACCGATGCGATCGACAACTCGGCGGGCGTCGACTGCAGCGATCACGAGGTCAACCTCAAGATCCTGCTGTCCCCGCTGATGCTCTCCGGCAAGCTGCCGCGCGAGGAGCGCGACAAGCTGCTACGCGAGCTCGAGGCAGATGTCGCAACCGCGTGCGTGCAGGACAATTACCTGCAGGCCGCGCTGCTCTCGATGGAGTCGGTGCGCAGCCGCAAGCAGGGCGAGCCGTTCCTCGAGCTCTTGACCTACCTCGACAAGCATGGGCTTTCGCGAACCGCGGAGCACATCCCGGCCGACGAGGAGCTGCGGAGCTGGCTGGCGGCCGGCAAGGGCCTGACGCGCAACCTGCTCGCGGTCCTCGTCGCGCACACCAAGAACGATCTCTACGAGCGCGTGCTGCTGTCGAAGATCCCTGACGTCCCGCTGTTCCAGCCGTACCTGTTCGCCTACTTCCCGCAGAAAGCGGCCGCCCAGTTCAAGGACCAGGTCACGAAGCATCACCTGCGGCGCGAGATCATCGCGACCGTCGTCACCAACGCGATCATCAACCAGGCCGGCTGCACGCTGCTGGTGTCGCTGTGCAAGGAGTCGAGCTGCACGCTCGACGATCTCGTCGTTCGCTACTTCATCTGCGACGAGCTACTCGAGGGCCGGAAGTTCCGCGCTGCCGTCCACGGCGCCGACTACAAGGTGGCGGCGGCGGATCAGTACGCCGCCCTGCTGGCGTTCGAGGAGATCCATCGCAGCTTGCTGCGCTGGTGGATCTGGAACGACACGACGTGGAAGCTGTCTGCCGAGGACGTCGCGAAGACGAAGTCGGATTTTCAGGGTGCGCTCAACACCCTCGTCGGGGCGCTCGACGAGACGGAGCGCGCGGCGCTCGATGCCCGCGAGGCCGACTTCGTGCAGCGCGGGTTCACCGCCGAGGTTGCGAACACGCTCGCGCGGACGCCACTCCTGCACAACGCGTTCGCGCTGCTCGCCGCCTCGCGGTCCGCGAAGCTCGCGCTCGCTGCGACGGCCCCGCTCTTCCATCGCGTCGGCCGCCAGCTCCACGTCGACACGTTCGACGAGATCCTCGCCGCGCAGGTTCCCGGCAACGCGTGGGAGCGCCGCTTCCACACGTCCCTCGAGCGCGAGGCAGCGACGGTTCGCCAGCGGGCAGTCAACAAGCTCGCTGCCGATAGCCAGTTCATCGATCGCCACCGCGAGTGGGTGGACCGGATCGGTGATTCACTCGGAATGGTCAAGCAACTCGGCCAGCACGGACTGGTGCCGCTCTACTTGATCCTCGAGGACTATCGGACGCATACGTAGTATCCGCCTTGGCCGATCCCGAACGCCTCTCCGACACGAAGCTCGCCGCGCACGTCGTCGAGGGCGGCCGGCTGCGCGCCATGTTGCTCGAGCTGTGGCAGCGCACCCGGATGGACTGGGGTTTTGTCACCGACCGGCTCGCGACGACGTTTCGCAAGGAGACCTGGATCGGCTCGCACGAGCGGCGGTTCGTCGGCGAGACGCTCTACGGCCTCGTCCGGCACCTCCGACGCGTCGATGCGGCGCTCGAGCGCGGCCGCAAGGTCAAGAAGCCACCCCGGGACCTCGAGCGCCTGCTCGCGCTGCTGCTCCTCGAGAAGCTGATCGAGCCTGCGCAGGCGGCGCGCGCGGAACGCGATCTCGACTGGGGTGCCGTAGCGACGATCGACGACATCATCGCGGCCGAACGCAAACCAGTCGTGCGGATCGCGCTCGCCGCATCGTTCCCCGATTGGCTCGCGCGCAGATTCGTCGAGGACTGGGGCGATCGCGCCGAGCCGCTCGCGCTCGCGCTCAACCAGCGCGCACCGATGACGATCCGCGCGAACCTGCTCGTCGGCGATCGCACGAAGCTCGCAGCAGAGCTCGCCGCCGCGAAGATCACGACGCGCCCGGGTGCGTGGTGCGATACCGCGCTGATCGTCGAGACCCGCACGAATCTGTTCGCGCTCGATGCGTTCAAGCGCGGCGCGATGGAGGCTCAGGACGAGGGCAGCCAGCTGCTCGCCGATCTCGCGCTCGCGAGCTTGCCGACCACGCGGCCGCTCGTCATCGATCTGTGCGCGGGTGCCGGCGGCAAGACGCTCGCGATCGCGGCGCGCCTCGAGAACCGCGGGCGGATCGTCGCATCCGACATCGATGCGAAGAAGCTCGAGGAGCTGCGCCGCCGAGGTCGCCGCGCGACCGTCTCGAACGCGCAGGCGATCCATATCGATCCGACGTCCGAGACTGCGTGGCCGCTCGCGCTCGATGGGCTGCGTGGCAAGGCCGACGTCGTGTTCGTCGACGCGCCGTGTTCGGGGATCGGCGCGCTCCGCCGCAACCCCGAGGCGCGATGGCGCCTGCGCGAGACCGATCTCGCGAGGTTCGCGCAGCGCCAGCAGGAGATCCTCGCCAACGCCTACCGGCTGCTCGCGCCGAACGGCCGCCTCGTGTACGGCACCTGCACGCTGCTGCGGACCGAGAACCAGGACGTGGTCGACGCGGTGCTCGCCGCCCACGGCGAGCTCGCGCTGGTGCCCCTCGCGGACGTCGTCGGAGCGCGCGCCACCGCGCTCGGTGCCACGGCTGCGGATCCCACATCGTTCGTGGTCGCACCCGACGCGCACGGCACCGATGGCTTCTTCGCCCGCATCCTGAGGCGCACCTCAGCCGCGAGCTGAGCCAACGTCGCTGGCCCGGCCATTCGGCCCGTTTCGGGCTCGCCGCGGCACTCCTCGTGCATTACACCCCTCCATGGACCCGAGGTCTTGGGACCAGGCGCCGCAAGTCGCAACGCGCGTTGCCGATGGCAACGCGCGCGCTCTCGTGCGCCATGGTAATGTCGCCACGCGCATGACCATCGACGTCTCCGTGGTGCGCGACTTGCCCGCGCTACGGGCAATCGAGACCGAGTGGCGCGATCTCGCGAACACCGGAACCGGCGCCCTGTTCCGGGGTCCCGACTGGATGCTGCCGTGGTGGCACGCCTACCACAACACACTGGCGGCAGAGCTCCACGTACTGGTCGGCCGGTCGACCGAGAACGACGCGAGCGGTCTTCAGGCCGGCTCGATCGTCTGCATCGCACCGTTCTACCGGCGCACCGTGAAGGTCGCGCTGCTCGATACCCGCGAGCTGCGGATGATGGGCGATGCCGGGCCGCGACCGCCGTCCCTCGATCTGCTCGCCCTGCCCGGCTGGGAAGATCGCGCCGGCGCCGCGTTCGCGCGCAAGCTGATCGAGGAGGAGAGCACGTGGGACCTGCTCGATCTCGAGCCGCTCGCCGATCCGTCGCGAGTGCGCGCGAACCTCGTGCAGCGCCTCGCGCCGGCGGGCTTCACCGTCGAAAGCTCGCTGTCGGCCGGTGGCGCGATCCGGATCGCGCTCGCGCTCGCGCCGTCCGACGCCACGGACGCAGGCTCCGGTGTGTTCACGACGTTCGTCGATGATCTCGCCGCGCTCCGCAAGGGCATGGGCGCGCTGCGCCGGCTCTCGCGCCTCGAGTGGGCCGAGCGCGACGAGCCCTCACCGCTCGCCGACGCCGAGGCGATCGGCCTCCTCGAGGAGGTCGCGCTCGAGCTCGGCAAGCAGGGCCGGGTCCGGCTCGCACGCCTCGACGACTCGCAAGGCCAGGCCTGCGCCGCGGCGCTGGTCGTCGACGATGACGATCGCGCGGTCGTGCTCGCGATGGCGGTCGATCCCCACGGCGGTCAGCGGGCGTCGGCCAAGCTGCTCTACGCCGAGGCGATGTCGGCGCGCGCGCGCGGCTGCATCGCGCTCGACGTCACGACCGGCGTCGGCGATTACCAGCTGCCATCGCTGCCGAGCTCCAAGCAGCCGGCGCTCTCGGTCCGGATCTGGGGTCACACCAAGACGGCCTCGGTCGGCCGCACGCTGACGAGCGTCGCGCGGCGTGCGCGGCGTGCGCGCGAGACGCCATCGGTGGCCGCGGCGCAGGCTCGCGCAGCGTGGACGAAGATCCGCAGCGCCGCCGCGAGCGTCGCGCAGTACGATCGCTACTGCCTCTACCGCGGGCAGCTGTGGACGCGCGGCATCGAGCCGGTTGCCGGCCTCGAGCTGCGCACGTTCATGGAGGCCGATTACGACAAGCTCGACGAATCGGCACGCGCTGATCTCGCCGAGCAGCTCGCGTTCAACGAGGTGCTCGCGCGATCGCAGTGGCAGCGCGGCGACCAGTCCGTGCTCGCGACGCTCGGGATCCGGCCCGCCGGCATCGCGTGGGCCGCACGCGGACCGATCGAGGCTCCCGAGCTCGGCCGCACCCTGCGGATGTCGAAGTACGACGCGTACATTCACAGCGTGTTCGTCGCTCCTGCCGCACGCGGCCGCGCCGTCGCGCCGGTGATGCTCGAGCAGCTCGCGAAGGAGCTGCGTCAGACCGACGCGTATCGCTCGTGGGCGCTGATCGCCGCCGACAACCAGGCGTCGCTGCGTGCGTTCGAGAAGGCGTCGTACACGGCGGTGTGTGACGTGATCCACGCGAAGATGGCGACCGTCGATCGCATCGTGTGCCGCCCGCCCGATCCCGAAGCGCAAGATCTGCTCGGCCTCGAACGCTGATATCGTCGGCCATGCGCGCGAGCCCGGCGATCGCGACGACACTCGCGTTGATCATGATCGCGTTGCTCGCCGGCTGCGGCGACAACCTGCCGCCTGACATCGCGCCCCGGAGCGGCACGCGCATCAAGCTGGGCTGGTACGCCTTCGACGACGGCGCACGTCAGCTCGAGCGTCCTGTCCTCCACGACACCCTGCTCGGCTTCGCGTGCGGCCCGACGCAGTTCTCCGATGGGGCCCGGTACTGCATGCCACTGGACCCGGTGCCGATCGGCTTCGCCGACGAGACCTGCACGATGCCGGTCGGCTACCAGCTGCGCGGGAGCTCGCCGCCCGCATTCCTCGTGCAGACCTTCGCGGTTGGCGGCGGGGGCCGGCCGTCACGGATCTATCGCACCGGGCTTCCGCGCGATCCGCTGATCACGTTCTACGCGAAGTCCGGCAGCCAGTGCGCCGCGATCGAGGGCGCGCCGTTCGACTTCTACAATGTCGGCCTCGAGCTGTCACGCGTCGACCTCGCGCGCATCAAGCGGAGCGAGGGTGTCGGCACCGGTCGCGTGCGCGTCGCGCTCGATACCAGCGACGATGGGCTGCGCGTGCCGGCCGTGCTCGTCGACGCCGTGCTCGGTGACGAGTGCCATCCCGAGGATCGCGCAGACGAGCTCCTCGCCCGCTGCATCCCGGCGCGCCGCGCGGCGACCGGCTTCTACGCGGATGATCGCTGCGTCGAGCCCGTGGCGTTGACCCTCGCGGGCGAGCCGTTGCCGACCGCGGTCGAGCACGTGACCGAAGACGGCTGCACGATGTACGCCGCGCTCGGCTCCGAGCTGTTCCCGTTCGAGCTCTACCGGCAGGCGGGCACGAGCTGCATCGTCATCTCGCCGCCCTTCGGGATGCGCACGTTCACCGTCGGCCCGGCGCTCGAGCTGCCGACGGTCGCGCGCGAGCGCTTGCCGATCGACGGTCGCCGGATGTGGAACGTCGCGGTCGCGCCCGAGGACGCCGGCGCGGCAAGCGTGACGACCCCGACGATGCCGCTGCCGGTCATGTTCGATGCACTCCGCGACGTCGAGTGCCGGCTCGAGCGCGTCGGCGACGTCCTGCGCTGCCTGCCGATCGCGCGCGACGTGGACCAGCGATTCTACTTCAGCGACGCCGCGTGCACGGCGCCGATCGACATCGCGCTGGTCGCGAGCGGCAGCTGCGATCTTCACGCCGACTACGCGCTGCTTCGCGACGCCGACGGCCAGCGGATCGTGCGGCCACTCGGTGACCGCTTCGGCGGCACGCTCTACGAGATCAGCACCGCGGATACCTGTCTCGCGTACGCCCCGCCGGCGCGCTACGTCCCGCACGTGCTCGAAGCACCGCAGCCCCTCGAAGCGTTCGCGGCGGCGACGCTCGTCATCGATCGCTGATCGACCGGTGATCACGGCTGATCAACGCTGCTCAGCGCGTGCTCGTGATCGAGAAGGCCTGGTCGGCTCCGGTCGGCCCGAGCTCCTCGACCGCGACGCCGGAGACCCGCGACGCCGGCGGCCCGGCCTCGCACCACGCGAGCAGCGCCGCGATCTGCTCGGGATTTCCTTCGGCCTCGAGCTCGACGGTGCCATCTCGCCGGTTCCTCACCCAGCCGGTGACACCGAGCCGCTGCGCTTCATCGGCGGTCGCCGCGCGGTACGAGACGCCCTGCACGCGGCCGCTGACGATTGCCCGGACGCGCCGCACCGATTGCTCGGAAGCCACGAACCCATCCTACATCGGTGGGTGTGGGACAAACCGGAGTCACCGGCTAGGACTGTCGTCGCCGGCCTGATAGCGTGGGAGACCGATGGCCCGCGTGCTGCGATTACCCGACCACGGTCGGCTCCTCGTGTGCACGGATCTGCAAGGCTGCATGCGCGACTACGTCCGCATGGTCGAGATCTTCGAGGAGGCGCTCCTCCAGTATCAGGGCGACGCGCACCTGATCTTCACCGGCGACTTGATCCACGGGCCGCACATCGATCCCGAGGACTGGCCAGACTTCCTCGGCGAGTACTACCGCGATGCCTCGGGCGAGGTGATGATCGCGTACGCAGGCCTCGCCGCCCGCTATCCCGGCCGCGTCCACGCGCTGCTCGGCAACCACGAGCACGGTCACATCGGTGGACCGCACACCGCGAAGTTCGCCGCCGACGAGGTCGCGCTGCTCGAGCAGATCCTCGGGCCGTCGGGCACGGCGCGGATGCGCGGCATCATCCACACCTTCGCGCTTGCCGCGGTCAGCAAGTGCGGCGCGGTGTTCACGCATGGCGCGCCCGCCGCGCAGATCGAGTCGGTCGCCGACCTCGAGGCCGCCGATCTCTCCGGTTCCCAGTACGCGAGCCCGCTCGATGTCCTCGACACGCCGGTCGTCGGCAAGGTGCTGTGGGCGCGCCAGGCTTCGCAGGTCGAGGCCCGACGGTTCCTCCGGGCGTGCGGCGGGACGATGGCGATCTACGGCCACGACGTGGTCCCCGAGGGCTACGAGACGGTCGGCGACGAGCAGATCTGCGTGTCGACCAGCTTTGGCCTGTTCGATGCGAACAAGGTCTACCTGAGCCTCGATCTGGCGAACCGCTACAAGGGCGTGCGCGATCTGCGGATCGGCCACGAGATCCTGCCCCTCTATCCGAACAAGGCACCCGCGCGGCTCGGCGGAGGGCTGCGGGTCTCGTGATTTCGCTGATTTAGGGTCGGAATCGCCGACCAGACAGGGTCGTCACGGCTTGCTTTTACCTCCGTGCATCCCTATAAAAGCGGGCTCCCTGAGCCCCCGCTCTGCGGGTAACAAGGATCCAAGGCCATGAAAGATACCGTCGGACATCCGCACTACAAGCCCTCCCGCATCAACTGCGCGTGTGGCGCCGTTCACAACACGTTCTCGACGCGCGGTGACTTCGGCGTCGACATCTGCTCGAACTGCCACCCGTTCTTCACGGGCAAGCAGAAGCTGATGGACACGGCCGGCCGTATCGATCGCTTCAACAAGAAGTACGCGAAGAAGGTCTGATCCTTCGCGCCCGCGCGAAGCTGTGGCTTCGCGCCCGCCGGGTAGAGGCGCGCCATGTTCGAGACGCAGAGCTTCAAGGACAAGATGGCGACGCTCGAGCGTCGCCTCGAGGAAGTCGGCAGCTTGCTGGGCACCGCCGAGGTGATCAACAAGCGCGCGGAGTTCATGAAGCTCTCGCGCGAGCACGCGGAGCTCGATCCGCTCGTCCGCGCGTGGAAGAGCTACGAGAAGCTGCTCTCCGATCTCGCGCAGGCGCGCCAGATGGTCGAGGCGGAGTCCGATCCCGAGGTGCGCGAGATGGCGCGCGACGAGATCGCGCAGCTCGAGTCGAGGCGTGCCGCGGCCGAGCACGACATCAAGATCCTCCTGCTGCCGCGCGATCCGGCCGACGGCAAGAACGCGATCCTCGAGATCCGTGGCGGGACCGGCGGTGACGAGGCCGCGCTGTTCGCCGGTGACCTCTACCGGATGTACACGCGGTTCGCGGAGCGCCAGGGCTGGAAGATGGAGGTCATGTCGATCTCCGAGGGAACGTCCGGCGGCTTCAAGGAAGTCGTCGTGCTCGTCGACGGCAAGGACGTGTTCTCGAAGATGAAGTTCGAGTCCGGCGTCCATCGCGTGCAGCGCGTCCCGGCGACCGAAGCGCAGGGTCGAATCCACACCTCGGCGGCGACCGTCGCCGTGCTGCCCGAGGCCGAAGAGGTCGACGTCAAGATCGACGAGAAGGACCTCA
>JBKJUF010000584.1:0-21827 GCA_046590445.1 Kofleriaceae bacterium
GACGCACGAGCTGCAGCTGCGCCACAACCGCGGCGTCGCGCTCAAGGAAGCCGACGTCGTGATCGTGTGCGGCTTCCCGTTCGACTTCCGGCTCGGCTACGGCCGCGGTATCGCGAAGCACGCGACGCTTGTCGCCGCGAATCTGTCGGCGCACGAGCTCAAGAAGAACCGGCGCCCCGACATCGCCGTCGAGATGCACGCGGGAGACTTCCTGATCGCGCTCGCCGACAAGATCAGCTCCGCCGGCGATCGCTGGAAGCCGTGGCTCGACAGCCTCCGCGAGAAGGAAGCCGCGCGCGACGCGGACATCGCGAAGCAGGCGCAGCCCAAGGGCGAGCTGATCGATCCGCTGCACTTCTTCCTCCGCATGGAGGAGGCGATGGCGGACGACGCGGTGCTCGTCGTCGACGGCGGTGACTTCGTCGCGACCGCGAGCTACATCGTGCGGCCGCGCGCGCCGTTGTCGTGGCTCGATCCCGGCGTGTTCGGCACGCTCGGCGTCGGTGGCGGCATGGCGCTCGGCGCGGCCCTCGTACGACCCGGCAAGGAGGTCTGGCTCGTGTGGGGCGACGGCTCGAGCGCGTACACGCTCGCCGAGTTCGACAGCTACGTGCGCCACGGCGTCGCGCCGATCGCGGTGATCGGCAACGACGCGTCGTGGGCGCAGATCGCGCGCGAGCAGGTCGAGATCCTCGGCACCACGCTCGGCTGCGATCTGCGACGCAGCGACTACCACAAGGTCGCCGAGGGCTACGGCGGCGTCGGCCTCGTGCTCACCGATCCCGGGCGCGTCGACGCCACGCTCGCCGAGGCCAAGGCGATCGCGAAGACCGGCCGCCCGGTCTGCATCAACGTCCACATCCGCAAGAGCGACTTCCGCAAGGGCTCGATGTCGATGTGACCGATCGGGGACGGTCTCCACTAGCTCAACTTACGGTGCGTAAGTGTGGATAGCTCCGCAGCGCATGCGGACTTGGCGATCGATAGTTGAGTTAGTGGAGACCGTCCCCAGGCATCTGGAGTAGGGTCCAGGCCGCTTGATGTCGGATCTGATCGATGCCGCCCTTGGCGAGCTCGGGGTCCGGCGGATGCTGCTCGCGATCCACGATGTCAGCTTCCCGTCGGATCCGGACGAGGATCTCGGTCGCGGTGCGCCGTCGACGAATGCCTCCGCGCGGCTGTTCGCTTACGTGCGCGCGCTCGGCTTCACCGGGCTGCAGCTCGGGCCGCAGGGTCAGACCTCGCGCGCCAACCCGTCGCCCTACGATGCGACGATCTTTTCGCGCCACACTGCGACGATCGGCGTGCGCTCGGGCGCGTTTGCGGACCTCGTCCCCGAGGCTGCGCTTGCCGCGAGCGTGCTGGCGGAGCCCGGCGGCCGCGCCGAGCACGCGCGCGCGCACGACGCGACGCAGGTGCTCGTCGATCATGCGTACGATCGCGTCTGTAGCGGCGCGCGCCCTGATGTCGGTGAGCGGCTCGCCGCATTCCGTCGCGATCATGCCGGGTGGCTCGATCGCGACGCGCTGTTTGCCGCGCTGGCTGCCGAGCGCGGTGGCGCAACGTTCCGGACCTGGCCCGCCGTCGATGCCCTGCTGTGGAAGCCGTGGCCGGGCGAGGAGGCGAGCGCGGCGAAGCGCCGGGCGCAGCTCGCCGTGACCTACGAGCGCGCGATCGATCGCTATGCGCTCGGCCAGCTGCTCGCGCACGAGGCGCATGCCGGCGTTCGCGCACGCTGCGGCGCGCTGGGCCTCGCGCTCTATGGCGATCTGCAGGTCGGCTACGCCGAGGCCGACGCGTGGTCCTACGCCGCCGCGTTTCTCGATGACTTCGTCATGGGCGCGCCACCGAGCCGCACCAATCCCGACGGCCAGCCGTGGAACTACCCGGTGCTCGATCCCGATCAGTACGCTGGCGCCGCGCGCGCACTCGTCGTCGCGCGCGTTGACAAGGCGTTCGCGGAGTACGACAGCCTGCGCATCGATCACCCGCATGGGCTCGTCTGCCCGTGGGTCTACCGGACCGATGCCGCCGATCCAGCGCAGGCCGTGCGCGATGGTGCGCGGCTCTTCGAGTCACCTGATCTCGCCGACCATCCGCGGCTCGCGCGATTCGCGATCTCGCGTGCCGAGCAGCTCGACCGCAGCCGCGCGCGCCACGCGGATCGCTGGGTGCGCGAGCTCGACGCCGATCAGATCTCGCGTTACGCCGTGCTCTTCGAGGCGATCGCCGAGACCGCACATCGCCATGGCCGGTCACGCGCCGATCTGTCGTGCGAGGTGCTGAGCACGATGCCGCTGCCGCTCGCGCACGTGCTCGCGCGCTACGGCCTCGGGCGCTGGCGTGTCACCCAGAAGGCAAACCTCGACGAGCCGAACGACGTCTATCGCACCGAGAACGTCGTGGTCGAGGACTGGGTGATGCTCGGCAACCACGACACCGCACCGGTCCTCGCGCTGATCCGCAGCTGGCCCGCTGCGAAGCGCGAACAGTGGGCTCGCCACCTCGTCCAGCGCCTCGCGCTCCGCGATCCTGCGCGCATCGCGCGGCTCGCCACCGACACCGGCTTCCTCGCGACCGCGATGCTCGCCGAGCTGTTCGTGTGTCGCGCCCAGAACGTATCGATCTTCTTTGCCGACCTGTTCGGCTACGAGGAACGGTTCAACGCGCCCGGCACGGTGTCGCACGAGAACTGGTCGCTCCGGCTGCCGCCGGACTTCGATCGCCTGCATCGTGCCCGGCTCGCGGGCGCCGGCGCGCTCGACATCCCGCTCGCCCTCGCGCTCGCGCTCGAGGCCAAGGGCTCGACGACGGGCCTCGCTGCACGCCTCGCGACCAGCGCCTGAATCAGAGCTTGCCGAGAGCTTGCCGAGAGCTTGCCGAGAGCTTGCCGAGATCTTGCCTAGATCTTGAAGAACAGCGCGCCGAGCGGAGGCAACGTCAGGTTGAGCGACAGCTCGCGGCGATGCGCGCGGACCGGCGTGGTCTGGACGCCGCCGAGGTTGCCCTGGCCAGACCCTCCCAGCTCCGCCGCGTCGGTATTGAGGATCTCGCGATAGAGGCCCGGTGCGGTCACGCCGACGCGGTAGTTGGCGCGCGGCA
Source organism: Kofleriaceae bacterium (assembly GCA_046590445.1). Lineage (GTDB taxonomy): Bacteria > Myxococcota_A > Polyangia > Haliangiales > Haliangiaceae > JABFXX01. Next base: position 3,103 of record JBKJUF010000584.1, read on the forward strand.
CCGGTGTGAAGTTCAGCACGCAGAGGACGCGCTCGCCGCTCCGCGAGATCCGTTCGTAGACCAGCACGGAGTGCTCCGCGTCGTCGGCGTCGAGCCACTCGAAGCCGGCGGGCTCGGTGTCGAGCTCGTACAGCGCGGGGGTCGAGCGATAGAGGTGGTTGAGCGTACCGACGAGCAGATGGATCTGACGATGTGGCGCGTCGTCGAGCAGGTGCCAGTCGAGCGAGCCATCGTGGTTCCACTCGCGCCACTGCGCGAGCTCGGAGCCCATGAACAGCAGCTTTTTACCGGGCTGGCTGTACATGTATGCGTAGAGCAGACGGAGCGACGCGAACTTCTGCCAGCGATCGCCAGGCATCTTGGCGAGCAGCGAGCCCTTGCCGTGCACGACCTCATCGTGAGAGAGCGGCAGGACGAAGCGCTCGGAGAACGCATAGAGCCCGCGCATCGTCAGCTCGTGGTGGTGATGCCGGCGATGGATCGGGTCGCGGTTGAAGTACTTCAGGGTGTCATGCATCCACCCCATGTCCCACTTGAAGTGGAAGCCGAGCCCGCGCTCGGCGACCGGGCCGGTCACCTGCGGCCACGCGGTGGACTCTTCGGCGACGGTGACCGTGTCGGGCTGCTCGCGCGCGATCGCCTCGTTGAGCCGCTGCAGCAGCTCGACGGCCTCCCAGTACTGGTTGCCGCCCTCGGCGTTCGGGATCCACTCGCCGGCCTTGCGGCCGTAGTCGCGATAGATCATCGAGGCGACGCCATCGACGCGCAGCCCGTCGATGTGGAAGCGCTCGAGCCAGAACAGCGCGCTCGACAGCAGGAAGCTGCGGACTTCCTGGCGGCCGAAGTCGAAGATCGAGGTGTTCCACTCGGGGTGAAAGCCGAGGCGCGAATCAGGGTGCTCGTAGAGCGGCGTGCCGTCGAAGTACACCAGGCCATGCTCGTCGGTCGGGAAGTGCGCGGGCACCCAGTCGAGGAGCACGCCGATCCCCGCGCCGTGCAGCGCGTCGACGAGCGCCATCAGATCCTCCGGCGTGCCGTAGCGCGAGGTCGCGGCGAAGTAACCGGTGGTCTCGTACCCCCACGAGCCGAAGAACGGATGCTCGGTCAACGGCATCAGCTCGACGTGCGTGAACCCGAGCTGCTTGACGTAGTCGACGAGCTTCGGCGCGATCTCGCGGTAGCTGAGCGAACGATTGCCGTCCTCGGGGACGCGCATCCACGAGCCGAGGTGGACCTCGTAGATCGTGATCGGCGCGGCGCGGCTCGAGACCTGCGCGCGGCCGGTCATCCACGCGGCGTCGTTCCACTGGTAGCTCTCGAGCGTCCACACGATCGACGCCGTGCCGGGCGCGACCTCGTGGCGGAGCGCGAACGGGTCGGCCTTCGCGACCTCGAAGCCGCGGACCTTCGAGCGCACGTGATATTTGTAGAGCGCGCCGCGGCCGACGCCCGGCACGAAGCCGTGCCAGACGCCACCGGCGACCGTGCCGACGAGCGCGAGCGGATGCTTGCCAGGCGCCCACTCGTTGAAATCGCCGATCACGCTGATCGACTCGGCATGCGGAGCCCACACCGCGAACTGGGTCCCGGCCACGCCGTTCACGGTCGCAGCGTGCGCGCCGAGCTTCTCGTAGAGGCGCGGATGCTTGCCCTCGCGCATCAGGTGTGCGTCGAGCTCGCCGAAGCTCGCGACCGGACCCTGCTCGGTCACGACACGACCGGTAGCAGGTTGAGCAACCCGCGTAGCGGGATCTCGACCCACTCGGGCCGGTTATTGAGCTCGTAGCCGATCTCGTAGACGCACTTCTCGACGAGCAGGAAGTCGAGCATCAGCCCGAGGTCGGTCTCGTTCGTCGGCACGAGCTTGGTCCCGCGTGCACGGTCGAGGTAGCCGCCGAGGAACGACGCTGACACCCAGTCCGACCACGCGCGAGCCCACGACGACAGCCGCGGTACGTCCTCGGCGCGGTGTCGGCCGTCCCGGAGCGCGGCGATGCTGGCGTACTGCAGCGAGCGCAGCATGCCGGCGACGTCGCGCAGCGCGGCGCGCTTGAACCGGCGCTGCGAGAGCGGCCGACCGGGCTCGCCCTCGAAGTCGATGATGACGAAGTCCTCGCCGGTCCACAGGACCTGGCCGAGGTGGTAGTCGCCGTGGATGCGGAGCCGCTGGACGTCGACACGCCGCTTCGTGATCCGCGCGAGCGCGATGTCGAGCTCGGCTTCGCGAGGCAGCACGGCATCGGCGAGCGCCTTCACCTCGGGTGCGAGCGTCTGGCGGCGGCCGCGCAGCAGATCGAACGTCCGCGACACCAGCGCGCTCGCCGAGCCGTAGATCGACTGCTGGTGCATGATGTCGAACGGCTCGGGAGCGAACAGCGCGTCGTTCGGCTCGCTCGCGAGCGTCACGTGCAGCTCGGCGGTCCGTAGCCCGAGCAGGCGGATCTGATCGATGTACGTGCCCACCCAGTCGATCACGCGATCGGCGGGCGCGGCGCGCGACCGCTCGAGCAGCGAGCCCGGCTGGGGCGGCGGATCCTCGGGGCGGCTCTTGTCGGCGAGCAGGTGCTCGAAGTAGCGATCGAGCGCGTCCATCGTCAGGCGCCACGCGTCGCCCTGGTTCGGAACGAACTCGAACAGCGTGCCGACCGTGCTCGGCTCGCGGTTCGGCGGCCGGTACTCGAGCACGCCGGCGAGCCGTGGCACGCCCTTGTACTCGGGCGCGTAGGTCGAGAAGAATCGCGCGATCTCGAACTCCGCGCTCGGGCCTTCCTCGATCGCGCGGAACAGCTTGAGCATGAACTTGTCGCCGTAGATGACGCCGCTGTTGCTCTGATCGCTCGCGGTCGCGCGCGGATACAGGCTCGTACCCTCGGGCACTTGCCTGAGCGCCGCGAACGCATCACCCGCGAGCACGCCGCGCTGGCCGGAGGCGCCGGTCCCCTCGGACATCGCGCGGAGCAGGGTGGCATTGAAGGTGTCGGCACACAGCGCGTCGTAGAGCACGCCGGTGACCGGGTGCTCGCCACGTCCTGGCGCATCGGTGATCGACACGTTCGCGATCACGAGGGCAGGCGTACGCATCGTCTCGCTCGGCTCGGCATCCTCGGCGAACGCGACCGGCACGACGTAGGTCTCCGATGGTCCCTGGTCGTAGTCGATCGCGAGCAGCACGATCGCGAACCGCGTGTCGCCGGCCGGTTGCGCACTGCTCGCTTGCGGCTGGAGCGTGGGGTTGAAGTGGATGACGTCGGTGATCGCGACGTGCTTGCGCGTGCGCGCCTTGCCGCGGAACCAGCGACGCGGCGTCACGTAGTTGACGAGGTGACGTGCGAGGACCTGGTGGCGCGAGGGCTCGAGGAGCGCCTGCCAGTTTCCCGGGACCGTCAGCGTCGGCCGCTCGGCGCCGAGCTCCGGGACGTGCGGCTTGTCGAGCTGCAGCCAGTAGAAGTCGTACGGACCGACCGACACGAAGTACGGCACGTCGGTGATCTCGGGAAACCGCATCCGGCCGAACAGCTCCGTCGGGATCATCGCCTTGAAGCGCTCGAGGTTCAGCCGCGCGCACTGCACGTAGCGCGAGAGGTTCGCGACCACGAGCATGGTCTCGCCCTCGTACTCGCGCACGAACGCGAGCACGCGCGGGTTGTCGCCCGAGATGAACTCGATCGAGCCACGGCCGAACAGCCGGTGCTCCTTGCGCTTGGCGATGAGCTTCTTCATCCACCACAGCAGCGACGACGGGTTGCTCTGCTGCGCCTCGACGTTGATCGCCTCGTAGTGATACTCGGGGTCGATGATCGTCGGCAGGTAGAGCTTCTGCGGGTTCGCTCGCGAGAACCCACCATTGCGATCCGAGCTCCACTGCATCGGCGTACGCACGCCGTCGCGATCGCCGAGGTAGATGTTGTCACCCATCCCGATCTCGTCGCCGTAGTAGAGGACCGGCGTGCCGGGGAGCGAGAGCAGCAGCGCGTTCATCAGCTCGACCTTGCGGCGCACCGAGAGCAGCGGCGCGAGCCGGCGGCGGATGCCGAGGTTGATGCGGGCGGTGCGCTCGGCCGCGTACGCGCGGTACATCGTGTCGCGATCCTCGTCGGTGACCATCTCGAGCGTGAGCTCGTCGTGGTTGCGCAGGAACGTCGCCCACTGACAGTTGTCGGGGATGCTCGGCGTCCGCTTGAGGATGTTGACGATCGGGAACGAGTCCTCGATCTCGATCGACATGAACATCCGCGGCATCAGCGGGAAGTGGAAGTTCATCTGGCACTCGTCGCCGTCGCCGAAGTACGCGGCAGCGTCGGCGGGCCACTGGTTGGCCTCGGCCAGGATCATCCGGTTCTTGAACTTGCTGTCGATGTGTTTGCGTAGCTTCTTCAGGAAGTCGTGGGTCTCGGGGAGATTCTCGCAGCTCGTGCCCTCGCGCTCGAACAGGTACGGCACGGCATCGAGGCGCAGCCCGTCGACGCCCATCTCCATCCAGAAGTCGATCACGCCGAACAGCGCCTCGTGGACCGCCGGATTGTCGAAGTTGAGATCGGGCTGGTGCGAGTAGAAGCGGTGCCAGTAGTAGGCCTTCGCGACCGGATCCCACGCCCAGTTCGAGGTCTCGTAGTCCTTGAAGATGATGCGGGTGTCCTCGTAGCGCGCCGGCGTGTCGCTCCACACGTAGAAGTCGCGGGGCGGGCTGCCGGGAGGTGCGCGGCGCGCGCGCTGGAACCACGGGTGCTCGCTCGACGTGTGGTTCAGCACCAGCTCGGTGATCACGCGGATGCCGCGGCGGTGAGCCTCGCGCAGCAGGCGCGCGACGTCGTGCCGGGTGCCGTAGCTCTCGTGGACGTTGGTGTAGTCCGCGATGTCGTAGCCGCCGTCCTTGAGCGGCGATGGATAGAACGGCAGGATCCAGATCGCGGTGATGCCGAGATCGCTGAGGTAATCGAGCTTGTCGATCAGCCCGGGAATGTCGCCGACGCCGTCGCCGTTCGAGTCGTTGAACGCGCGAATATGGATCTCGTAGATGACCGCGTCCTTGTACCAGAGCGGATCATCGGAAAGCTCGCTGCCGTCGGTGTTCATAGGAAGTACTCGAACTGGTTCTCGCTCCGGACGAAGCGCTTGATCTCGAAGATGTGGGCGGGCATCACGTCGGCTGTCAGCTCCACGAAGTTACGCCGGCCGCGCCACGTGAAGCGGCCGTCGCCGAGCATGTCGTGCACCTGGAACGCGGCATCGCTGGGCAGCCCGAGCGCCTCGAGATCGAGATCGATCCACGCCCGGTGCGTGTGCTGCGGATCGAGGTTCACGACGCACAGCACCAGGTTCGCGCGATCGGGCGTCTGCTTGCTGTACGCGATCACGAGCTCGTTATCGGTCGCATGAAACCGCAGCGATCGATTGCTCTGGAGCGCGGGGTTCGCGCGCCGGATCGCGTTGAGCCGCGCGATCACGTGGCGCAGGCTGTCGGGCCGCGTGAGGTCCCACGTGCGGAGCTGGTACTTCTCGTTCTGCGCGAGCTCCTCGATCACGGGTCGCGAGCGTCCGCTCGCGCCCTCCACCTCGGGCCCCAGTCGTGGCTTGTGCTCCATCAGCTCGTAGGTCGGCCCGTAGATGCCGTACGAGCTCGCGAGCGTGCCGGCGAGGACCACCCGGCCGATGAACGCGCCGCGCGAGCCCGTCGCGAGGTACTCCGGGAAGATGTCGGGTGTCGTCGGCCAGAAGTTCGGCCGGAAGAAGTCCGCGACCGGCGGCCGCGCGAGCTCTTCGAGGTAGGCCGTCAGATCGTGCTTCGTCGTGCGCCACGAGAAGTACGTGTACGACTGCGAGAACCCGCCCTTCGCGAGCGCGTACATCAGCTTCGGGCGGGTGAACGCCTCGGCGAGGAACAGCGCATCGGGGAACCGTGCCTGGACCTCGCGGATGCACCACTCCCAGAACGGCAGCGGCTTGGTGTGCGGGTTGTCGACGCGAAACACCCGGACGCCGCGCTCGGCCCAGAACAGGAAGACGTCGCGGAGCGCCGCCCACAGCGCTTCCCAGTCCGCGCTCTCGAAGTCGAACGGATAGACGTCCTGGTACTTCTTCGGCGGATTCTCGGCGTACTGGATCGTGCCGTCGGGGCGCGCCTTGAACCACGTCGGGTGCTGCTTGACCCACGGGTGATCCGGCGAGGCCTGGAACGCGATGTCGAGGGCGAGCTCGAGGCCGCGCGCGCGGGCCGCGGCGTTGAATCGATCGAAGTCGGCGAGCGTGCCGAGCTCGGGGTGGACGCTCGTGTGTCCGCCGTCGGCCGCACCGATCGCCCACGGGCTTCCCGGATCGCCGGGGCGTGCATCGGGCGCGTTGTCCGGCCCCTTGCGGAAGGCCGTGCCGATCGGATGGATCGGCGGGAGGTACACGATGTCGAAGCCGAGCTCGGCGACGTAGTCGAGCCACGGCTCGGCGTCACGGAACGTGCCGTGGCTGCCGGCGGCACCGGTCGATCGCGGGAACAGCTCGTACCAGGCGGAGCACCCCGCGAGCGCACGCTCGACGATGACCTCGCGGACCGGGAAGTCCGTGGCGAGTGAGCGATCGGGCGCGCCGCGCATCGCCTCGGTCAGCTCGTCGCTGGTCGCGTGGGCGACTCGCTCGGCGATCGGCAGCGGACCGCGCAGCATCGCAGCGGACTTGTGGAGCGCCGTGCCGCGCGCGATCGCCGCGTCGACGAGCAGCGCGCCTTCGAGCAGCTCGACCGCGACATCGGCGCCAGCGGCGAACTTGCGCTCGAGCCCGCGTCGCCAGGTCGCGAACGCGTCGACCCACGCCGTCACGGTAAACTGGTAGCGGCCGAGCTCGGGCAGCGGGGCCGTCGCGCGCCAGACGTCATTGCCCGCATGCACGAGCTCGGTCTCCTGCCAGCTCTCGGCGCTCGCGTGACGATGCCGGAGCATCGCGCGCAGCACGTCATGACCGTCGGCAACGAGATCGGCCTCGACCTCGAGCAGCTCGCCCTGCAGCCGCTTGACCGGATAACGGCCACCGTCGACGTCAGGTCGCAGCGCGATCGCGACGACACGGCGGCGACCGTCGACCGAGATGCGCGGGCTCGGCGTCCGGACGTCGCCGGAAGCGGCAGACTCGGCGGCGGCTTTCGCAGACTTCATGCAGGGCTCCGTGGATCAGCGCGCCACGTTGTACCGCGGCCGCGCAGCCGCCGTCGACCTCGCGCGCGGCCTGCTGTATCCCGCTCGCAAGCGTTCGCGTGCTCGCTCCATCTCGGTTGGCACACGGTGATTCAGGCGCGCATCGCGTGGAGGAAGTTCGTCGACCACGCGCTCGCGGTCTCCTTCCACACCACGGCACGGAGCGCGCCGTGTCGAGCGACCCGTTCCTCGCGTGGCATCCGCAGCGCGGTGTCGAGATCAGCCGCCACGCCGTCGACGTGATACGGATTTGTCAGCATCGCGAGCGTCATTCGCTCGGCGGCACCGCAGAACTTCGAGAGCACGAGCACGCCCGGGTCCTCCGGATCCTGCGCCGCGACGTACTCCTTGGCGACCAGGTTCATGCCGTCACGCAGCGGCGTCACCAGGCCGACCGCGGCGATCCGGTAGAGCCGCGCGAGCGTGGATTGATCGTAGGACCGGTACAGGTAGCGGACCGGCGTCCAGTCGGCCTCGCCGAACGCGCCGTTGATCCGGCCGACCAGCGATTCGACCTTGCCGCGCAGCTCGGCGTACTCGGGAACCTCCGAGCGCGTCGGCACCGAGACCTGGACGAACGAGACCTTGCCGCGCCATTCCGGATATCGCTCGAGCAGCCGCGCGAACGCCTCGAGGCGCTCGGGGATCCCCTTCGAGTAATCGAGGCGATCGACGCCGAGCAGGAGCTTTCTGCCGCCGAGCATCGCCTCGAACGAGCCGAGCTCGTCGTTCGGGGTCCCGAGTGCGTCGTCGGCGAACCGATCGGGATCGATGCCGACCGGGATCACGCGGACGCGATCCTTCGCGCGTGTCTCGGCCTCGGCACCGAGCAGGCCGCGCGCGGTCTGCATGAAGTTGTCGCACCACCGCGAGCTCTGCAGGCCGATCCGGTCGTATTCGAGGATCGCCGCCATCACCTCGCTCGCCCACGGCATCGTCTCGAAGACGTCGAGCGGCGGGAACGGGACATGGAGGTAGAACCCCGTGCGGCCGCGATGGCCGCCGCGTCGCAGCTCGCGGCCGACGAGCATCAGATGAAAGTCCTGGACCCAGACATCGCTGCCCGCGCCCGCGGCCTGCATGACGAGCTGGGCATACGCGCGGTTCGCGTCGACGTAGCAGGCCCACTCGTCGTCGACGTAGCGCACGCGCCCGAGGAACGCGTGGAGCAAGGGCCACAGGCTCTGGTTGCAAAACCCGGAGTAGAACCGCTGGCGCCAGGTCAGCGGATAGTCGAACTGCGCGCGCGTGAACGCCTCGCCATCTTCGACGCGCAGCCGGAGGCCGGGATCGCGCTCGGCACCGCTCCAGCCGAGCCAGATCCCGCTCTGCTCGGTCAGTGCGGGGATCAGCGCGGAGACCAGACCACCGACCTCGCGCTTACGATCGGTCGACGGCACGGCGGGCAGCCGGTTCGACGCCACGAGCAGCCGGGTCTCGGCGGGCAGCTTCGGACCCCGGGCGACGACGAGCTCCTCGGGCCGGGAATCGAAAGAGACCGTCGGCTGGTGCTGGCGCGCGTCGACCAGCCATCGCAGGAACTTGTGGACCGAGCTGATCGACGGCAGCCGCAGCGATGCCTGGGTGCGGCGGGGATGCTGGGAGACCAGGATGCCGACGTCGTGATCGCGCAGGCTGACGAACATGTCCTCGTCGGTGATGTCGTCGCCGATCGCGAGCAGTGGGGCGCCGGTCGGCCCATGCTGGCGTAGCCAGTTGAGCGCGTCGCCCTTGTGCGCACCGCGGTGGCGGACCTCGAGGGCCTCCATCACGGGCAGCCGCTCGAGCAGCTGATGGGTCTCGAGCCACTCGTCGACGAGCGTCTCCGCGGTGGTCCTGATCTCGTCGTGGTGCTCGGCGTCGACGCGGCGCCAGTGCAGGCACACCGAGCACGACTTGCGCTCGACGAGTGCGCCCGGGTTCTTCTTCGCGAGCGCGGTGAGCGCCCTCTCGATCTCGTCGAGCTGCGGGATCGGCGCGAGCGACGCTTCCCAGACGCCGTTCGAGTGGCGCCACACGCCGTGCTCCGCTGCGAACTTCACCGTCGGAAACCGCGGCGGCAGATCGTCTACGAGATCGCGGGGGCGACCGCTGATCACGCCGACAGTGACGCCTGGGAGCGCGGCCAGCGCGGCGATCAACGCGGCGGAGTCGCCGTCGACGCGCGCTTCCTGTGGCGTCGGCGCGAACGGAATCAACGTGCCATCAAGGTCGAGCGCCACCACGAGCTGATTGGCGGTGACCAGGTGTTGCCAGTCGGCGTGCACGGGTCTGAAACATTAGGGCGTTTCGCCCGGATACGCGGCTTGGTCGCCTTCAACCTCACGCTTTTCTACGGCGTCAGGATCATGAAAATAAGGGCACGATCAGGTGCGCGATTCCACGTGACCTCGCCATCGGGATTCGCACTTCGCGTTCGACGTGTCGTTCGCGAGGTATGCAGGTTCAGTCGATGTTGCTGAAGTCTGCTTCGTCCTGATCGTGCCACGCAGAGGTAGTGCGATCGGCGTGCCAGGTTACTTGAAGTCAAGGATCGACGGGCGCTCCGCGATCTCGGACACACCGCTCGCGACGTTGTCCTGGGCGCTCTCGGCCTCGAACGATTTCGCCTCGATAGCAGCTGCGGGTATCCCGCTCTCGACGTCCGCGTGCTCCGCATACCAGCCGAGCTGTGCCTCGACGCGCGCCAGCTGCGCGCGACGTGCGCCGAGCCAGTCATCACACCAGCGGATCACGCCGAACAGTCCCTCCGCGCGCACGATCTCGCGGAGCAACTTGACGACGTCGATGCCGTGACGAAGATCGAGCAGCGCGGTACGGTATGCGCGTTCCGGATCGACCACGCGATCGACGACCAGGCTCCGCAAGGTCGAGAGCGTGGCGCCGAGGCCGGCGCGGTTGATCGTGATGTCGTGACCGTGGAGCAAGGTCTCGAACCGCGTGCGCATCGAGTCGGCGTGGTGCGCGACCTCGCGAAGCGCGATGACCGGCGGGACCTCGCCGACTCGCTTGGCCTCCCGAGGCGCGTGCTCGACCGCCTGGGCCTCGGACCTCGCGATCTCGCGGATCAGCTTGTCGAGCAGACGGCGACGCTCGGGAGCCGCGACGGGGTGCATGGTCCGCGCATCTCGTGCAGCACGCGTGCCGCCATGACGCAGCGAAAACCGCCCGTAATCGCCATCTTCTTCCGATGTACGGCCGTGCGTGCTCGCCCGATCGTGCGTGCGTGTCACGCGGCGTGACGCCCGTGGCTGCGATGACGTAGGTGAAACCGCGGTCGGGAACGACGGATCTGTCGCCGATCACCATCGGAGCGCCGCACGCTGCGTGACGCGCTCCGATCGACACGGGGGTAGGGCGAAGGCCTGCTGATCCCACACGTCGCCCACATGGCATGCGCAATGAAGTCATCAAGATCCAGGAGACGGACCCATGAAACTCTATTACGCCCCCGGCGCCTGTTCGCTGTCGCCGCACATCGCCTTGCGCGAGGCGGATCGCCGGTTCGATCTCGAGCGCGTGGATCTCAGGACCCAGCGCACCGCCAGTGGCGGTGACTACCGCGCGATCAGTCCCAGGGGCTCGGTACCGGCGCTCCAGCTCGACGGTCCGGGCAGCGATGTCCTCACCGAAGGTCCGGCGATCGTGCAGTACATCGCCGACCTCGCGCCCGAGAAGGGGCTCGCGCCGCCGAACGGCACGTTCGCGCGCTACCACCTGCAGGCCTGGCTCAACTTCATCTCGAGCGAGATCCACAAGCAGTTCTCGCCGCTGTTCGCGCCCGACACGTCGCAGGTCGTCGCGCAGAAGGCGCGCGGCAAGATCGCCGATCGGTTCCAGTACCTCCAGGCTGTGCTGTCCGATCGCGGGTACCTGATGGGCGAGACGTTCTCGGTCGCCGATGGATACCTGTTCGTGATGCTGCAGTGGTGCGAGAAGTTTGGTCTCGATCTCCAGATCTGGCCAAACCTGGACGATTACGAGCAACGGATCGCGCAGCGGCCTGCGGTGATGTCTGCGATGTCCGCCGAGGGCCTCGCCGGCCGTCACCACTTCCGGCGCAGCGCCTGACCCGAGATCGCGACGGCGCGGTAGAACCGTCAGGTGCACCGGTTGGTCGGCTGGATCGGCGGCGTCGGCGTCGTGATCTCGATCGCCGCATGTGGCTCGCGGCCGGCACCCGGTGGGCTGAAGCCGGGCGGTGAGCTCGTCGCGAGCAACGTGCTGCGCGGCGACTACGCGACCTCGGAGGCCTGCGCCGACTGCCACGCCGCGATCCACGACAGCTGGGCCGCGTCGCCGATGCGCAACATGACGCGCGACATCGCCACCGCAACCATCCGCGCGCCGTTCGATGGCGCCGCGCTGCGGGTCGGCAGCGACGTCGCGACCATGGAGCTCGAGGGTGGCGTGCGCTTCGTCCGCGTCGTGACCCCGGCAGGCAGCGAGCGGTTCCGGGTGACCAAGGTGATCGGTGGCCGCTACCGCGAGGACTTCGTCGGCATCGACGTCAACGGCGGCGTCGAGCGCGTGCTGCCCGCGACCTACGTGTTCGCGGAGCAGGCGTGGCGCTACAAGGGCTACTCGGTGATGGTGAAGGAGCGCCCCGCGATGTCGACGCGCGCGGTGTGGTCGAAGGAGTGCATCGGCTGCCACAACACGCTGCCGCTCGCGACGATGCTCTACGACGAGCTCTACGGCCCGAGCCTGCCGGGCTACCAGGGCAAGCTCTCCGACCGCGTGATCCCAAAGCGCCGCGCGTGGACCGCGAGCTCGCTCGACGACGCAGGCCTGACCCGTGCGCTGGCCGCGGAGATCCGCTTCCTCGGTGGCGATCCTCCGGCGGGCGCGTCGTTACGCGACACCTTGCGCGCGGCCGCCGAGACCAGCGAGGCGCACCTCGGCGGCGACAAGCTCGTCGAGCTCGGCATCGGCTGCGAGGCCTGTCACAACGGCGCGCGCGTCCACGCGGCCACCCCCGAGGTCCTGCCGTCGTATGCGGCGCGGAGCAACCTGCTCGAGCTGCGGCCACCGCCGGGCCAGTACGGCTCGCGCGCGCAGTGGATCAACAAGACCTGCTCGAAGTGCCACACCGTGCTGTTCACGCGTTATCCGTGGACGTGGGAGGGCGGGGAGCGCACGAAGAACCCGGGCGGCAGCACGACGAACTCGGGCGAGGGCCGCGACTATATGCTCGGCGGCTGCGCGAGCGCGATGACCTGCACGACCTGTCACGATCCGCACGCGGCCGATCCGCCGGCGCGGCTCGCCAAGCTCGCGACGACCGCGGGTAACCACACGTGCACGACGTGTCACCCCGACATCGGCGCGGACGTTGCCGCGCACACGCACCACGCCAGCACGAGCGCCGGCTCGTCGTGCGTCGGCTGCCACATGCCGAAGAAGAACATGGGGCTCGACTACGCCCTCGTGCGCTATCACCGCATCGGCTCGCCGAACGATCCAGCGCGCGTCGGTGGTGACCGGCCTCTCGAGTGCGCGCTGTGCCACGCCGATCAGAGCGTCGAGCAACTCGCGTCGACGATGGACCGCTGGTGGGGCAAGCGCGCCGATCGCAACGCGCTGCGCGCGCTCTACGGCGACGACCTCGCGGTCAACACGATCCGCGCGACGCTCCAGCGCGGCAAGCCGCACGAGCAGGCGGTCGCGATCGGCGTGCTCGGCGAGCTCCGCGACAGGGCCGCGATCGGCCTCCTCGCGCCCCACCTCGCGCACGACTATCCGCTGGTGCGGTACTACGCGAAGCGCGCGCTCGAGCGGATCACCGGGCGACCCGTGCCGGTCGATGTCGGCGCGAGCGCCGCGGAGATCCGCAGCGCGACCGCGGCGTGGCAGCGCTGATCCCCGCGAGAACGCGCGGCCGCTGAACGTCAGCGCGTCGAGACGCTGAGCAGGCTACCACCGGGGACGTCCTGCGTGGTGAACGCGACGGTGGTGGCGTTCTGGGTGCACGTGGTCGGCTTGCCGTGGCCGCCGGTGCACTGCCAGCCGCCGCGGCGAGCGGCGAGCACGAGCGCGAGCTCGACGTCGGCGGCCGCGGTCTGGTACGCGATCTTGAGCTCGTTGCCGTCGCGCGCGTGCGAGGCGGTGCCGCCGGCGAGGAACGGAAACTTCGTCGGATAGATCGGCGGTGCGGGTGTGGTCGTCGGGCCGGCCTCGGGGAACGAGCGGATGGTGAGCGCGGTGACGTTGCCGGTGCGCGTCGCGGCCATCGCGTACTGGCGACCGCCGTGGGTCGCGAACAGGTGCTCGACGTCGCCATCGCTGGTGGCCTCGCCGACCGCGAAGGCCGGCACGGTCATGCCGGAGCGGAGCTTCGCGATGACGTCGGCGGGGGCGAGGTCGGAATAGTCGTACTGCCAGGTCGTCATCGAGAGCCGGTCGTGGAACCGCGCGAGCTTGCGACCCGCGGTTGCCGGCAGCGGGAAGTCCGCGGGCAGGCTCACCGTCGCCTGGACCTCGGGCTTGGCCTCGACCTTCGCGGTGGGCTTCACCGGCGCTGGCGGGTCGGCGTCGGTGTCCTTGCAGGCAGCACTGGACAACATGACCACGAGGACGACGAACAGCTGGTACCGCATCGTCCCTGGTGTAACGAGCGCGGCGGTCTGGCGCAAGCGCGCAGCCGCGGCGATTCGTCTACGCGAGCTTCGCACGCGTGTACGCGGCGAGTAGCTGGCCCGCGCCGCGCATGATCGCGAGTCGCGACATCGGTGCGCCTGCGAAGTCCTGCACGCCGACTCGAAACAGCTGGTGCAGGCGCGGCATCAGCGGTTCGATGCGCGCGCGGCGGTGGCTGTAGAACACGCGATACAACGCGTGGCGGAGCGCGAGCTGCCAGCCGAGGTGATGGTGTGCGACGGTGCGCCGCCAGTCGGTGAAGCCGAGGTCGTCGTGCGCGAGCGCGTCGGCGAGGTAGCGTCCCGCGATCGAGCCGTACTCGATCGCCTGGCCGATGCCTTCGCCGGTCGCGATGTCGATCCCCGCAGTCTCGCCGACGAGCAGCACGCGCGGTACCGCGATCTCGGCGCCGGGCTCGAAGCCGCGCTCGGCGAGCTGCTTGATCCGGTAGTCGGCGATCGCGAGCCCGCGTTCGGCGAGGTAGCTCGCGAGTCGGGTGCGCGGCTCGGCAGAGGGCGATGCGAGCTCGCGGGACCGCGGGTCGCGCAGCACGTAGACACCACGACAGACCAGCGGCTCGCCGGCGACCTGGGTCGGGAAGTCCCACGCGTAGCCGCGCAGCTCGGTGGTCGAGAAGTCGAACACCACGGTGTCGCGCGGCAGATCGCCGGGCGCGGCGCCAGTGTCGAGCTCGACCGCCTGGGCGCGCAGCTCGCCGCGCGGGAACCCGATCTGGCGGCGGACGATGCCGCCGACGCCATCGGCGCCGACGACGGCCCGCGCGGTCAGCGCCTCGCCATCGACCTCGACGGTCACGCCGTGCTCGGCGGTGCGGATCGCGGTGACCTCGGCGCCGTCGCGGACCTCGATGCCGCGCTCGATCGCGAGCTTGGCGAACGCGTGATCGAACTCGAGCCGGCGCACGACCACGCCGGCCCAAGGCTCGCGCGCTACCACGGTCTCGCCGGCGACCCGCATCGCGACCGCGTCGAACCGCACGCACGGGCAGTCGACGAAGACGTCGATCTTCTCGAGCAGCTTGAACGCGCGCGCGCCGATGCCGCCCGCGCAGATCTTCTCGCGCGGGTAGCGTTCCTTCTCGAGCACGACGATGCGCAGCGCTGGCGCCGCCGCCTGGAGATGCAGCGCGGTCGAGATGCCGGCGGGACCACCGCCGACGATCACGACATCGTGGTCGCGCTGCATGCGCGACGTATATCACTCGATCGCGGGCGGCGGCCGGGTCACGCGAACCGGCGCGCGAACCGTGCCGCGAGCGTGCCGCCGGCGAGCACGAGCGCCGCCGCGATGCAGACCATCGCGATCAGCGACAGCAGCAGGACCGGGCCGTCGGTCGCGAGCGCGAGGATGCCGAGCGCGATCGCCGCGACTCCGGCCATCACCATCACGCCGCTCGACGTCCGCACCGCATCGCGCGTGACATGCCAGCGGCGCGGTGACGACGCGGGCGCGACCTCGGCGATCTACGGCTGCGCGGGACCGCCGAGGAGCAGCGCGACGCCGAGCACGAGCGCTGCGACCGGCAGCAGCGTCAGCGGGCTCACGCCGAACAGCGCCAGCACGCCGAGCGCGATGACGGCGAGACCGCCGAATACCTCGGTGCCGATGCCGACGGCCTCGGTCCGCTCGCTGCCGGCGATGTGTGACCCTCGCGACTCGTGATCTCGCGCGGTTGCAGATCGCAAGTTGCGCAAGTTGCGTCTGACCCCGAGCGCGGGCGCACGGGTGGTGCAACGGTCGCGCGCAACGAAAAACGCCGAAGTCGCGAGGCGTTGGTGGCCGCTCTCCACAGGCTTGTCCGGCGCGTGGGGAACGATGCTATGACAGCAGGACGGCAGCCAACGAGCGCGTAGTCGCATGGTGCGACGCGTGACCCGAGGACGGCATGCCGATCAGAAGAAGAAAGGTCGGGCGGAATGAAGACCACGAAGGTCACCATCCACACCCTCCGGCAGATGAAGGAGCGCGGCGAGAAGATCGCGATGCTCACTGCCTATGACGCGACGTTCGCGCGCCTGCTCGATGAAGCCGGCGTTGATGTCCTGCTCGTCGGCGATTCGCTCGGCATGGTCGTGCAAGGTCACGACACCACGCTGCCGGTGACGCTCGACGAGATCGCGTATCACTGCCGCGCCGTCGGGCGCGGGGCACGCCGCGCGCACGTCGTCGGTGACATGCCGTTCATGTCGTACCAGGCGTCGCACGAGCAAGGCGTGAGCAACGCCGGCAAGCTGATGAAGGACGGCGCCTGTCACTCGGTCAAGCTCGAGGGCGGGGCGGTCCACGCCGAGCTCGTGCAGAAGCTCGTCAATGCCGGCATCCCGGTGATGGGCCACATCGGGCTGACGCCGCAGAGCTACCACCAGCTCGGTGGGTTCAAGGTGCAGGGCCGCGACGTCGGCGGGCGCGAGCGCCTGCTGTCCGATGCGCGGACGCTCGAGGAGGCCGGGGTCTACTCGATCGTCCTCGAGGCAATCCCGGCGGACATCGCGCGCGATATCACCGCGGCGGTCGCGGTCCCGACGATCGGGATCGGCGCGGGCACCGGTTGCGATGGCCAGGTGTTGGTCTCGTACGACGTGCTCGGCATGGACGAGACGTTCAAGCCACGGTTCGTGCGGCGCTACGAGACCATGGGCCAGCGCATCAAGGACGCCGTCCAGCACTACGTCGCGGACGTGCGCGCGGGCGCGTTCCCGTCGGATGCCGAGTCGTTCTCGATCGCCGAGAACAAGGCGACGCCGACCGCCATGGACAATCCGTACTCGAGCGCCGGCAAGAAGTAGCCGGTCGCCACCCGCGCCCGGTCACCGGCTCCGCGTATGCTGCCGACCGATGGCAGTCCTCGAATTTCCGAAACCCAGCGTCCGGTTGCTGCAGGAGCTGGCGACGCGGCTCCTCGATAGCCGCAAGCCCGGAACGCCGAGCGCCTCGTTTGCGCGCGCAGTGCTCGTCGGGTTCTTCGACACCTGCATGCATGCGGGCCTCGACCGCCTGCTCGCCGAGCTCGAGCACACGTACACGCCTCTCGATCTCTCGGACCGGGCCACGCTCGCCGACCACCCGACCGTGAGTGCGGCGCTCGTCACTCAGCTCGACGCGGCCAACCTCGACGGTGGTGGACCGCGTGTCGCCAAGCCGCGTCAGGTCGCCGATTGTGTCGTCGCGGCGCTCGGGCTGACGCTGGTCGACGAGCCCGATCGAACGATCACGCTCGATCACTCCGTCAAGACCGCGATGGTCGCCGCGCTCGCCAGCGTGATCGATGACGCGCTCGCCGTGCCGCAGCTCCGGGACACCATCGTCGCGGACGCGCGCAAGCGCTGCGACCCCAGCCAGCTCGGTACGTTCGACAAGATCGCCCTGCAGCTCGATGACCGCGCGATGCGCATGATCAAGCAGCCGAAGGTTCCGCTCGACGCCAGCCACGCGGTGCAACGCGCGCTGCACGAGGCGAGGACCGCGGTGTTCGACCGGATCTCGCGCGCGGCGATCGATCGCGCGAAGGCCAAGCTCGAGCAGGCGAGTGCCGAGGCCGCCACGCGGATCGATCTGCCAGTCACGTTGCGGCTGACGCCGCGTGACGTCGCGATCCTCCGGGTGTGCGACGCCCGCGTCCCGAAGATGCCGGAGCCATTCGCCGCGTCGTTGCTCGAGAGCTTGAGCGAGCTGTCGCGGATCGCGTGGCGTGCGTTCGAGCAGCCGGTGCGTCCCTACGCCGCCAGCCAGACCTTCGCGGTCGGCGAGCTCGTCGAGCATCCGAAGTTCGGTCGCGGCACGGTGCTGTCGTGCATGGCCCAGCGCATCGACGTCGAGTTCCCCGACGGCAAGCACACGCTGGTGCACGTCGCGCCGCGCAAGTAGCGCCGCCCGATCAGGCGTTCGGTGACGCGTCCGGCGATGCGTCCGGGCGGATGATCGTGCCGACGCCGGTGTCGGTGAACAGCTCGGCGACCATCGTGTGCGGGGCGCGGCCGTCGATCAGGTGGACCGCGCGGACGCCGCCACCGAGCGCGTGCAGGATCGCGGCAGCCTTGAGCGCCATGCCACCGGTCATCACGCCGGCATCGAGCTTGGTGCGGAGCTCGCTCGCTGTGAGCTCGCTGACCAGATCGCCGGCATCCATCACGCCGGCGACGTTCGACAGGTAGATCAGCTTGTCCGCCTTGACGCCGCGCGCGACCTCGGCGGCGACCGCATCGGAGTCGAGATCGTAGGTCTCCCCATCGGGACCGATGCCGATCGGCGACAGCACCGGGATGTAGCCCTGCGAGACCAGTGACTCGAGGAACACGTGGTTGACCGCGACCAGCTCGCCGACCTGACCGAGATCGCGGCCGTCCACGCGCACCAGCTTCTTCGCGCGCAGGAGGCCGGCGTCCTTGCCCGAGAGCCCGACCGCGTGTGGGCCGCGGCGGTTGAGCTGCGAGACCAGCTCGGCATTGATCTGGTCGGTCACGCGCTCGACCACGAGCAGCTCGTCCGCCGACGTGACCGGGAACATGCCGTCGACGAGCTCGCGGCCACCGTACTGCTCGAACGCCTTCGCCAGCTCGGGCCCACCGCCGTGGACGACGATCGGCGCGAGCCCGACCGAGTGCAGCAGCAGCACGTCATCGCAGAACGAACGCTTGAGCGAGTCACGCACCATCGCCGCGCCGCCGTACTTGATCACGCAGCGCTTGCCGCGGAACCGCGAGATGTACGACAGCGCCTCGACGAGCAATGCGCGCTTGAACGCCGGGCTGTAGTTGCCGAGCCGGTCGTCTTTCGCGATGCCGCCCCCGGGCGCCTCGACGAGCAGCGACGTGTAATCGGCGTTGAGCTTGACGTAGTCGTAGGACAGATCGCAGCCATACGCGCGCGCCGAGAGCTCGCCGGAGCGGA
>JBKJUF010000606.1:0-4755 GCA_046590445.1 Kofleriaceae bacterium
GCACGATCCGCGCCCATCGCGAGGCACGTCCGGATCTCCTTTGCTGCGTCCGCGGGGCCGATCGAGACCACGATGATCTCGGCACCAGGGAGGCGCGTGCCATCCGCACCATTCTCGACGAGCCGCAGCGCGGTCTCGACGGCGTACTCGTCGAACGTGTTGACGATCCAGGACGCGCCCGTGAGATCGATGTGGCCGTCCTTGAGCTTCGCCTTCTGCGTCGGGTCGGGGACCCGCTTCACGGGAACCAAGATCTTCACGGTGATTTCTCCTTCTTCGCGGGGCCCGAGTGGAGGGGCCGGAATTCGTTTCCGGCCCCGGGGGATGAGACGAGTCCAGTCATGACGAGCGCGACGACCCAGTCAGCCGCGCGGACGATATCGAACTTCTTCGGGCGGGTACCAGGCGCCTTGGCGGAGATCGCCGAGCCTGCTCCCGCTGGCGAAGCGGGCAGCGGTTGCTTCGCGAGGACCCACGCGAGCGCCAGCTCGTCGAGCATCCCGAAGATCATGCGCGCGGCGACGTGCGCCGGGATCGTGGCATCGAGCTCGCCGCGCTCCTGACCCGTTGCGATCAGCCCGCCGAGCATGCGCAAGAAGTCCGCGAACTGCGGGTTCTCGTACTCCTTCATGAACTTGCTCGACTGCCGGAGCTCGATCGTGAGGACCTCCGCGGCAGCCGGCTCGTCGTGCACCAGCTTGAGGTACGCCTTGATGAACGCGCGCAGCTGGTCGACCGCGCTCGCCGGTGCACCGCCGGGTGGGCTCGCGATCGCGGCACGCAGCACGTCGTTGACCTGCTTCATGCGGTTCTCGAACAACGAGATCAGCAGGTCGTCCTTGCTCTTGAAGTAGAGGTAGATCGTGCCGTCCGCGACGCCCGCGTCCTTCGCGATCTCCGAGACCCGTGCTGCGAAGAACCCGCGCCGCGCGAACACTCGCTCGGCGGCGCCAAGGATGCGCGAGCGCTTGTCGCCACCGCGATCCGATCCACTACCTGGGCCTCCATCGGCGGCTGAATGAACCGTCATTCAGAGACCTGATACCTTCGGTGACGCGGTTCGTCAAGGCGTGGGAGCGGCACGACGTTCGTTGCAAACGCGGGGTCCGTGCACTACAACCGGGCGGTGTCAACTGCACGGATTCCGGGGCATTTCCTGCTGGCCATGGTGTGCGCCTGCGCGCCCCTCTTGATGGGCGGGGCGTGCGAAAAGAAAACCAGCAAGCCAGCGGATACTGGCGCGATCAACGCGCTCGATCGTACGGACCCAGGCGCGGCCAAGGACACGACGCCGCTCGCCGGCATCGACGTCAGCAAGCTCGACGCCGCGAAGCAGAAACAGTTCTATCAGCTGGTCGGCTCGCTCAAGTCGCCCTGCGGCAAGACCCACAGCTTGCGGACCTCGTTCGCAAGCGACACGTCGTGCAAGCGCGCACCGTTCGCGGTGCGCTACGTGGCCGCGCTCGTCGAGGACGAGGCCACCGAGGACCAGCTTCGCCAGGAGTACGCGCACAAGTACGAGTCCGCGAAGACCGTCAAGCTCGACGTCAGCAAGGCGCCGCGCGTCGGCAACGATGATGCCCCGGTCCGCATCGTCGAGTTCTTCGACTACGCCTGCCCGCACTGCGCGCAGTTCAAGCCGATGCTCGACCAGATCGCGAAGGAGAATGCCGGCAAGCTCGTCGAGTACTTCCTGATGTATCCGCTCGGCAAGTGGCCCGACTCCAAGAGCGCGGCGCAGGCGGCACTCGCGGCGCACAAGCAGGGCAAGTTCAAGGAGATGCACGCGCTGCTGTTCGCGAAGTCACCGATCCACAACAAGGATGCGGTGACGGGTTACGCCAAGGAGCTCGGCCTCGATCTCGCGAAGTTCGACGCGGACTACGCCGCCGCGGCGGCCCATGTCGAGACTGACAAGGCGCAAGGCGAGGCCGCCGGCGTCGAGTCGACCCCGACCCTGTTCTTCAACGAGCGCAAGTACGAAGGACCCTTGAGTCCCAAGTACATCGGCATGTGGATCGACGAGGAAGTCGCGGTGAATCGATGACCCTCGGGCGCCGTCTGACCTCCATGCGCGCGCCGATGTCATCTACCGTCTTCGGCGCGTTGATTGTCTTCGGCTTGCTCGGGCTCGTGGCGGCGCCGGCGCAGGCCGATGTCCTCAAGGTTGGCGACCGGCTGGTCGAGCTCGATGTCGCGACCGATGGCACGGGCCGCGCGGTCAAGCTGAAGTCTTACAAGGACCGCTGGCTGTTTGTCACCGTCGGTGCCGGCTGGTGCGTGCCCTGCAAGAAGGAGCTCCCGGCGTGGGACAAGGTCGCCGCCGATCTCAAGACCAAGCTGACGTTCGTCGCGCTCACGCTCGATGACGACATCGCCGACGGCAAGCGCTTCCACAAGAAGCTCGGGCTCAAGAACATGGTCGTCGTCTACCTGCCGCAGGACAAGTCCGCGGTCGCGGCACGCTACGGCGCGCAGACAATGCCCTCGACGTTCGTGATCGATCCGAAGGGCATCGTGCGGATGGTGCACGCCGGCTTCAAGGAGCGCGATCCGAACGGCGAGTACAAGAAGATGAAGACGGCGCTCGAGAAGCTCGTCAAGTAAGGCTTCAGCGGACCGCGGTGTTCGCCACGCGCGACCAGCGCTCGCGGCGCGAGGTTGCTAGTTCGCCCCACGTGCACGGCGTAAAGCCGGTCGGCGGCACCGGATCGGCGAGCACGAGCTCGAGCGTCTCGCCGCGGCACGCGGTGATCCGCACGGTGGCCCTGGCCTCGCAGCGGTCGGCACCACGCAGGTAGCGCCGGCGCATCTCGCCCGCGAGCGAGTCGCCTTCGCGGCGCAGATCGAGCACGCGCGGCGCGATCTCGAGGCCGGGCAACGCGCGGTCTCGATCGTCGAACAGCGGATAGGCCTCGAGCGTGACCCGATGATCGAGCACCATCCAGCGGCGGATGTCGCCGGGCGCCTCGGTGGCGCTGCCCGGATCTACGACATAGACCCCGCGCAGGTCGTCGGTACACGAGGCGAGCGGCGGCGGGTGATCGCAGCCGGCGATCGCGACCGCCACCACCAGCACGCCCGGCCGCATCAGCCGCCGGCTTGGAGCTTCAGCAGCTCGGCCTGATCGTGCGCGCGCAGGGCCTCGATGATGTCGTCGAGGTTGCCGTCCATGATCGCGGGCAGGTTGTGCTTCGTCAGCCCGATCCGGTGATCGGTCACCCGATCCTGCGGGAAGTTGTACGTGCGGATCTTCTCCGAGCGATCGCCGGAGCCAACCTGCGACTTGCGCGACGCCGCCTCGGCCTGCGCCTGGCGCTCGCGCTCGGCCTCGAGGATCCGCGAGCGCAGGACCTTCATCGCCTTCGCGCGGTTCTTGATCTGCGAGCGCTCGTCCTGGCAGGCGACGATCACGCCGGTCGGCAGGTGCGTGATGCGCACGGCAGAATCGGTGGTGTTGACATGCTGGCCGCCGGCGCCGCTCGAGCGATAGGTGTCGATCTTGAGGTCCTTCTCGTCGATCTTGACGTCGACCTCCTCGGCCTCGGGCAGCACCGCGACGGTCGCCGCCGAGGTGTGGATGCGGCCCTGCGCCTCGGTGGCAGGCACGCGCTGCACGCGGTGAACGCCGGACTCGAACTTCATCTTGGAGAACACGTCCTTGCCGTCGACGAGGACGATCACTTCCTTGAAGCCGCCGGAGCTACCCTCGTTGATGGACATCACCTCCATCTTCCAGCCGTGACGCTCGGCGTAGCGCGTGTACATCCGGTAGAGGTCACCGGCGAACAGCGCTGCCTCGTCACCGCCGGTGCCGCCACGGATCTCGATGATCGCGTTCTTGCCGTCGGCGGGGTCCTTCGGCAGGAGCAGGATCTTGATCGCCTGCTCGGCGTCGAGCTTCTGGCCTTCGAGCTGCGTGGCTTCCTCGCGCGCCATCTCGCGCAGCTCGGAGTCGGTCTCGGCGTCGACCATCTGCTTCGCCTGCTTGAGGTCGGCGAGCAGCTTCTCGTATTTTTTCCACGCCGGAACCAGCGCATCGAGCTCGGAGTGCTCGCGCGATAGCTTGAGGAACTCGGCTCGCTTGCTGATGACCTCGGCCGTGCCGAGAAGCGAGCCTAGCTCCTCATGCCGGCGCTCGAGCGCCGACATCTTGTCCTTGAAACTCTGCTGTTCGAACATGGGCCGAGGCCCCCGAGACTACTTGGTCTCGGCGGGCTTCGCGTCGGTCTTCGCCTCGGGCGTCTTGCCCGCGGTGACGTTCGCGTACTTCTTGTTGAAGCGGTCGATCCGGCCGGCCGTGTCCATCAGCTTCTGCTTGCCCGTGAAGAACGGGTGGCAGGCCGAGCAGATGTCGATACCGTGGTCTCCACGAGTGGAGAAGGTCTCGTGGATGGCTCCGCAGGCGCAGTTGATGCGGGCGGGGCGATAGTGCGGGTGATTGGCAGAATCTTTCATGGGAGACCTCGGTTACGACGCCTCGCGTCGCCAGTCGCTCGGACGTGAGCCACGCTTTATAGGGATCCACGGGCCGAAACGCAAGCCTGCCCGAGCGTGGAGTAGCGAGCTAACCCGCTGAAACTATGACGCGCGGGCCTTCCCGCCGAGCCGGGCCGGGGCCTTGTCCGCGTACAGGGGCAGGATCTCGTGTCCGATCCGGAGATCACCGACTCCGCGGTACTTGGCGGCGAGGTCGAGCGAGAGGTAGATCTTGTTGCTGTCGTAGTCTCCGAAGCTGGTCGATACGACCATCTG
>JBKJUF010000654.1:0-2941 GCA_046590445.1 Kofleriaceae bacterium
CGAACTGCGATCCATGCCCCGGCCCCGTGATCAGCACCGCGGATCTGATGACGCTCGGCGGCGATGTCCTCGAGGGCACGCGCGACCAGCCTCGCGCCTACCATCGCGCCGACTTCGTGCTGACGCGGCTGCACGCGCGCTACGGCAAGGAGCTCACCGACGACCTGCGGTTCAAGCAGGCCCAGGCGATCGTCGGCGGGCGCGAGTTCGTCGTCGCGAACGGCAAGCTCGAGGAGGGCGCGCAGCCGGCGCCGCACAACAACTTCCAGGGTCGCTACGCGATCCGCTACAAGTGGACGGGCGCGATCACCTGCAAGGATCCGCGGCGCGGCGTGTGGGGCGGGCCGCCGCACCAGATCACCCAGCGGCCGGGCTGGCAGGGCACGTCGATCAAGCCGGCTGTCGATCTCGCGTACGCACCGCGCGGCGAGGTCCAGCTCGCATCGGCCGTGCTCCAGGACGTCCCGGAGATCGATCTGCGCGCTGGTGCGTCAGCAGCTGCAACGAAGCCCCCGGCGCCGACCACCGGGTCGAGTGCGGGCGGCGCCATGGCGCCGACACCGAGCGATGCTCCGAAGCAGAAGTCGGGCTGCGGATGCGCGACGACGAACCGTAATGACCTGCTCGGCGCGGCGTTGCTGGTCGGGGTCAGCTTGCTCGTGCGGCGACGCCGTCGGCCCCGCGGCGTCACCGCCAACACGTGATCAGGAAGGTACCGATGCGAAAACCGATGCGAAAACCGATGCGAAAATCAGGAATCGCGGCCGTGCTCGCCGCGGGCGTGCTCGCCGCGCCAGCGCCCGCCCAGGCGTTCTGCGGCTTCTACATCAATGGCGCCGGCGGCGAGATGTTCAACAACGCGACGCAGGTCGTGATGATGCGTCACGGCACGCGCACCGTGCTCGCGATGCAGAACAACTACCAGGGACCGCCGACGGACTTCGCGATGGTGATCCCGGTGCCCGTCGTGCTCAAGGAGACGGACGTCAAGACGCTGACCCAGGAGGTCTTCGCGAAGGTCGACGCGATGAGCGCGCCACGGCTCGTCGAGTACTGGGAACAGGATCCGTGCCAGCCGGACTACCCCCACGAGCCGCGGATGATGATGTCGGCGGCGCCGGCCAGCGAGATGGCGTCGGCAGGCAGCGCCGCGAACTACGGCGTCAAGATCGAGGCGCAGTTCACCGTCGGCGAGTACGACATCGTGATCCTGTCGGCGAAGGAGTCGACCGGCCTCGATCGCTACCTGCGCGACCAGCGCTACAAGATCCCCGCGGGCGCCGAGCCGCTGCTGCGACCGTACGTCGAGGCCGGCTCGAAGTTCTTCGTCGCCAAGGTCAACCCGAAGAAGGTCCGGTTCGTGAACGGTCAGGCGATGCTGTCGCCGCTGCGCTTCCACTACGACACCGACGAGTTCTCGCTACCGATCCGGCTCGGGCTCGCGAACGCGAAGGACAAGCAGGACCTGATCGTCAACATCCTCGCGCCGAACCAGCGCTACGATGTCGCGAACTACAAGAACGTCACGATCCCGACGAACCTCGACGTCAGGGACGACGTCCGCAAGCGGTTCGGCGAGTTCTACGCCGCGCTCTTCGATCGCACGGTCGAGCAGAACCCCGGCGCGGTCGTCACCGAGTACGCGTGGGATGCAGCGAGCTGCGATCCATGCCCGGGCCCGATGCTCGACGGCAGCGACTTCCAGACGCTCGGTGCCGACGTGCTCGGCGCGGGCTACGGCTTCGTGCTGACCCGGCTGCACGCGCGCTATGGCAAGGACGGCGCGCCGAACGATCTCGTGTTCAAGGCAGCGACGCCGATCGTCGGCGGCCGCGAGCTCCGCGATGGCCAGCAGAAGCTCGAGGAGCGCTCGCGCCCCGATGGCATGAACAACTTCCAGGGCCGCTACGCGATCCGTCACGCCTGGACCGGCGCGATCGCGTGCGCCAGCCCGGTGCGCGGGCGCTGGGGAGGACCTCCGGATGGCTCGCAGATCGCCGAGGCCACCGGCCCGATCCCGGCGACCAACACCGCGTTCGCGCCGCGTGGCCAGGTCAAGCTGCCCGACCTCGTCGCGCAGGACATCCCGGAGATCGGGGTCAAGGCCGGTCAGCCGCTGCCGAGCGGAGCCGGCTTCCGCGGCAAGCCGCAGGGCTGTGGGTGCGCGACCGGTGGCGCGAGCAATCTCGCCGGGTTGCTGGGCCTGGGCGTTGCGTTCGCGTTCGTCCTTAGACGGCGTAGACCGCGCCTCACGGCAGGGCGTTGAACACGGAAGGCCTGTCCTTGGAGATCACATGAAGCGAATCGGGATCACGGTGAGCGCGGCAGCCGTCGCGCTGGCAGTCACGGCCGGGAGCGCCCACGCGTTCTGCGGCTTCTACGTCAGCGGCTCGGACAAGAAGATGTTCAACGACGCGACCAATGTCGTGCTGATGCGCGACGGGACGCGGACGGTGCTGTCGATGCAGAACGACTATCGCGGTCCGCTCGAGGACTTCGCGATGGTCGTGCCCGTGCCGGTCGTGCTGAAGGAATCCGAGGTCAAGACGCTGCCGCGCTACGTCTTCGATCGGATCGACGCGCTCGGCTCGCCGCGGCTCGTCGAGTACTGGGAGCAGGACCCGTGTCCGCAGCCGGTCGATCGCCGCGATTACGACTCGATGGCCCGGCCGAGCATGGCGCCATCGGCGAAGATGTCGCGCGGCGACGCGTCCGAGAAGGCGTCCACCGTGAAGATCGAGGCGAAGTTCGACGTCGGCGAGTACCAGGTGCTGATCCTGTCGGCGACCGAGGCCGCCGGTCTCGAGACCTGGCTGCGCCAGAACAAGTACCAGATCCCTGCCGGCGCCGAGCCGCTGCTGCGACCCTACGTCGAGGCCGGCTCGAAGTTCTTCGTCGCCAAGGTCGATCCCGCGAAGGTGAAGTGGGTCGGGGAGGGGAA